>CAYSPU010000213.1:0-10349 GCA_964432995.1 uncultured Verrucomicrobiota bacterium
GGAGACCCTTCCGGACCGCGGGTCTTCTCGACCCGCAGCAGAACGCACACACGCTTTGTTGCGGCTCAAGCCGCCTCCGCCAAGGCTACGGCGAGCCGAGGACGAGCCGCGGTCCTGAGCCTCGCGGGCTGTCGGTCGCTCGGAAAGCCACGAACGCCACCCCTTCCGGCGGATGAGGCTGCTGCCCGCCGGGACGTCGGGCGGTCCGTCGTACGTTACCTTGAGCGCATCGGGGCGGAGCAGCGTCGCCGCGTGCGCCCACCTGGAGAAGGCTGTCGACAAATGTACCGGGAGTTTCTAGGGTGTGTGTTGACCCCGGCGAGCGTTGGTGGGAGAGAGCCTCCGAGGCAAGAGGCGTAGTTGCCTGTGGGGGGAGTGGTTACCGCCTGGCGCCGGCTGCTGGTGACGGTGGGACGGTCCCGGTTCGAGTCCCCGGGACCGGTCGATCATCCGCGGCGGGCGAGGGCGACGCGCGGCGGGAGTTCCAGAACCCCAGACAGAGCAACACAAGAGCAAACAAGGAAAACTCATGGCGAACGAAGTGCGCGCTGATCAACCGGCGGTGGCGAATCGAGGATGGACGGTCACCTTGGCGGGAACGGGCATCAACCTGGCGTTGGGTGTCCTCTATTCGTGGAGTGTGGTGAGCAAGGGGATCCCCCAGGAATGGGGATGGTCGGAGGCGGATCGTTCGCTGCCGTATTCGGTGGCGTGCCTGATCTTTTCGTTGATCATGGTGCCGGCGGGACGGATGCAGGATCGGATTGGGCCGCGGGTCGTGGCGTCGATCGGCGGCGTGCTGGTCGGCCTGGGGATGATTCTGGCGGGGCAAGTGACCTCGGTCATGGGTTTCGTGCTCGGCTTTGGCCTGCTGGCGGGCGCCGGCATCGGTTTTGGATATGCCTCGGCCACGCCACCGGCGGTGAAGTGGTTCGCCGCGGCGCGAACGGGGATGATCGCCGGAATCGTGGTCTCCGGTTTTGGTTTGGCGAGCGTGTATGTGGCGCCATTGGCGACGGCGCTCATCAAGGCGTACGGGGTGCCGACGACGATGTTGGTCTTGGGCATTGGGTTTCTGGTGGTGGTGACGGTGCTGGCGCAGTTGCTGCAGGCGCCGCCGAAGGGGTATGTGCCGGCCGGGACCGCGGCGCCGGGGGCGGGGGCGGCGGCGAAGAAAGTGGACTTTGCGCCGGGGGAGGTGCTGCGGACGTGGCAGTTTTACGTATTGTGGTTCATGTATGTGTGCGGTGCCGGGGCGGGGCTGATGGTGATTTCGAAGCTGGCGAAGATGGTGGACGTGCAGGCGGGGGTGAAGCTGGGTTTCGTGCTGGTGGCCGTTCTGGCGGTTGGCAACGGCGCCGGCCGCATCATAGCGGGGAGCATCTCGGACAAGATAGGGAGACAGGCCACTTTGTTTAGCTGCTTCCTGTTCCAGGCGGTGTTGATCCTGTTGCTCTCGATTGCCCGCGCGGACAACGCGCTGGGGAACACAGTGGTTTTGGCGGTCCTGTCGGCGTTGATTGGCGCGAACTACGGGGCGAACCTCGCGCTATTCCCGGCGGTGACCAAAGACTACTACGGCCTGAAGAACTTCGGGGTGAACTATGGTCTGGTATTCACCGCCTGGGGTTTGGGGGGATTCATGCTCTCGATTCTGGCGGGCAAGGTATATGACCAGACGCAGTCGTTCAGCTTCGCCTATTACTGCTCGGCCATCCTGCTGGTTGCCGCCGCCGCGGTTACGTTCCTTGTGAAACCGCCACAGCCGAAGGCGCCCGGCGCCACCGCCTGAGGCGGGACTCCCGTTCCGAGGTGCATGGGGCAGGGTGCGACCGCCGACCAAGGATCGGAGCCGTGAACCGCGCAGGGCCTGCTTTCCAGCCGGCAGGACGCCGACAGGAATGTCGGCGCTACGGTTCATCGAAAGGGCGGAGAGTGGGGACGCGCGATGGATCCCGCTCCGCGGGATCCTTCTCCATCGATCGTATGGGATCCCGCCGCCGAGGCGGGATCTTCCCGGAGCCGACAGAACGCTCGTCCGCAGGGGCGAGAACCGCGCTCCGATGGGGGACGAACGAACCCCCAGCGCCACTTGCGCGAGGATCCGGGGTCATCGTCCTTGCGTGACGGTGGTGAGGCCGTCCACCGTCGGTTGGCCGACCTTCTGCCGGGTGCCGTCGGGCCACGTGACCATGACTTCATCGACGTGGGTTGCCTCGCCCAGGCCGATGGTCACCGGGAGTTCGGACTGGGAAAGGTAACCGCGGGTGGGGATCACCTGGCGCGACAGGGTCCGAGTTCCGATCCGGACGTGGACCCAGGCGCCGATGGCGTCGCGGTTGCGCAGTGAGCCGACGAGTTTGATCCGAAGCCAGTGGTGGCCGAGTTTCTGGTCGTTCCGGAAGAGCCTGGGCGGGCCGTTGATCTGGGCGATCACCACATCCAGGTCGCCGTCGCCGTCGATATCCGCGTAGGCGGACCCCCGGCCGACCAGCGGTTGAAAGAGGTCGGGACCCGCTTTGGCTGGGGGAACGAGCACGAAACCGGAGCCTTGTCGCAGGCCGCGCGAGTTCCAGAAGAGGTTGGGGGGTTGGCGGTAGCGCTGGGTGCGCTGCACCTTTTCGATCTCGTCCTCGATGTGGCCGTTAGCGGTCAGCAAGTCGAGCCAGCCATCCAGGTCGTAATCGAAGAAGAACACGCCGAAGGTGAGCGACATGCGGCTGGCCTGGCCGATGCCCTGGGCAATGGCTTCGTCGGCGAACACGGGAGAGTCGCTGCGCGCCACGTAGATGGCGGTCATCTCGTTGGCGAAGTTGCCGATCGAGATGCCCAGGGCGGTGTCTTCCTCGAAGCGGGCGGCGTCGATCCCCATCCCGCCGCGGGTGCCGCCGAAGTTGTCGAACGCGAGTCCGGCGACGGCGCCGGCTTCCTGGAAGGTGCCGTTGCGTTGGTTGTGGTAGTAGAAGTTCTGGACGGTGTCATTGGCTACGACGACATCGATCCAACCGTCGCCATCGCGGTCCAGGGGTTTGACGCCGAGGGATTTGGCGAGCGGCAGGCCGGTGGTCCGGTTGCGGATCTGGATCCCGCTGGTGGCGGACACGTCCGTGAAGCGGCCGCGGCCGTCGTTGCGATAGAGGAAGGGGAACGTGGCGGGGAAGTTCCAGGGCTGGCCGTAGGCGCGGCCAATGCCGGGCAGTTGGTAGTCGGCCTGGTAATCGATTTCGCGCGACCAGCGCAGGTAGTTGGCGACGAACAGGTCGAGGTCGCCGTCGTTGTCGTAGTCAAACCAGGCGCAACTGGCGCTCCAGTCCTCCGGGCCGCAGCGGAGGCCGGCGGCTTCGGTGACGTCTCGGAAACGCCCGCCCCCCTCGTTGTGCAGCAGGTAGTTGGCGCCCACCCCGGACACGAAGAGGTCCACCCGGCCGTCGTCGTCGTAATCCCCGGTGGCGACGCCCATGCTGTAACTGGAGAAGTCGAGTCCGGAGCCGGCCGTGACGTCTTCGTAGTTGCCCTGGCCGTCGTTGCGGTAGAGGGCGTGCGTGGGCAACGGGACCCCGACGGGAGTCTTCCAGGGCCAGTAGCCGCTGTTCACAAAGAACAGGTCGGCGTCGCCGTCGTTGTCGTAATCGAAGAAGGCCACGCCACCAACCATGGTTTCGGGGAGCAGTTTGTCGCCGTAGGCGCCGTTCGTGTGCACGAAGCGGATACCGGCGGCGGCCGTGATGTCGGTGAACCGCACCTCGGGCACCCGTATTCCCGGTGCCAACGCGGCGGCCTCGGCTCCGGCTTCGTCCGGGCTCCGCGGAGGGGTTGGGGAAATGCGTTCGAGGAGAAAGGAAGTCCCGGCAACGAGAAGGCCCACGGCGGCCACGATGACGATGGTGCGCCCGATGGCGCGGCCGAAGGCGGCCTCGTGGCGTGCCCCGAGGTCGTCGCGCGGCGGAAGGTCATTCTCCGGCTTCGACATCGCGGGCGAACGCTAGCGAGAAGCGCCGGAGCGGGGAAGCGGAAAGCAGGCTAGACGCCGCTGATGTATTTGCGTTCTTCCCAGACCGCCCGGAGCGACGTCAGGTTCCGGGAGTGGAACAGATGCCGGGCGGCCTTCAGGAGTCGGCCGCGGCGGAGGGCCTGCCAGGCGTCGCTGGCGCTCACGGCGATGTGTTGCAGCACGCTGGGATCGCGGTAGCAATCGATCATGCACCGCGTGCACCCGTCCCGGATGAGCTTCGACAGGTCGAAGTCGTAGATGCTGCACATCGGGGTCTCCCAGTAGTGACAGCGGTAGAGGTCGAGCTTCCAGTCGAGGTAGAAGTACCGGTGGCCACCCAGGCACCCGAACTTCTCCGGTTCGCCGCGCAGATGCCGCTGCATCTCGGTCAGCGACTCGGTCGGATTCACCACTGGAAAGTTCGTCCGGCGTTTCAGTTGCTTGATCCGCTCGAAGACGTCGATCAGTTCGCCTGTGGTGTAGTGGACGAGTTGGGAGTCGCTGAAGCTGAGATACGACGACTGCAGCGTGGTGAGGGGATAGCTGAAGGTGCAACTCTGGAAACCCAACTCGCGGAGGAACTCGGGGAGCCGTCCGTAGTCGTCCAGCAACCTGCTGACCGTGACGCTGGCGGTGGTCTGGATGCCGAGCTTGGCAAAGACCGCGTTGGCGTGGCGGATCTTCTGACAGACACCCGGCAACCCCCGGTTCGCTTCGTGGCGGGCGACGTCCGTGGAGTCGATGGACATGATGACGCTACTCAGGCCGTGGGCGGCGAACTCGCGCATGTTGCGGTCGGTCCAGAGGGATCCATTGGTGCAAATCATCGGGCGCAGCCCCTTCTCGGCCGCATACCGCACCATGGCCGGAAGATCTCGGTGGATCAGCGGTTCCCCTCCCACGAAGAGGAGGAAACCGATGTGGTTGCGGACGCAGATGTCGACGACATCCCGTGCCTGGGGCAGCGTGACACTGCAGCGCTGCTGCGGGGCGAACTTGTGGACGGCAAAATTGCAGAAGTCGCAGCGGGCGTTGCAGATGTTGGTGATGGCGAACTGCAGGTAGCCGGGGCCGCCGTGTTCGAGGACCTCGCGCAGCATCCAGCGCCAGCCGCGCCGGGGTAGCGCAACCGGCCGGGGCTCTCCGGGGGATGAAGGAACGCCCGCGACCGGGGCGCCGGGCACGGCGGAAGCGGTGGCACTCGTTCGGTCCATCGGCCCCTGTTATCCCGGCGGTGGGGGGCTTTGGCAACCGCGGAGTTCCCTCCCGGATCCTCGCACAAGTGGGCGTTGGGTGGTCGGAGGTCCGGAGACCCTTCCGGACCGCGGGTCTTCTCGACCCGCAGCAGAACGCACACACGCTTTGTTGCGGCTCAAGCCGCCTCCGCCAAGGCTACGGCGAGCCGAGGACGAGCCGCGGTCCTGAGCCTCGCGGGCTGTCGGTCGCTCGGAACGCCACGAACGCCGCCCCTTCCGGCGGGTGGTGCTGCTGCCCGCCGGGACGTCGGGCGGTCCACGGGTGGGGCGTGACATTTGGGCTCGGTTCCGGTCCAATCACCGTGCCTGCAGTTGAGTGCCTGATGAACGCCGTGGACTCACGTCCCGCTTCCGCGCCCCCGGCGCCGGAATGGAGCTCGCCGGAGTTTGGCGCGCTGTATGAGGAGCATGCGCGCAACGTCTACTATCTGGCGCTCCGGTTTCTGGGCGACCCCACGCTGGCTGAGGATGCGACTCACGACGTCTTCCTGAAGGCATGGCGGAAGTTCTCGGAATTCCGGCGGGATGCGGCGGTGCGGACCTGGCTGTATCGGATTACGATCAATCATTGTCACAACGTGGTGCAGAGCTGGCATCACCGCCACATGTTGAGCAATGCGGACGATGGCGTGTGGGAGGGGGCGATGGCGCCGGTCGACAGTCCGTTGCGGGCGCTGGAGACCAAGGAACTGGGAGAGGCGATCCGGCGGACGCTCCAGGATCTGCCGGAGGAATACCGGCTGCTCCTTCTGCTGGTGGCCGACGAGAAGCTCAGCTATGAGGAAATGGCGGAGCTGACGGGACAAACCGTCGATGCGGTGCGCGGCAAGTTACACCGGGCGCGAAAGGCGTTCACCGCGCGCTTTCAGAAGTACGCGTGAGGTGCCTATGGAACCGCGATCACGCAAGCTCGAACAGCGACAACAGGAACGGATGGTCTCCGAAGAGACCACCCTGCAACAGAGCGGCGTTCGGGAATTTGGGTCGGTCGAAGAACTGCTGCGCCACGATGCCACGCAGAATCCCCCGCCAGCCGAATTGGCCAAACGGGTCGAGGAGTCCATCCGGCAGGAGCCGGCGCGGGCGTCGTTCTGGTCCCGGTGGTTCGGGCGCCGCCGCGGATGACCGCGCATGGGCGCGGATAGCGGAGAGGGTAGAGAGGAGAGAGGGGAGGGGGTGGCGGCTCAGGGGCTGTGCGGTTCACTCCTCGCCCGGAGAGGCACAACCGTGAACCTCCCAACCTCACAGCTCGCTCCCTGTTGCTGCGGTGCATTCCTGTTTCCCTGGCGCGGCGTTTCCGGGTAGGATCACGTCCGGAATCCGCCTGTCATGAGCATCGTCGAGGAAATCGAGACACTGGTCCGGGCCCGGTACCCCTTGCTCTACATTCTCTCGTGGGAGGAGGCGCGGGTGCAGGAGTCGATCTCGGCTTTGGCAACCCGGCGGCACAAGAAGCTGTATGAGTGGAGCCTGACCAGCGGGATCGTGCCGGCGGGGGCCTCAATTCAGTTGGCCCGGCATCGCAACGCCCCGACGCGCGACCCCCTGCTTGCGCTGGACCAGGTGATTGACTTGGTGGAACCGGCGGTGTTTCTCTTCAAGGACTTTCACCCGTTCCTCACCAGGACAAATCACGCCGTCATCCGGAAGTTGAAGGAAATCGCGCTGCACTTGAAGAACAGCCACAAGACGGTGATTTTCGTCTCGCCGGTCCTGGAACTGCCCGCCGAGCTCGAGAAGGAGGTGACGGTCCTGCGCTTCCCGTTGCCGGCACGGGACGAGTTGGCGGCCCTGCTGGATGGGATCGCGCACGAAGTGCGGGAGTCCGGGCAGGCAGTGGTGGATCTGGAGGAGGCGGGGCGGGAACGCCTGCTGCAGGCGGCGCTGGGGCTGACCTGGGGCGAGGCCGAGAACGTGTTCGCGCGCATCCTGGTGACGGGGGCGCGGTTGAGCGGCGACGACGTCGCGCAGGTCCTGGCCGAGAAACAGCAGATCGTCCGGAAGAGCGGTTTGCTCGAGTACCATGCCGGGGAAGAGACCTTCGCCGGGGTTGGGGGGCTGTCCGTGCTCAAGGGTTGGCTGCAGAAACGCGCGGCGGCGTTCACCGAGGAGGCCCGGGCTTTTGGCTTGCCGGCCCCGAAGGGCGTGCTGCTGCTCGGCGTTCAAGGCTGCGGGAAGAGCCTCTGTGCCAAAGCGGTCGCCTCCCTCTGGCAGCTCCCGCTGCTCCGGTTTGACATGGGCCGCATGTTCGGCAGCCTCGTCGGGTCCTCCGAAGAGAACACCCGCCGGGCCATCGCTGTGGCCGAATCGGTGGCGCCCGCCATTCTCTGGGTGGATGAGATCGACAAGGCCTTCGCTGGGACGCAGGCCTCGGGCGCGTCGGACGGGGGGACGAGCGCCCGGGTTTTCGGGACGTTTCTCACCTGGCTGTCGGAGAAGACCGCCCCGGTCTTCGTGATGGCGACGGCCAACGAGATCAGCCAACTGCCGCCCGAGCTGCTGCGCAAGGGCCGATTGGACGAGATCTTCTTCGTCGACCTGCCGGACGCGGCGGAACGGGAGGAGATCTTCCGGATTCATCTGGCGCGGCGGAAACGGGATCCGCAGCGGTTTGACTTGCCGGTGCTGGTGGAAGCGGCGGCGCACTTCAGCGGAGCGGAAATCGAGCAGGCGATCATCTCGGCCTTGTTCGATGCCTTCTCCGAGCGCACGGAATTGTCCACGGCGCAGGTGTTCGAGGCGTTGCGCCAGACGGTGCCGCTGTCGAGGACGATGGATGAGTCGATCGGGCAACTCCGGGCCTGGGCGGCGGGGCGGGCGCGTCACGCCAGCATCGCGTAGCCGCTGCCGCCGGCTTCCAGACCCTCATGGCCCATGAACATCGCGCCCGAGCGCTCCGTTTCGTCTTGGCCGAGCGCCCATCGGTGAGGGACCTCTCACGAATTGGCGTTGCGCTCGAACCCCTTGGACCTGAATTTTGTCGACGAGCTACCGTCCGTGTGACAAGATCTCTTCTCAAACGTGGCATGTTTCAAGCACTAAGACGCCTTTTCCGGCGGCGGCAGGATGAGGAACCCGCGCCGGCGGTTCAGCCTGCAGCCCCAGCGGCCAAGACCGAACCCGCTCCCGCTCCCGCTCCCGCTCCCGCTCCCGCGCGCCGAGCAGCCGTGGCCAAGCCGCCCGTCCGCCCGCAGAAGCCGGCAGCGGCTCCAGCGGCTCCGGCAACTACCGCCGCCCCCGGTGGCAACGTGCAGGTCTCGCTGAACGGCGTGCTCGCGAAACTCCCGGAGACGCTCAAGTCGCGGGTGAAAGGCGGCGCCAGGAACGTTCAGCTCACCTTCCCCCTGGCGCGAGTGCTCCCGCAACTGGGTCAGGGACGTGTGCAGGTCACCTTTGGCGAGCTCCGCCAAGCGGCACCGGCCGGAACGATCTCGGACTCGGGGGACCAGGACAAGTCGCTGGTGGATCTGCCTCTGCACGAACTGCTCCCGCAGATCCCCCATGATCAGTTGCCGCGCAGGGCCGCCCAGAAGAAGGTGGAAGTCCCGGATGACGTCGCGCCCGTATTCAACCCGGAGGGAATGAAGTCAGTCCGCGTGGCGCCGAAGGAGAAGCCGAAGCCGACACCCGGACCGTCGATCGGTCAGCCGTCGCCCGTTCCGGCGTCTCACGCACCTGCGGCGCCTGCCCCGGCCGCGAGACCGCCTGCGGCCGCGCCGGCTACTCCGACCAGGGCCCCGGGGCACGCCGCGCCTGCGCCGGCGGCGCCGATCCCGCTGAAGCATGCCGACTTCGGCCGGCCTGCGACCCCTCCGCCGAGTGCGGTCCCCAGCCCCTACCGGCCCGTAACGCCCTCTGCTCCCCCGCCCGCGGCGGTGCCCAGCCCGTATCGGCCTGCCGCGCCCGCCGCACCGCCACCCAAGGCGCCGTCGCCCGCCGCCGGACCCGCTCCGCTGCCGGCCGCAGGAACGCTTGCGGTGGCCGTGAGTTCTCTCATCGAGGGCTGGCCAGACGCGATCCGCAGCGCGCTGGAGCCCCACGTCAAAGCACACGACCTGCAACTGCTGCTGCCGATGGCGGAGGTGGAAAAGGGACTGAAAGCAGGCAAAGTCGTCTTCCCCTGGCGTGTGCTGCGAACGTTTCTGAAACCGCCGCTGTCGGTTGCGGCATCTCCTGCGGTCGACGATCTTCCAGTCAACCTGTCCCTGAAGGTCCTGGCTCCCCTGTTTCTCACCCAGCACAAGCCAGCCAGCCCGCAGAAGAAGGTGGTTGTTGCTGCCGACATTCCGGACGTGTTCGGGGCTGGCCGTGGAGCAACGGTTTCGGAGGCGCGCGCCGCCGCGCCCGCTCCTGCGGCACCCACAGCGCCGGCCCTGACCCCGGCGCGACCGCCAGCAGCGGTTCCAGTCGCCGCCGCACCGCCCGTCAAGCCAATACCCGCGCCCGCACCACAGGACGTGGGCGAGATTCTGGGACAGCCGGGACGCAAGCAGTGGTCGCCGGCGGACGTGACGCAGCGGATCTCGGGGCTGCCGGGAGTCGCCGGAGCGCTGGTCGTCCTCCAGGACGGGTTGCTGGTGTCGGGCCATCTGCCCCCGGGTCTGAATGGCGAGACGATCGCCGCCTTCCTGCCCCAGCTCTATGCCCGCATGACCCAATACTGCAAAGAACTCAAATTCGGCGAGCCCCGTAAGCTGACCTTCGTGATCGAAGATGTACCGGGGGGCTGGGATCTACTTCGCGATCCTGGGCCGTTCCGGCGAGTCCCTCCCGGACGCCCACCTGGACGTGATCGCGGCGCACTTGTGTTCCCAGGCGAAATAGTTGACCGACTATGGCAATCATCAACCAAGCCACCAAGGAACTGCAGGTCAAGATCGTCTATTACGGGCCCGCCATGGGAGGGAAGACGACCAACCTGGTCAAGGTGCACGAGAACATCCAGACCGCCCAGGAGAAGGGGAAACTCGTGTCGCTGGCGACCAGTTCGGATCGGACGCTGTTCTTCGACTTTCTGCCGCTCGAGGCGATGGCCATCCAGGCCTTCCCGACGAAGCTCCAGCTCTACACGGTGCCGGGCCAGGTCATCTATAACACCACCC
>CAYSPU010000214.1:0-6959 GCA_964432995.1 uncultured Verrucomicrobiota bacterium
GGAACCGGCTGCGGGGTGGGATCGCCCGGAACGTTGGGTTGTCGGGGCAGGATCACCTCGATGCGCTCGAGTTTGCCGATGCGGCCGTTGCGGACCAGTTCCGCCATACGATGGTACACCGGTACGGACCGGTCCTCGGTGCTCGTTTGGAAGACGCGCCGGTGCTTCCGCACCGTCTCGATCAACACCTTCCCTTCATCGATCGTCAGTGTCGGTTTCTCGCATTGAACGTCTTTCCCGGCGCGCAGGGCCATCACGCTGATCAAGGTGTGCCAGTGGTCCGGCGTCGAGATCATCACCGCGTCGATGTCCGGGCGGGCCAACACCTCGCGGAAGTCCTTGGTCATGGCGCAGTCCTGGTTCCGATACTGCTCATCGACGATCTGCTTGGCGCGGCGCATCCGTTCGCCGTCGACGTCGCAGACGACGAGCACGCGGGCGTCGGGGAAGTTCAGATATCGGCGGAGGTTCCAGCCGGTGCCGTGGTCACCGGTGCCGATGAAGCCGACGGTGATCTGCTTGCTGGGGGCGTCGGCGCCGAACAAGCGGGCGGGCATCAGGGCCGGCGCGGCGAGCGTCCCCGTGGCGGCGAGGAGAAACTGGCGGCGGGAATGGGGTTTCATGGGAAGTATGGGGCTCCGGGGCCAGTGAACGTTCGGGGGATTTGACCGAATAGCGGATGAGGTAGGGACGCGCGGCCCCGCACGTCCGGGTTATCGCGAAGAAGAGGAGCGACGCCGACTCGCCGGCTTGCCGACCTCCGACGCGCCGGTTCATGGGGAGATCTGGATGGTTGGATCCGAGACCGCAACATCACACCTGGAAAATATCGCGCAGTTGGTTCAGGAAACTGCGTTCCGGCGACGACACGTCGCCATCGCAGGAAACGAGGTCTTCGAGCAGCGCGCACACCTGCCGGCACTGTTCGCGGGTGGTGAACGCCTTGGCCAGGGCGGCGGTGTGCAGACGCGAAAGCTCGGCATTCTCGGCGTATTGCCGCACACGCGTGACGGACTCGGCGAAAGTGCGCCGGCGGTCGTAGGGGGTCTGGCAGCCCATCGCGACGAGCAGGCGTTTGGCCCGCTCGTCCTCGCCGACTCCGAGGTGCTGGTCGAGATACATGGCGAGCACCAGCAGGTCGAGCAGGGCCTGCTGCTGCGGCCCGCTGAAAGCGGAGAGATCCAGGTTCATGATGGCTTGGGGGCGGTTCCTCCGGCCGGGGCTCCAAGCCGCGCCGGTTCCACGCCCGCTGTGTAGTGGGATCTTGCCCGGTTCCGCAGGAAAGAAAAGCCCGATCCGGGCCGAGCGGGGCGGCGCGTCGGCAGGTCGGCACATCGGCAGGTCGGCACGTCTGCGCGTCGGTGAGTCGGCACGTCTGCGTGTCGGCACGTCGGCGCGTCGGCACGTCGGCGCGTCGGTGAGTATTCCGAGGCCTTGATGTGCCGAAGTGCCATGGTTCCGACGCGCTCGCGTCTTGTGGTCTTGTGGAACTCGGCGCTTCGTGCTCCTTTGGTGCGGGACACTATGAGAACCAAGATCCTCTCGCGGAGGGCAGTGACATCCTGCAGCACCACGCGCATCGGGACCATGAACCGTCGTCGGACACGTCGACTTGCCGACACGCCAAACGCTTCGAGGACGATGAGGAGAGGTGCGAGGCCGACTCGCCGGCTTGCCGACCTCCGACTCGCCGGTTCATGGGGACTGGGGTTGCTTCTGCTGACCACAGGACTGGCGCTGCCGTTGCGGGCAGCGAATGCCGTCCTCTGGCAGATCGGAGCCGCGAACCAGAGCAACAGTGAGTTTGCCCTCGCGCCAGGGGGCTACGGCGAATACCGCGACGACGGATGGTTTGTCGTTGGTTCCTCCGATGCGAAACGCGATTGGCCGTATGTGCATCCGGGCCCCGAGGACGGGTGGGCCGGAGGGCGGCCACACCGGTTCGTGGTGACGTTCGGTCTCGAGACCGCTCCGACCGCCGGCGACTGTCGGTTGCGAGTGGAGTTGCTCGATACGCATAGCCGGGTGCCGCCGGAGTTGCGCATCGAGGTCAACGGCCGCGAGTTCACCCAAGAGCTGCCCCCTGGTGGCGGCGACGGCTCGATCTTCGGCGAGCCGACGAAGGGGAAGCGGTTCTCGTTCGAGGTGCCGTTCCCAGCAACGCTACTCAGGGCGGGGGCGAACGAGATTGCGCTGACGACGCGTCGTGGCAGTTGGATGCTGTATGACGCCATCACCCTCGAGGCGCCGCCCGGGCTGCGGTTGACGTCCGTAAGCGGAACGATGGTGGACGCGGTGGAATCGCCGCCGGTGCTCGTGCGGCGCGGCTCTGACGTGGCGCAGGTGGCGAAAGTGGGCCTCCGGCACTCGGGTGGCGAGAAGAGAGGGTCGGTCCGAGTGACGACCGCCGACGGTCGGGAGTTGGGGCGCAGCGAGTTTATCTTGGCGTCCACGCGAACGTCGATCGAGGTCCCGATGGCGCCGGTGGAGAAGCCGTTGACGGCCCAAGTGCGCGTGGAATTGGCCGGGGAGGTGTTGGCGACGCGGGAGGTCGTGCTGCGACCGGTGCGTCACTGGGTGGTCTACCTGCTGCCGCACTCGCATGTGGATATCGGCTATACCCATGTCCAGACCGACGTCGAACGGGCGCAGTGGAAGTACCTCGAGATGGCGATCGAAACCGCGCAGCGGACCGCGAGTTATCCGGTCGGGGCACGGTTCAAATGGAATGTGGAAGTGCTGTGGGCGGTGGACGGCTATCTGCGTCAGGCAACGCCGGAGAAGCAGCAAGCCTTCATCGAAGCGGTGCGCGCGGGTCAGGTGGGATTGCAGGCGCTCTACGGCAACCAGTTGACCGGGCTCTGCCGACCGGAGGAATTGCTGCGCCTGGTGGACTTCGCGGGGCAATTGTCCCAGCGCTGCGGGGTGCCGATCGAGTCCGCCATGATCACCGATGTCCCGGGGTACACCTGGGGCATGGTGCCGGCGCTGGCCCACAGCGGAGTGCGTTACTTCAGCATCGGGCCCAACGGCGGCGATCGGATCGGGCACACCGCCGCGGCCTGGGGCGACAAACCGTTTTGGTGGATCGGCCCAAACGGTCGGGACCGGTTGTTGGTCTGGATGACCGGCACCGGCTACTACCAGGTGTTCCAATCGCCCGACAAACTCCTCGGTTACCTCGACCAACTCGACGAGCGGAAGTACCCGTACGATTTCGTCCAGGTCCGGCATTGCCTCGGAGACAACGGCGCGCCCGACACCGGCTTCGCCGACAAGGTCCGCGCTTGGAACGAGACGCACGCCTTTCCCCGACTGGTGATTGCGACTTCCGAAGAGATGTTCCGCGACTTCGAGAAGCGGTATGGAAGCGAGATCCCGACCGCGCGCGGCGACTTCACGCCGTATTGGGAGGACGGCGCGGCGTCGAGTGCTCGGGAAACCGCGATGAACCGGGCATCGGCGGACCGCCTGGTGCAGGCGGAGACGCTGTATGCCTTGCGGAATCCGCGGGCGTATCCGGTGGAGGCGTTCGACCAGGCCTGGCGGAACGTGCTGTTGTATGACGAACACACCTGGGGCGCGCACAACAGCATCAGCCAGCCCGACCATCCCTTCGTGAAGAGCCAGTGGGCAATCAAACAGGCGTTCGCGCTCGATGCGGACCGCCAGTCGCGCGCCTTGCTCGAAGGCGCCGTGCGGGCGGCGAACGCGGCCGACTCAGACGGAACGCAGGCCTTCGATGTCTGCAGCACGCTCTCATTTGCAGTGCCCTATGGTCTGGTCACCGTGCCACGCGGGCTTTCGACCGGAGGTGATGCCATCGGCGACCTGTGCACGCAACGGCTCTCCACCGGCGAGTTGGTCTTCCGACCGTGTTGGGGAGGCCATTTCGCCCGCCGCTTCCATGTGACGAACGGGGCATCTGCGAAACCGCCGAGGGAATTGGCCCGGGTGGAAGGGATGACGCTGACGACCAGCAACTCGGCAGCGGCGCGTTGGATCAAGCTGCGCCTGGACGAGCGCACGGGCGCCATCGCGAGTCTCGTTTTTGACGGACACGAGCTCGTCGATCCTGCGGCGCCCACGGCGTTGAACGACTACTTCTATCTGCCAGGCAGCGATCTCGCGGGACTGAAACGGAACGGACCGGTCCGGATCTCGGTCAAAGAACGCGGTCCGTGGATTGCCTCGTTGCTCGTCGAGTCCGAGGCCCCCGGGTGCCGAAGCCTCACCCGCGAGGTCCGTGTCCACGCGCTGCGCAATTACGTCGAAATCATCAACACCGTCGACAAGCTCCCCGTGCGGGCGAAGGAAGGCGTGCACTTCGGATTCGGATTCAACGTCCCCGGCGGCACGATGCGCATGGACGTCCCGTGGGGTGTCGTGCGTCCCGAGATCGACCAGATCCCTGGTGCGTGCAAGAACTGGTTCACCGTTCAGCGCTGGGTGGATGTCTCGAACGACCGTTTCGGGGTGACTTGGATGACGCCCGACGCACCGCTAGTCGAAGTCGGCGGAATCACGGCGAACCTCATCGGGTCGCTCTCCGATCCCAAAGCGTGGCTGGACAAGCTCGAGCCGTCCGCGACGCTCTACTCGTGGGCCATGAACAACCATTGGCACACGAACTATCGGGCGGAGCAGGAGGGACCAACGGTCTTCCGCTACATCATTTGGCCGCACACGGGTCCGTTTGACCCGGTGGAAGCGGCGCAGCGTGCGCTCGAGATCAGTCAACCGCTGGTCGTGGTCCCGGCGACGGGTGACGAACCTGCTCAGTTGCCGCGGTTTCACCGGACCAATCAGGAGGTGTTGATCACGGCACTCCGCCCCAGTCGGGATGGGCGTGCTTTGATCGTTCGCCTGTTTGGCGCCTCGGGCAAGGACCAGAAGACGCGGTTGGAGTGGTCCGAGCCAAAGCCGCGGTCGGTTTCATTGAGCAACACTGCCGAGCAGCCGGGCCAAGCGGTGATTGGGCCCATCGAGGTGCCGGCCTGGACGATTGTGACCCTGCGGGCGGAGTTGCCATAGGCCGTCGGACCGCCCGCTGTCCCGGCGGGCAGCAGCTCCGCAGGCGGCACGCGCTTCGGGAGCTTCCGAAAGCGTCCTTTGTGCGGAGCGCCGCGTTGCACGCGGCCAGGAGCACAGTCACCCATTGCAGTCGGAGCGCCGCGTTGTACGCGGCCCAAGTGCATGGACCGTTCACGTTCCTCTGGCCGGCTGCAAGCCGGTGCTCCCGGAGTGGACAGGTCTCCGAGCCATCGAGTGTCTCGGGGGCTCTCGCCACTGCTGCGACCGAGGGACCGGTCGCGCTCCCACGCCGGGGCAGGCAATTGGCAGCGCGGATGGGTGTTGTTCGGACGCCCGAGGCCGGGCGTTCCTACCTCAAAAACTGCCGCACGTTCTCGCGGGTGACCAGTTGGAAGGGAATATGAACCGTGCGCGCGCACGGTTCCTTGCGGGCGAGATGCACCGCCGTCTCGACCGCCGTCGCGCCCTGCCCGCGCGCGTCCTGAAACACCGTCGCGTCCAGCCGCCCGACCCGCACCGCCTCGAGCGCGTCGGCGATGGCATCGACGCTGACCACAATCACCTTGTCTTTGCGCTTCGCCGCCTCGAGGGCAAGGACCGCGCCCATGCCCATCTCGTCGTTCTGGGCAAACACGGCCTGGATGCGATCGCCATGGGCCTGAATCCAGTTTTCCATCAGGGTCATGGCCTTGGCGCGGTCCCACTCGGCGGTTTGTTCGGCCAGCAGCTTCATGTCGGGGTATTTGGCGAGAACCGAGCGGGCGCCCTGATCGCGCTGGAGTTGCGCCGCTTGTCCGAGGAATCCCTGCATCATCAGGACGTTGCCGCGGCCTCCGAGGCATTTGGCCAGATACTCCATCGCGAGTTGGGCGGATTCCTCGTCGCGCGATCCGACGAAGGCGGTTGGGGTGGAACGGGTCTCGGAGTTGACGTTCACGATGGGGATGCCGGCCGCAAGGGCGCGGTCGACGGCCGGAGAACTGGCTTCGACTTCGCAGGGGTTCAGGATGATGGCATCGACTTTCTGGGCGACGAAGCTCTCGACCTGTTGGACTTGGCGTTCGGCGCTGCGCTGGGCGTCCTGAACGAGGAGTTGGACCCCGAATTCCTGGGCTTTGGCCGTCATGGCGCGGTTGAGCATGACGATGAACTCGGACGAGAGGTTCAGGAGGGAGACTCCGATAACGAGTGGTTTGTCTGGGGTGGACGAGGAGTTGGACGGCGGCGGAGGGGCGGAGCGTTGGCAGCCGGAGAGACCGGGCAAGGAGATGAGGAGTGCCACGGACAGGAAGGTCTGGAGGCGGGTGGCGGCGTGCATGGGGCTATTCCTTGGGGGAAGGATGGCTGGTGTGCAATAGCAAATCGCTGCGAAGGGTCCATGTCACACCTTGAACTTGCACTGTTCAGCCCGGGAAGGGGCTTCAGCCTTGGCCCACAACGGCTTCCTCCAGACCCGTTGTCGGCGACACTGCGATTCCCGCCGGGCTCCGAGCAACTGACGGATAGATCGTGCATATGCACGATTTATCCGTCAGTTGGCTCGGGCGTACCGCCGCGCCGTGGCGGTTGTCGGTTAGCGCTTCGACCGCCGGTCGAGCCAGACGGCGCCGATGATGATGAGGCCCTTGATGATCTGCTGGTAGTAGGAAGAGACGTTGAGGAGATCGAGTCCGTTGTTGAGGATGCCGATGAGCAGAGCGCCGAGGAGGGTGCCGCCGACGCCGCCGACGCCGCCGGAGAGACTGGTGCCGCCGATGACGACCGCGGCGATGGCGTCGAGTTCGTAGTACAGCCCGGTGCCGGAGCTGCTCACCGAGTTCATCCGCGAGGCCAGGAGGAGCGCCGCCACGCCGGCCAGGAAGCCCATCAGGAGGTAGGTCCAGCGCGTGACGCGGCCGACGTCGATGGCCGAGTAGGCCGCCGCC
>CAYSPU010000214.1:6969-9515 GCA_964432995.1 uncultured Verrucomicrobiota bacterium
CGACGCCGGATTCGCCGGTTCCCGGCCGGTTTTCGCCGATGCCGTCCGCGGCGCTGGCGTCGAGTTCGCAGGCGACGCCCGCGTTGGGCTGGCCGGTGCTGGCGGGCGCGGACAAGGCCACGCCCGCCAGGCCGGCCAGGGTTCCGCAGATTGTGTAGGCGTAGGTCTTGAGGGCGTCGACGCGGAGGCCCGACGCGCGGGCGGCGAGTTCGTTGCCGCCAACGGCGTAGAAGCCGCGGCCGGTGTGGGTGTGCCCCAGGTGGACAAAGGCCCCGAGGGCGATCAGGGCCAGGATCCAGACCGGCAGAGGGAGTCCGAGGCATTCGCCGCTTCCGAGGACATTGAACTCGGGTCGGAGGTTGGAGACGGGCCGACCGCCGCTGAGGACCAACGCCAAGCCGCGGGCAATGGTCATCATTCCCAAGGTGACGATGAAGGGCGCCACGCCTCCGCGGGTGACCACCAGACCGTTGGCGAGGCCGCAACAGGCGCCGGCCAGGACACCCATCGCCAGCGGAACGATCAGCGGAAAGTCCCCCGGGTGCGCGAAGGAGGCGGCCACCACCCCGGACAGCGCGACAACGGATCCCAGAGAGAGATCGACGCCGCCCGTGAGCAGGACGTAAGTGGCGCCAACGGCCAGAATGCCGTTGATGGTGATCTGGCGCACGACGTTGATCAGGTTGTCGGCAGTTAGGAACTTCGGCGTTGCCAGGGAGAGGGCGAGGGTCAGGGCGACCAGTGCCAGGGGCAGGCCGAACCGGCCGAGCCAGATGGCGATCGGCATCGGGTGCCGTCGGCGTATCGGCTCCTCGGATGACGGATGGGAGTGGATCATAGAAGCGACGGGTTTCCGGAGAGGGGACGCCCAGTGGAGTCGCCAACGGGCCCCGGGTGAGGTGGATGGGGAGTTGCTGCGTCCAGCAGTAGATGCGCGGCCGAGCTTGTGGATTTGGTCGAATCCCCCTCACCCCAGCCCTCTCCCTCTGGGAGAGGGAGCAGGGAACGCTCAACGTTCGACGTCCAACGTCCAACATTCAACTGGCGAGTGGTTGAACATTGAAGGTTGAGCGTTGGACGTTGGACGTTGCGGTTCACGAGGAGGCAGATGTGCGCGCTGCGGTCTCCGGCATGGCCAGGTGCAGGACCTCTTCCGGCGTCACGCGCCGCGGGTCGACTTCGCCGACGATCCGCCCACCGCGCAGGACGAGCACGCGGTGGCTGAGGGCGAGCAGTTCGGGCAGTTCCGAAGAAGCGAGCAGGAGGGCCATATTGGACTTTGCCAACTGCCGGATGAGCGCGTGGACCTCGGCTTTGGCGCCGACGTCGATGCCGCGGGTCGGTTCGTCGAGCAACAGGATTCTGGGCTGAGCGAGGAGGGCCTTGCCGAGCACGACCTTCTGCTGGTTGCCACCGCTCAGTTCACGAACGGTCTGGCGAAGGTCCCGGGCCCGGATGCCGAGGGATGTGATTTGGCTGCGGGCCACTTGGCTTTCCGTTTGACGCTGGATCCAGCCGCTGCGGCACCAGCGGTGGAGACTGGCCAGGGTGAGGTTCTGTTGGACGGACAAGGGGAGGACCAGGCCGGTGCGTTGGCGGTCCTCGCCGACGAGGGCGATGCCCTCCTGCCAGGCGGCGTGCGGGTGGCGCAGGCGGGCGGGTTTGCCAGCGATGCGGATGGTGCCTTCATCGGCTGGCGCGAGGCCCGCCAGCGCATGGAGCAACGACGTGCGCCCCGCGCCCATCAGACCGGCCAAGCCCAAGACCTCACCACGCCGCAGTTCCAGGTTCACGTCGGCGAAGGCTCCGCGCCGGCCCAGACCGTGCAGCGTGAGCAGAGGATCGCCCGCCGGCGGAGGCGTCGATGGCGTCGGCGGCGCCATTGCGCGTCCCACCATGGCGGTGACGAGCGACGCTGGATTCCAGGCCTTCGCCGGTTTAGTGGCCACCAACTGCCCGTCCCGCAACACGGTGATCGTGTCGGCCAGGCGGAAGATCTCCTCCATTCGATGGGAGATGTAGAGGATGGCCACGCCGCGAGATCGGAGGTCGCGCAGAATCCCGAACAGCACCTCCACCTCGCGATCGGAGATGGCCGAGGTGGGTTCGTCGAGGATGAGCACCCGGGCGTCGTGGACGAGGGCGCGGGCGATTTCGACCAACTGGGTCTCGGCGATGCGGAGCTGGCCCATGCGCGTCTCTGGGGCGATCTCGGCGCCGAGTTGGGCGAGGGCGGCGCGGGCCTGGCGGCGGAGGGCGGCCCCGTCCAGCCAGCCCGGGACACCGCGAGAGGGCAGTTGGCCGAGGAACAGGTTCTCGGCCACGGTGAGGTTGGGGAAGGGGAGCAACTCCTGGTGGATCATGACAATCCCGGCGCGGAGGGCGTCCAGGGGTTGGCGGAAGCGCGATGGGCGTCCGTCGAGGGAAAGTTGACCGCTATCGGCGCGCTCGAGACCGGCCAGGATGCGCATGAGGGTGGACTTGCCCGCGCCGTTCTCGCCCATGACGGCGTGGATCTCGCCCCTCCGGACATCGAGGTCGATGCC
>CAYSPU010000214.1:9525-10320 GCA_964432995.1 uncultured Verrucomicrobiota bacterium
GGGCTTGCACTCCGGGGAACGCCTTGGCGAGGCCCCGGATCTGCAGGATCAAGTCTCGGCTGGCGGTCGCTTCGAGTGTCAACGGAAGTCCCCTATGTTTTTCGGCGCCCTTGTGGATGGCTCCGCTCCCTGCCCACGGTCACCCGGCGAAGCCACATCACGCATCCCGGTTCTCCGGAAAAACGAACTGCACGCCCGGGAACCAGGAGAGACGTCGACGGTCATTCGTCAGATGGCCGAGTCTTTCTGAGCAGTTCCCTGGCGGAGAGCTTGCCGTCCCATGTGCCCGCGCGATCGCGGATGTGCCGCTGGAGGGCGTTCAGGGCGCCTGCCTTCTTCCTCGCCTCAATGACCCCATCACGGACGGTCCAGGAGAGGAGAGCGCCCGCTTCGATACCCAGTTGGCGTCGGATGGCCAGCGGGATCGTGGTGGTCCCTTTGACCGTCACGATGGTGTCGTTCATGGAAGGAATCATACGGTATGAGTCATACCGGTCAACGGCGCCGGAGTGCCTCGGATCGTCGTCGTCCAAGGGACGCGCCGAGTCTGTTCGCGCCCCGTTGACGCGAGGTTTTGGACTGCGGCTCGAGAGGAGCCGCGGTCCGAAACCTGACGGGTGATCGATCGCCCAACCACGCCCGCGTGCCGACCGGCTGTTCCGGGACCGCGGGTCCTCTTGACCCGCAGCAAAACGCACACACCTGTGGCTGTGCCTCGAGGGGAGCCGACCCGGTCCGACGGAGCGCGACCGGTCCCTCGGTCGCAGCAGCGACGAGCGGGCGGGAGGCGGTCGG
>CAYSPU010000215.1:0-10256 GCA_964432995.1 uncultured Verrucomicrobiota bacterium
GATGACGTAGTCCGTCCAGTCGGCGCCGACGCGGCTGCGCATGGCGTGGTTTTCCCCGACCGTCAGCCAGCCGTTATTGACGCTGGCGTTCTCCGTGTTGATCCATTGCTGCAAGCCGCTGTCGAAATCGTCCTCAAACAGGAGCCGGCCGTCGGGCGAGGTCACCTTCAGCCGGGCGAAGCCGCCCCGCTCATTGCTGCTCTCGCGGAACCCAATGCCCCCTCGGCGGATGGTGTCGTCCTGGGTGACATCCACCAACACGCCCTTGACGTAGGTCCGGATCGTTGTGCCGCGCACCTCGATGCGGATGCGATAGGCCGCGTCAGACGCCTCCGGCAGGGCAGCCGACGGCGCGATGCCGAACATTGCCGTGATGGCGCGCCGCACGTCGTGATCTTGGCCAAACTCGCTCGACTTGAACGGCAGTTGCGTGGTGGCGATGACGCGGCCGCCGTTGTCGCAGAATGTCTGGAGCTTCTGCAGGTTCCTCTGCGAGATGACTTCGCCTCCAGGAATGATGACCACCCGGTATTCCTCCCAGTTCGTGGCGTTGTTCAGGCGCAGCGTCGCATCCTGCACGCGGCAGCGCTCGTCCAGGATCTCCGGATGCAGGAAGGTGAAATCGCGCCGCACGCGCCCCGTCAGCCGGTCGCTGATCTTCAAGTAGTCGGCCCAGGACGGGGCATCCTTGCCCCAGTTGGGCTGCTGCAGGCCGGGCACATCGAACCGATAGGCCGCCTGCAGCGCCACTACCGGATAGAGCATCCCGATGTCCACCACGTGGCGTCCGCCCTGCAGCAGCAGGCTGCATCGCCCCACGAACTGGTTGTAGGCTGGCAGTTCGGCGCCCCAGCGCGGGTTGCGATGCGAGATTTCCGGAGGAATGTGCATGGCCGCGGGGTCGTACCACATCCCGTGCGGGATGATCAGGCTGGCGCCCCGGGCGAACACTTCCATGGCCGAGCGGTAGAGCATAGCCTTGTCCACGCTGTTGTCCGGGTAGTTGCCGTAGATCTCGACGGCAGTGACGGGGCGGTCGTAGGTGAAGGCGGCCGAAGTGACCAGTTTGAAGCCGTCGCGGCCGTGACCGTAGTAGTGGATCGAGTCGAGCAGGGGGATGTCACAGTGCTCGTAGAACTTGATGTTGTCGCCGCTCACCTCGACCGGTTGCGGCTCGTAATTGCCCGCGGGGTGTCCGGACACCTGGATGCCGTGCGCGGCGCACCACTCGTGGATGGTGCGCACGAACCCCTCGCTCATCAGTTCGGCGCGCAGGCCAAACAATGCCACCCGCGCCGCCTCGGTGTCGGGCCCGATGTCGTACCAGAGCGCCGGATAGAGCAGCGCGGGATCGAAACCGTGCTGGCGCTTGAACTTGTCGTTGAAGCCCGTCGTCCAGGTGCGTCCGCCCGACGTGTAGACCATCGCGGCGTCATCGAAAAACGACTGGACGATTGTCGTGCCGAAATGCCCTCCGAAGCGCCGGGCGAACTCGTCATAGGTCAGGGACATCCAGCGTTGGACGGCGTCGGGGTCCAGGTAGTCGACGAAGCCACCCTCGGTAACGCAGGTGAAGAGCATGATCTTCCATGTGCCGGAGGGCGCGTCCCATCGCAGAGAGCCGTCGGTGATGAACTCGGCCAGGTTCAACCGCTGGAACGTCCGGGTTTCCATCGCCACCGCCGCCATGAGCTGCCCTTCAGGGACAGGCGAGTGGATGGCTCGCGGTCCGGCAACCTCCTGTTCGACCTTGCGGAGGTTCTTGAGCATGCTGTCCGGATACTGCGCCGCCAGGCGTCCGCCAGCCGTGCCGGTCGGAAAGTTGATGTCGTCGTAGAAGATGACCTTGAGACCGAGCTGCTCCGCCATCTCCAACATCAAGCCATAGCGCTCGAAATACTCGTCCGTCAGGTAATCCGGCTTGGCGGTGCGGAGGGTGAGCGGCGCGAAGCCGCCGAAGCCGCACCGATCGCGCATGGCCTGGATCTGCTCGCGCAGAGCGGCCGGATCGAGCGGGGCGTTGAGCCAGTAGAGTGGCCGGGAGCGATACTCCGCCGGTGGGTCCTTGAACCGGGCCGCCAGGCCCTCCGCGGCGGCCACCAGCGGAGATGCGCCCGGCCAGGCCAGCCACAGCACCAGGATCGAATGAGTGAATCGGGACTTCCGGCACCGCTGCTCTGCAAGGCTCATGTGCGGCTTTTTGACATACCCACTGGCCCCTGGCGATCCTGGACAGTGCCTATTCGCCTGCGTGCAGTTTCCAGCGCCACACTGCCGACTCCAGCAACCGCCTGGAGCCGGATGCGAGCCATGCTGACCACATGCCTATGAAACCTCGATACGAAGAGCGGTTTTCCAATTACGGCCGGGCTTACGACCATCTCCTCAAGGCGCAGGTTTCGATCCCTCCCATCGCACGGTCCAGCTTCCGTCTCGGGGAAAACCGGGGGCGTGGTGGGGCGGAGCTCCACGTGTCGCACCGAAGCTTTGAGGCGAAGGCGGATCCCATCCGGCCGCCATCATCGCGACGGCGTAGAGCAGGCCGCCGTTGCCGGGGAGATGGGGACACGGCCCGCCGGTGTTCACACCCCGTTGGTCGTAGTGGTTCTTGTTGCCCGCCTCCTTGAGCAACGCCTCGACCGCGATCTGTGGTTCGCCCACGCGGGCGGCGGCCATCGCCATCCAAGGAAAGTCCCAACCCCAGCACTTGTTCCAATCCCACGTCTGCCAGACCGTGAGCACGGTGCGATGCGCGGTTTCCCCATCCACGGTGAAGCGGCTCGTGTGCAGCCCGGTCCACAGATCGTATCGCCGCGTGACCGCGGTGAGGTCATCCGGTTTCAGGGCCGGCCCATCGGCGTGCACGAACCGCAGGCACGCCAGTTCCTCTTGCGAACGCGAACCCGAACGGCCTGGCCGCCTTCGTCCGCACGCGGAGCGGTGATGGAGTCAGGCTGAAGTGTCATGGTCGTCATGCTGAACGAGCCGATGATACCGGGCGAAATGCGCGGCTCCAAGAACCGTTCCGAATGGCTGTCAGATGTCCGAGTCAAGTTGAACAGCCATGGTCTGAGGCGCCGCCTCGCTGGGAAGTGGAATGGCGGTCCCACCGTTTTCGCATGGCTACCGGCGCTGGGCTCGGTCATACTCGTGTCATCATGATGAGCCGCAGCGGGAACTCAGTCCTGATCGCATGCTGGCTTGGATTCGCGAAGGTGCAAGGGGACGATCCCCGGGCGGCGGTCGTGACAAACACGATCGGCATCGAGTTGGCGTCGATCCCTGCCGGGTCCTTCGTCATGGGACACGACCGCGGAGGCGATTGGGACGAAAGTCCGGCCCACACCGTCACGTTCACTCAGGCCTGGCTGATGTCCGCGGGCGAGATCACGCTCGAGCAGTATCAGCAGTACGCCCCCGCCCACCGCCACCAAACCGACGGCAAAGCCACCGGCGTGAGTTGGCACGAAGCCGCGGCCTTCTGCCGCTGGCTCTCCGAGAAGGAAGGGAAGCCCTACCGGTTGCCCACCGAAGCCGAATGGGAGTACGCCGCCCGAGCGGGGACCACCACGAAGTTCTGGTCCGGCGACCGGCCCCCGGCGCCTGACGCCCTGAATCCCTGGGGCCTTCGCGGACTCGGTGACCATGTTCTCGAATGGTGCCACGACTGGCACGGCCCCTACGGCCCACAGCCGCAAACCGATCCGGTCGGTCCGGCCGAGGGCCTGACCCGCGTGGTGCGCGGCGGCAAACCCGACGGCAACGATCGGCTCGGCGGTGAGCGAGGCCGCCAAGCCCAGGATTACCTCGCCTCTGCCAACCGAGCGGGATTGCCACCGGCATTCGGCGCGTCCAGCGGTGTCTCCAGCGGCACCTCGCCGGTCGCCGGCACCTCGACCGCGCCCGACCGTGAGCAACCGGGATTGGTCGGCATTTTCTACGGAAACGGGGACTTCCGTCGCCCGCTGGAAGTCATCCCTCTCACCCAGGCTCGGAATCGCTGGGGCGACGAGCGCGGCCGAGACTGGTCGGCGCGCTGGCGTGGCTTGCTCGAAGGACCGATCACCGGTGAGGTGACGTTGCAGCTCAACGCACGCGATGGCGTTCGTTGCACCGTTGGCGACAAGGTGGTGATTGACGCGCTGGGCGCGCCCGGCGAGCACACGGGAACCGTGGTTATGGAGAAGGGGCGCCGGGCACCGGTGATTCTGGAGTTCGCGTGTCGATCCGGCGGCGCCGAGCTGTCTCTGGCCTGGAGCGGGAGTGACTTGCCATTTGCACCGATCCCCGAGGCGGCGTGGTCTCATCGCGAATCGCAGCGCGCGGAGGCGGAAGGCGCGTTGATTCGCGAAGGCGGCCTGGCCGCACCAGGCGCCCACGCGGTCGGGTTCCGCGTGGTGCAGGCGCCCTGGCCGGACACGCCGCCTCAGCCAGCCAGCGTTCCGTTCATCCGCCAGTGCGTGAAGCCGCCCTCCGACGTCGTACAACAGCGCCCTGACCCGCAACGACCTTACTTCCGCAAACGCTTCCTGCTCCCCATCCCGCCTGACAACAGCCCGGACACCGATATCGCCGCGGCGGGGTTGCATCCGTCCTTCCGCGAACACAACCACAGCCCGGCATTTGAAGTCTGCCCCAACGGCGACTTACTCCTGGTCATCTACACCTCGTACAGCGAATACGAGCCGGGCGTCAGTCTCATGGGGGCGCGGCTCCGCCACGGAGCGGATCTCTGGGAAATGTCCGAGCCGATGTGCGACATTCCCGACGCGAACGACCACGCGCCGCTGCTGTGGACGGACTGGAGCGGGAGCGGAGAGCTGTTCTTGTTCTGGGGGTCGCCGGTGATCGAGCGGGGCGGCTTTCCCTTCCAATGGACGACTTCATCCGACAGCGGCGCGACGTGGGGATCCATCCGCTATCCGGCGTTCGTCGGCCCGATCGGCTCGCATTCGCGCCAGCCGATCAATACCGCCTTGCGCGGACCCGACGGCACCCTCTATGTCGCCAGCGATGCGGCGGGCGCGTCGTCGGTCCTCTGGACCAGCAAGGATAACGGCGCTTCGTGGGCGGATCCGGGCGGGCGCAGCTTCGGTCGGCACACGACCTTCTGTTGGCGCGGGGATGGCGCCATCCTGGGGTTTGGCGGGAAGAACTCGGACTTCGAGGGCTACATGCCACTAGCGATCTCGCGAGACGGCGGGCGGAGTTACGAGAAGACCAAAACACCGTTCCCGCCCCAAACCAACAACCAACGCCCGAGCGTGCTTCGGTTGGCCAGCGGCCGTCTGTTCTTCACCGCCGACTTTCAGGATCTCCAGGGCCGAGCCCCCGCCGAAGTCAAAGAGCGGGGCAGCTTTGTGGTGTTGTCCGAGGACGAGGGAAAGAACTGGCGATTCAAGAAACTGCCCGGCACGTTGCCGCACGAGAATCCGAAGAACCTCGGCGGCGCCACCACGCTGGGCTACAGCGCCGCGCGCCAGGCCCCCAACGGCATGATCCACCTCATCACTACCATGAACAACCCCTGCCTCCACTTCGAGTTCAACGAGGCGTGGATCCTGTCGGTCAGCGACCCCCATCCGGGCGCAGGCAACGCGGAATGGATGCGCTCCCGGGCGACCCGGATCGTTTCCGTTTCGCCGGCCACGGCGAAGTTCCCGGATGGGGCCGTGCGCGCGTCTTGGAGCGGCGGGGTGGCGGATGACGGCCGGTACCTGCTCGACGGCGAGGAGCGCTGGTTCTATCCGAACGGGGCCAAACAGTACGAGGTCACCTACCGGCTCGGGCGCAAGGCCGGGGCCGAAATGCTCTGGCAGTCGGACGGCACGCCCGTCTGGCAATGGGAGCACCGGCCCGATGGTACCGGCGTCTGGACGCAATTCTGGGAGAATGGCGCCAGGAAGTCCGTGTCGACATGGCTGAACCACCAGGCGCATGGCGCGGCTCGGTGTTGGAACCGTGCCGGTCAGGAGATCAGCCATGCCCTGTTCGAGCACGGCCAGCGCCGGTGATCGCTGTGATGGCCGTCCTCGCGGGCCTGGAACTCGCCTGCGAGGGGGATCCGTGGTTCGCGCACGAATACAGCATCTCGCGGCGCCCTCGGAGAGGTCGCCCTACCTTGCATGCGAAGTGGTGTCCCAGAATGGGGCGAGGGATTCATGGGTGGAGAGCTCCCAACTTGGCCCCCGGCACTTCGCCGCACAGACAGCAAACCGCCTTCAGCGATCGGTCCTTCGCATTCCGGTTGCAGCGCCCCTCCGGTTTCAGGCAAGTTCGCTCATCATGAATATGCGGGTTCCATGGGAGAATCCTCCCGCGGTGCCAGGCACTCGCCCGGCGTTCGGAAGCACCGGAACTCTCTCCGGCCCGCGGGGGACCGGGCATTGTCTTCCCGATTGCCTCGAGACGCGCCCGTTTCACGGAGCCATGGCGCCGCTCCTCCGCGCCGGCGCCCGGCTTGGCCGGAGCTGCCGGGCATTCCCGTTCGTCCTGCTCGCCACTCTCGCCTTCTGCTGTTTCGCCGCAGCGACACACGCAGCGCCCATACCCGTCATTCTGGACACGGACATTGGCGACGACATCGATGACACGTGGGCCCTGGCCATGCTGCTGGGCATGCCGCAACTGGATCTCAGGCTGGTCGTCACCGACTACGGCAACACCCCCGAGCGAACCCGGCTCGTGGCGAAAATCCTCCAACGGGCCGGCCGCACGGACATTCCCATCGGCACGGGGGTCAGAACCGCAAACGATCCCCTCAACCAGTCGCGTTGGGTGGGCGATTTCGATCTGGGCACCTATCCGGGCAAAGTTCATGCCGACGGCGTCGCGGCGCTGATGGACACCATCCGCTCGCAACCGGGCATCATCACCGTCATCACCATCGGCCCCGTTCCGAACATCAAGGCGGCCCTCCGCCTGGACCCGGGCATCGCGGCCAAGGCCCGTATCGTCTGCACCGGCGGCCGGATTTACAAAGGCTTCGAGAACGGCGGGAATCCCCCGGCGGATTGGAATGTCCGGGCCGACGCCGCCTCCTGGCAGGCGATGGTCGCCGCGCCCTGGACGATCACCACGTCGCCGCTGGACGCTTCCGAGGAGCTGGTGCTTCGCGGCGAGGCCTTCGCGGCGGTGGCGGCTTCGGATCATCCGCTCGCCCGCATCGTCATCGAGAACTACACTCTGTGGGACCACCGGCGTCATCACCCTCGGGACGCCAGCAGCGTCCTGTACGACACGGCCGCGGTCTACCTGGCCTATTCCGAGGAATACGCCCTGGTCCAGACCCGGAGACTCACCGTGAACGGCCAGGGTCACACGCTCGTCACGCCGGACGGCAAGGAAGTGCGCTGCCAACTCGGCTGGAAAGACCGCAAGGCATTCGACGCTTTCCTGGTGAAGACGCTCACGGAATCTCCCCGAACGAAACGCCATGCCCGGACGGAACTGGTCCGGGAGGTGTTGGCGGGCAAGCGGCAGGAAGCCCGCGTCTCGTGGTGGGGATTCGATCCCGCCGATTCCACGGCGCACCTGCAGGAGGCCATCCACTCGAAAGTCAAGCGGCTGATTCTCGACCGGCAACCGTCGGCGTGGGTCACGCGGCCGTTGACCGGGGTGAGCGGTCAGGAAATCGTGCTCGAGGCGGGAAGCGAACTGGTGGCGTTGCCAGGCGCCTTCCGGGCCAAAGACGACTGCCTGCTCTCCTTCCGCGACTGCGAGAACGTCGTTCTCCGGGGCGACCGAACGGATGGCGGCAAATCGCCCCGCATCCGCATGCACAAGGAGGACTACCAATCCGCTGCCTATGAAAAGTCCGAATGGCGGCATGGGTTGGCCTTCTACGGATGCCGGAACGTGCTGGTCCAGGACCTATCGATCGAACACACGGGAGGCGATGGCATCTACCTGGGCACGACCGCGAAACAGACGCCCAACCGCCAGGTGACGATCCGGCGGGTCGACTGCAACGCCAACCACCGGCAGGACATCAGCGTCATCAGCGCGGAAGACCTTCTGATTGAAGATTGCCGGCTGCGCCACACCGACGGCACGGACCCGCGGGCGGGCATTGATTTCGAGCCGAACCATCCCGCGGATTCCCTGGTCCACTGCGTGGTGCGCCGGTGCACCGCCGAATTCAACGCGGGAACCGGCTACCAGATTTGTCCGCAATCGTTGAACAGCAGCTCGAAACCGATCTCGATCCACCTCGACCACTGTGTTTCCCGCGGCAACCGGCAGCATGCCATCCACCTGTGCAGCGCCCCGAAAGATCCCCCGTTCGGACGGCTGCGGATCACGCGGTTCCTCGCGGAAGAGGACGGCATGGCCGGCCTCTCCGTGCAGTTCAATCCCTACGATGCGGTGCGCGTCGAGCTGGAAGACTCCATCCTTCGCGACTGCGCCCGCGAGGACTCCTTTTTCCCGCCGCTTTACCTGCAAGGCCTCGAGGAGGACAACCGTCCGGCCGGCAACCTCCACTTCGCGAACGTCACGGTGAAGGATGATCGCGACCGTCCGATCCTCAAAATCCGCGACCGGAAAGGCCACGGAGCAAAGGCCGTCACCGGGGAAATCACTCTCGAACGTCAAGGGCGGCGAGAGACCATCGCCATCGACGCCTCCTGGCTGGAAACGATGCGTGAATGAGCGTCAGCAGTCCAACGGCACCACGCCAGCCACAGAGTGAGGATCGCATGGTGGTCTGCCTGAAAGTCCATCGGCCAGTCTCGGTAAAGGCCGAAGGAGGCGGGGCGTCCGATTCTCTCATCGGCATCCCCGGGGCAGTCCTGATCCCCGGGGAAAGAAACCGCCCCGGGGATGGAAGCACTGCCAGGTGCGCGGGATGGCAACCAATGAATAGCCGCAAAGAGTCACAAAAGGCCTGGAGACCTCAGTTCTTGTGCCTTTTGTGCTTTCTTTGCCGCTGTTTCGTTCAGCCGCACTATCGATTCAGAAACGGGTGCGGGCATTGGGTCTTCTCGCGCGGTTCAGCGGGGCGTTACCCTGCCCGGCCACCAGGCATCCAACTGGAAGCGCAGGTTGGCGACTCGCGCGATCTCGGTATCGGCCAGGTTCTTTTCCTCCCGGGGGTCATCGTTCACGAAGTAAAGCTCGGCCCCGCCTTTCTCGTTCTGGGGTGCGGGGAGGATCAGCTTCCAACCGTCCTGAAGAATCCAGCGCCATCGCAAGTTGGGTGCGGCTGCATGCAGATCCACGAAGTCATGGGTGTGGCACTCGCCGTAGAGCGCCGTGCGTGCGCGCAGTGCGAGCTCGTCGGCGAGGTCAAGCCCGGGGAGGTTGGCCGGCGTTTCGACCTCGCAGGCCCGCAGGATGGTGGGGAAGAGATCGAGCGAACTGACCGGAACATCCGTGGTCTTCGGTGCAAGCCGGCCTTTCCAACGAACCATGATGGGCGTGCGCAAGCCGCCGTCGTAGGGCGATTGCTTGGACTTGGGGGCATACCGGCCCGTTAGCGGATCGGTGATCCAGCCGTTGTCCGCCAGGTAGAGGACCAGCGTGTTGTTCGCCATACCCTCACGATCGAGGTAGCCAAGCAGTTCCCCACAGGTCTCATCGAACCACTCCACCATGGCCCAATACTTCGCCACGGCCTCGCTCGGTGCCTGATCACGATATCGCGCCAGGATGCGCTCCGGCGGCGTATGCGGATCGTGCGGCATCAGGGGCGCGTACCAGACGAAGAACGGCTTCGCCGCCTGGCGCGATTGGGCGATGAAATCGTAGATCGGCTGCATCGTCTGGCGTCCGATTCTCAGGCCATCGTCGCCATGGCGACCGCCCTTGGTCATGCCGTCCGTGAAACCGCCATGACTGTAATCGCCGAGCCACCATTTGCCCGTTTGCAGGCTGCGATACCCGGCCTGCCCGAGCAGTCGGGGCAGTGTCGGCCAGGCTTCGAGGTTCTTCACCATGTGCCGGCGGCCCTGCTGGAAGGCAGGAGACGCGTAGAACTCCGCAGCCCTCATTCCCACAGGTCTGGGAGGATCGTTGCCCGTAACCAGATGCTCATGCGGGTAGCGGCCGGTGATGATGGTCGCAAGGCTCGGGCAACAGAGGCTGGACGGCACGTAGCCATGGCGAAACGTCAGTCCTTCTTTTGAGAGCCGATCCAGATGCGGAGTCCGAATCGTGGGATGGCCCATGAAGCCATAGTCTCCCCAATGCTGGTCGTCGGAGATGATCAGGACGACGTTGGGAGGCGCAGCGGTGAGGCCGAAGCTGAGCGCAAG
>CAYSPU010000216.1:0-4927 GCA_964432995.1 uncultured Verrucomicrobiota bacterium
ATGTTCACCGTCATCTTCGCCATCGGCCGCATGCCCGGTTGGATCGCCAACTTCCTCGAAATCAGCCGCGACTCGAGCGCGCGCATCTACCGGCCCCGCCAACTCTACGTCGGCCCGAAGCAGACCGCCTACACCCCCCCCCGCGAACGGAACGCCAACTCCCCTTCATGACCACGCAACCCGACCTCCCTCTCGGCCGCAGCGCCCTCCGCGCCAGCCGCCTCGCCTACGGTTGCTGGCGCATCGCCGGCACTTGGGATCCCACCGCGGTGACGCCCGAAAAGGAAACCGCCGGACGCCAGGCCGTCCTGGCCGCCGCCGACGCCGGTTACACTTTCTTTGACCTGGCCGACATCTACTGCCACGGCGCCTGCGAACGCATCTTCGGCGACGTCCTCCGCCAAAGCCGCGGTCTCCGGGAGCGAATCGTCATCGCCACGAAGTGCGGCATCCGTTTCAAGGGTGAACCTGGCCCCGATGCTCCGTATCGCTACGACTTCAGCGCCGACCACATCGTTCGTTCCTGCGAAGCCTCCCTCCGGCGCCTCGGCATCGAGACCATCGACCTCTACCTCCTGCACCGCCCCGATTACCTCGCCGATCCCGCCGAGGTCGCCGGCGCCTTCGACCAGCTTCGGCGCGCGGGCAAAGTCCGCGAGTTCGGCGTCAGCAACTTCCTGCCTTCCCAGTTCGCCGCGCTCCAGAAGGCCTGCCCCATGCCCCTCGTCGCCAACCAGGTGGAAATCCACCTGATGCGCCTCCAACCCTTCCACGACGGCACCCTCGACCAGTGTCTGGCCGAGCAGATCACCCCCTTGGCCTGGAGCCCCCTGGCGGGCGGAAGGCTGGCCGACGAGAACCCCATCGAACTCCACACCGCCGACCACGCTCACCGCATCCACGTCCGCGAGGTGCTCGACCAGATCGCCCGCGAGCACAGTGTTTCCCGGGGCGCCCTGGCCATCGCCTGGCTCCTCAAGCACCCCGCCAAGATCGTCCCTATTATCGGCTCGACCCAGCCCGACCGCATTCGCGACGCCTGCCGCAGTCTCGAGGTCCAACTCACCCGCGAGCAATGGTACCGCCTGCTGGAGGTCGCCCTCGGTCAGCGACTGCCCTGACGGCTCACGGATTACCGATGAATCCTCGTTCAACCTCCGCGCTGTTCCTGTTTCTGGCTTTCGCCGTGCACGGCGACGACGGCTGGCCGGTGGTACTGGACCTGAACCTGGGCCAGTCCAGGGAAGTCCGTGTCCCGGGACCTGCCGGTGAGGTCCGGCGCCAAATCCGACTGCTGAAGGTCGAGGAGTCTTACTGGCCCAACTGGGATCTCCCGACAGCTCCGGACCACCGGGTCCTGCGCTCGGCGGAGGTGCAGATCGAGGTCGCGGGCACGCCCGCCACGCTGTGGGCGCGCCCGTTCGAATCGCCACGGGTCGTGAACGGCCTGAGGCTCTACGTGGAAACCACGCGCGCCTGGGCCACCACGCCCCAGTTGGACCCCATGGACGAAGTGAACCATGACGTGCGAGTCTCCTGCGTGGCCGAAGGGATGTCGTGGGGCCCGTCGCAACTGCGGTTTCCCATCCGGAACTACCGTTGGCGGGCCAACACCTACTACAACACCTGGGGCGCCCTGGTTCCCTACAACCAGCTCTACTATCACCGTGGAGAGGACTTCGGGGCCATCCCGGATGAACTCGAAGTGCTGGCGAGCCTCGACGGGCGCGTGGTTGCGTCCCCGCTGCCTGCCGGTGACGGCGATTCGAACCAGCTCACCATCCGCCACCTCTCCGGGATGGAATTCGGGTACTTCCACATGAATGTGGAGACGATCCTGTCGGGGCTGACGAACGGCGCGGTGGTGGTTGCCGGCCAGACTCTGGGGCGCACCGGCATGACCTGGGATGGCCGGCGCTCGCAAAGCCGGGACCCGCATCTCCACTGGGGGCTGGCGCACGGTCGCGAAGACTTGGCCTCCTTCCCCTTCATCCTCGATGCTTACCTGCGCGACTATGCGGATCCCGTCATCGCCATTGCGGGTGGGTACCACTACTCGATGCCGGGCGAATCGGTCGAGCTGGACGCCTCCCGAAGCGTGGCGCGGCCGGGACGGCGCATTGTCCGCTACCGCTGGTTGCTGCACGACGGCCGCGAGAGCAACGAGGCGCGAGTAATCGTCCAGGCCCCCCAACCTGGATTGTACAGCGAGGAACTTCGCGTCTGGGCCGACGACGGCAGCGAGGATCGTGATTACGTGCAACTCCGGGTCTGGGATGCGGGGCGCGGCGGGCGGATCGGCGCGGGGTGGTTCTACCATGCGCCGGTTCGCGGTGCCCGGGCGGGCAATCCCGTCCGCTTCTGGAACAGGTTGTGGTCCACCACGGCCCCGGTCCGCATCGATTTTGGGGACGGGTCGCCCGTGGACACCATCGGCGGCGAGACCTCCCACGTATACACGGCATCCGGTCTTTACACCGCCAAGCTCCGCAGTCTCGGCCCTGAGGACGAACCCTTGGAAGTCCGTATGCGCGTGGTGGTCGAGTAGCCCGGATGCTTGCCATCGCGGGCTACAGCCGGGAGAGGAAGGCCCGGATCTCGCGCTCGGTCGCCTCCGGTCTGTCGTTGCGGATCACGTGTCCGGCCCCGTCGATGTGGACCAGCTTGCCCTTGGGCAGAAGGCCGGCGATCTCCAGGTGTTTCTTCCGGCTCTCCGCATCCGCGTCTGCCTTGAGGATCAGGGTCGGAACCCGCAGCCGCGGATAGGTGACACCCGCGTCGCCGAAGCCGTCGCCGTGGAGGATATCCACCACGTTGGGATGCACCAGCAGCTTCGACTCGGCCCACAGTTCGTAGTCGCGGTCCTGCCACCCGGGGTGCCGCTGCTTGCGGGCCAGGTCGATGAGCTTGGCCCTGCCCGCCCGCCGATCGCCCCGGATCTGCTTCTTCCAGTCGGGAATGATTCCCTCGCCGAGCGGCTGGAGCCGGGCCAGCATGTCGGCCGGATCTTCCAGGATCACGGCGCGCGCCAAATCGGGGTGTGTGGCCGCCGCCAGCGCCACAGTCCCGCCTCCCATGGAGTGCCCCATCAACACCGGCTTCTCGATACTCAGGGCGCGGATGAGGCCCACCAGGTCCGCGACGTGCGCGGCCAAATCGTACGGTCCGTCGGGCTTGTCGGAGTAGCCATGCCCGCGCGCGTCGTACATGACGATGTCGTATTCCCCCTCCAACCGCTCCGCGAGCGACGTCCAGTTCAGGCCGTAGTCGGTGATGCCGTGCGCCAGTACCAGGGCGGGTTTCCCGGCCGCTCCCGTGCGCCAGTAGTGCAGCCGGATACCGTTGCTGGTGATGTAGGCGGATTGCCAGCCGGGGTGCGTCCTCGGGGTCACCGGTGCGGTCTGATCCGGGGCGCCGCTGCAGCCGCCGAGGAGCGTGACCATCGTCAGGCAGAGAATGGGCGATGGGTTGATAGGCATTTGCATTCTCGGAGGGGCTGAAGCCTGCCTCGCCCACAAGGCACAGTCAAAGTGAAACCAGTGCGTCATGAAGCTGTCGGCAAGCTGCAACCTGAGGTGGGCGGGCAACACCGTTGCCCGCGAAGTCGGGAATGAAGTTCCAGCAGCCGCGGTCCGGGAGGGTCGATTGGCGTGCGGGTGTGGTTGGGCTCCCGCCGGCCAAGACGGATCTCCGCGAATGGAACCACTCACCATTGACACCAGTGGCCGGACAGGCAAGGTCAGTCCAACACTGTAACCCGAGAAGATGATCAGGTAGATTGCCTATGCCTTCTCCGCACATGAACACACCGGCGAGCCTTGATCCCCGGCGCTCCACCACCGGCGCTTCCCCGCGCACATCGAACGCGACGAGCAACGCACTCCTCCGCATCGCCCTCCTCGCCCTCGCCCTCGTGGCGTCTCCGCCGGCGCTGGCAGGCGCGGAAGGCGCCACCGTCCGCGAGTATCGGAAGACCTTCCGGACCTACCCCTACTCCGACCCGGATCCAATCCCCAATTGCGGCCGCGTCTACCCCTACTTCCGCTACGACGGCTTCACCGACCACGCCGAGGAGCGGGAGTGGACGGTGGTCGAGCTCGAGAACCAATGGATCCGCGTCACCGTGCTTCCCGAAATCGGCGGCAAGATCTGGTCGGCCGTCGAGAAGTCCACCGGGAAGGGATTCCTCTATGGGAACCAGGTGGTGAAGTTCCGCGACATCGCCTTGCGCGGTCCGTGGACCAGCGGGGGGATCGAGGCGAACTACGGCATCATCGGCCACACGCCCAACTGCGCGACACCGGTCGATTACCGGACACGACAGCATTCCGACGGGAGCGCTTCGGTCGTCATCGGCGTCCTTGATCTCCTGACCCGCACCCCCTGGCGGCTTGAGGTCACGGTGCCCGCGGACAAGGCGTATTTCACCACCTCCTCCCTCTGGCACAACGCGACGCCGCTCGAGCAGCCCTACTACACGTGGATGAACGCGGGCATCAAGGCCTCCGGCAACCTGCAGTTCGTCTACCCCGGCACGCATCATATCGACCACGACGGCCGGGCCAAACCGTGGCCGATCGAACCCAAGACGGGGCGGGACCTCTCCTTCTACGAAAGAAACAACTTCGGCTCCTACAAGTCCTACCACGTCCTCGGCCGCCTGACCGACTTCTTCGCCGCCTTCTGGCACGACGAGGACTTCGGCATGGGGCGCTTCTCCCCCCGCGACGAGAAGTTGGGCAAGAAGATCTGGATCTGGGGACTCTCGCGCGAGGGGATGATCTGGGACAAGTTGCTCACCGATTCCGACGGACAATACGTCGAAGTGCAGTCGGGGCGTTCCTTCAACCAGGCCGACGGGAACAGCACGAAAACGCCTTTCAAGCACCGCGGCTTCCTCCCCTACGGGACCGACACCTGGACCGAA
>CAYSPU010000216.1:4937-9507 GCA_964432995.1 uncultured Verrucomicrobiota bacterium
TACTGGTTCCCCGTGAAAGGCACGAAGGGGCTCGTGGCGGTCTCTCCGCTCGGTGGCCTCAACGTGCGCTCCCGCGATGGCGGACTCGAAATCCTCTTCTCCCCTCTCGAGACCGTCGACGAAACGCTCGAGGTGCTCGACGGAGAGCGCGTCGTCTTCGCCACGGCCGTCACCGCGAAGCCCCTCGAGCCGTGGGCCAAAACCGTTTCCGTGGCGGTGCCGGCGGAGCGCCTGCGCGTCCGCATCGGCGGCAACCGGCTGGAGTGGAAAGGGGACCCGAAAGCGGGAGAGCTCTCACGTCCGTTGCAGTCGCCCGCCGATTTCGACTGGAACTCGGTCTACGGCCTCTGGCTGAAGGGCAAGGAACTGATCCGGCAACGCTCCTACGCCCCCGCCGGCGAGGCGCTCGAGACATGCCTGCGCCTGAACCCGCATTACGTCCCCGCCCTCGGCGACCTGGCCCTGCTCCGCCTCTTCGCCATGGATGCCAAGGGCGCCTTCGACCTGGCGCGGAGGGCCCTCGCCGTCGACACCTACGACCCCACCGCGAACTACTACTACGGCCTCGCCGCGCGGAGGCTCGGCCGGCTCGATGACGCCCGGGACGGCTTCGAGTTGGCCGCGCAGTCCGTCGAGCTGCGCGGCGCCGCGTGGACGGAACTCGCGAAGCTGGCCCTGCACGCCGGGGACCTCGAGCGGGCCGGAGTCGACGCGGGGCGGGGCCTCGATTTCAATCAACGCAACCTGGAGGCGCGCCGACTCCTCGCCCTCGTCCTCCGTCTGCAGGGGCGCCGCGACGAGGCCCGCACAGCCCTCGACGCGCTGCTCGCCCTCGATCCGCTCAACTCCTTCGGCGGCTTCGAGAAGGCGCTGGCCGAAGGCGGCGAAGCCGCCCGGCGCACTTTCACGGCAAGCGTCCGCAACGAGATGCCCCAGGAGACATTCCTCGAACTGGCGGCGTGGTACCACGGCGTCGGCCGGGCGGCCGAGGCCGGTCAGGTGCTGGAACTCGCGCCGCAGACAGCGGAGGTTCTCTACTGGAGGGCCCGCCTGGAAACCAGCGATGACGTCGCCACCGCCCTCCTGCAGCAGGCCGAAGAAGCGTCTCCCGAACGCGTCTTCCCCTTCCGGGCGGAGACGGCCGAGGTGCTGCAGTGGGCCATATCGCGCAGCTCCGGCTGGCGCCCGCGTTACTACCTCGCCCTCGTCCACTGGGGTGTCGGCAACCTCGACGAGGCCCGTCGCCTCTTCGACCAGTGCGGAGAACAGCCGGACTACGCGCCCTTCTACGCCGCGCGGGCCCTCGTCTTCGAGGGGGTTTCTCCGGAACGATCGCTGGCGGACCTGCAGCAGGCGGCTCGCCGCGATCCCGCCCAGTGGCGCTTTGGGAAAATGCTGGTCGAGCGTCAGTTGCGCCAGGGGACGCCGGCCGTCGCCCTGGAAACCGCCCGGCGCTACTGTGCCCAGTCCCCCGAAAACTACATCCTCGGCATGCTCCACGCGAAGGCGCTCCTGGCGGTCGGTCGATATCAGGAAGCCGCCGAGCGCTTGACCCGGCTCCAGGTCCTTCCCTACGAGGGCGCGACCGAGGGGCGCCGCCTCTACCGCCAGGCGCAGCTCATGGTGGCCGTCGAGAACCTGCGGAAGGATGACGCCGCCCGTGCGCTCCGCTCAGTCGACGCCGCGCGTCTCTGGCCCGAAAACCTCGGCGCCGGGAAACCGTACCCGGAGGACGTCGATGAGCGCCTCGAAGATTTCCTCGCGGCCCAGGGTCTTTCACGCAGCGGCGATCATGCCGCCGCAAGCAAGATGCTCCAGCAGATCACGGCCCGAGGGCCTCGCGGAGGCGGAGCCGACACGCTCGTCCGCGCCCTCGCCCTCAGGCAGACGGGCCGCGCGGCCGAGGGAAGCCAACTCCTGGACGATTGGTCCGCACGCGAACCGGCGAGCGCCCTCGCCGCTTGGGCCGTCCGCGCCTACAACGGGCAGGCAGGTTCCCCCTTGCCGGACACGGCCGGCGAGGAGTTGCGTGTCCTTGCTGCCTGGCTGGGGACGGCCCAGCCGTGAGCGGATCGTTCCTTGCGGCGGTTCCTTTCGTCCTCCGAAAAACGTCGGATTCCCTAACAGATTCTCGAGGGGCACGACCCGCACCATCGATTGGAGCCGGGCGACGTGCATCGTGGCTCTCCTTGGACCGCAATGTGTTACGCTGGTTCCCGCTCGGGATCACCTCCATGTGCATGAATTATGCTGAACAATACGGACGTTGGACGTATTGGGCGGCAGGTGCCGCTGGGCAATGTAGTAAAACGTAGTATCGAAGTATGTTCGGGAGCGTCGTTATGAAGTACATGAAGTTCGTCGGGATGTCGTTGCTGGTTGCAGCCAGCACGCAGTATTCGGCCGTGGCGTTGACTTGGTCCGGCAACGGGCATGACTACGAGGCGGTCCTGGCCAATCCCGGGATCACCTGGGGGGAAGCGGAAGCAGCGGTGCCTGCCGGCTGGTATCTCGCGACTCTCACCAGCGCCGAAGAAAACGCCTGGGTCTATGACAACCTGGTGGCGCCGATCGAATCCCAGTATCCGAGAACGGACGGCCCGCAGCTCTGGCTGGGTGGCAAGGTTGCGTTTCAAGGGGACACGGCCTTGGTAGAGTGGGTGACCGGTGAGGTTTCCAACTACACCAACTGGGGACCCGGCGAGCCGAACAATGCCGGCCAGCTCGAGTTCGGCCCGATCACGATCAACCGATTCAACGACGGCACGTGGAATGATGAGGGCGCATGGATGCAGAATGTCCAAGGCTACATCATTGAACGCAACAAAGTCCCCGATGCCGGTTTCTCGCTGGTGCTTTGCGGTCTTGGTTTGCTCGGGTTGGCTAGCCTGCGCAACAAGAAGTAATCGACAAACGGCTTGCTCCAAGACGAGGGCGGGATGCGATGCGTCCTGCCCTTTCTTCTCTGCTTACCACGACCAACCCCGAAGGCTTTCGGGGCTGCTCTACCACGGAGCGGGGGTGGCGGTGAGCGGGGTCTGGGTGGAGAGAGCCGCGATCGCCAGTTGCGGGTTCTTCTTGCGCTTGAGGAGACGTTCGCAGCGGCGGGCCTGCGTGAGCGTTGGGAATTCCCGCGAGGCGACGAGTGCCAGAGTGCCGCCGAGGCGGCGCGTGGTGTGCGTGTGGCCGCGGTTGTGTTCGGCAAGGCGACGGGTGAGGTCGGTGGTCGAACCAGTACGCCCCCGGAATCTCACGATGGATCGGTGCATCGGATTTCCGGGCTAGGGAATGGCCACGCGATAGAACTGCAGCGCTCCCGGTCCGACAGGCAGGAGCAGGCTCGGATTCGAGCCAACCGCGTAATTGGTGATGATGCTCCACTCCCAAGGCGTCCCCCCTTGCAGCAACTGGATCGCCGTGGCCGGCGGTTCGGTCAGTTGCAGCCGGATCGAGTCGGCTTCGCGTGTGGCGAGGAGACGAGGGGGGGCGGGGCGGTTGCAGCTGGCAGTGGCTCGCGGATGGGCGCGCCACATGGCCCAGGCGTTCGCGGGCGGTCCCGTGGCTGTCTGCAAGGCGATCAGGACCTTGTCTGCCGTCCAATAGAGGCGTCCATCGAGGCCGAGGACTGGGGGGCTGATCGTGCCGGGGCCGCCTTCACACATCCACAGGAGACGTCCCTCGGGTCCAAAGGCGGCGAGGTTGGTGCCCGAATGGACCAACACGGTCTCATTGGCCGCGAGGGCGACGGCCGGGGGCCGTGTGCCACAGTCGAGCGAAGCGGACCAGAGGACGCTGCCATCGGGCCGGAGTGCGCAGAGCGAGCGGCGAATGCGACCTTCCGGCAAGGTCCCCGGGGCATTGGTTTCAGCGAGGACGGCGTAAACGACTCCGGCGGGCGACACTGCGGGAGTGGTGGCCCAGCGCTCGGTGGTGGGAAAGTCCCAAAGCGGCGTGCCCTCTGGTCCAACCGCGCGGAACCGCCCGTCGAGTGTGCCGAAGAACAGGACGCCGTTGGGCCCGACGGCAACGTCGCACGTCGGTCGAGCCGGCAGTGTGAGGCGCCAACGCTCGGTGCCATCCTCGCACAGCGCGATGAGATCGTAGTTGGTGGTGGAGGTGGAGGAACTGAGCACGATGGTGCGATCCGGTGTGATCACGGGGGATTGAGGGTCGGCCTCACGGCCGACTGGCCGGTTCCACAACGGCGCGCCGGTCGGGGCGTAGGCAGCGAAGTTGCCGAGTCCGTCCGCGAAGTAGAGGTTGCCGGCAGCATCGAGCGCCGGTGCGGTCAGAGCGTATCGTCCGGAGGTAATTGGGGGGAGCGTGGCGCCAAGGGCGTCCAGCGCCAGGAGGCCTTTGAGTGTGCTTGCGTAGAGCGTGCCGGTAGCACTCACGACCACCGGCCCGCGTCCTTCACTCCCCAGGTTGTTGTGCCATCGGAGTGTCCCATCGGGCGCCACCGCATACACGTCGCTGGAGTAGGTGCGGGTATAGACAGTGCCATCGAATCCGATGCAGGGCGGCCCGATTTCCATAGGCGCGGTGAAGGTCCAGAGCCGGGTGACCCCCG
>CAYSPU010000216.1:9517-10248 GCA_964432995.1 uncultured Verrucomicrobiota bacterium
CCGAGGGAAGAGTGCCCGACATCGCACCGGATCGGCCACTACTGCCGATGCGGTTCCTGGCGAGGACGGCGTAGTAATAGGTCTGGCCCGCCTGCGCAGTCGCGTCGTCCAGATAGTCTTGGGCCGGGGGAGCTTCGCCGAGAAGGACGGCATCGGAGGACTCCGGGCTGGTGGAGCGCCAGACCTCGTTGGTCACCCACTGACCAGTAGGCTGCCAGCGAATCCGCAGCATGCCCACGAACGGGATGACCGTCACGTCGGCGGGCAACGGGGGCGGCAGCGCCGCGCTCACGGAACTCGAGGTGCCTTGCGGGTCATGGCGGGCCATGGGCCAGGGCGCCGGTTCGAGTCCGGCCGATACCTCATAGGCCTGGAGCTTGCCGGTTGGCATGGTGAACAGGAGCCGTCCGGCGGGGTGCAAGACCGGCGGTCCGGCCAACATGCCGGGCAGCAAGTACTCGCGCTCGATCGTGCCGTCACGGTCCAACGTGGTGATGCGGCAGTTCCGCCCCCCAAGATCGTCGGCCAAGAAGGCATAGACGCGGCCGTCGGCGGAGAGAACGGGTGCGAAGTCGAAGGCCTCGGACTGGTCGAACCACCATCGCAGCCGTCCATCGGCAGTGAACGAAATCAGGTGCCGGCCTTCCCAAAACAGCAAACCGTCCTGGGCGATGACGGGCTCGCTCTTGGTCCTGATGAGAGTGTGTTCCCAGAGGGTGCTGCCATCGAGA
>CAYSPU010000217.1:0-2406 GCA_964432995.1 uncultured Verrucomicrobiota bacterium
CGCGGCTACGACCCGGAGGAACGGGCCGACGACGAGACGCTGCGGCGCATCGTGGAGCTCATCGACCGCTCGAAGCGTCCGGTGCTCTACGTGGGCGGCGGCATCATCAGCAGCGGCGCCAGCAAGGAACTCCTGGCCTTCGCCGAGACCACGCAGATCCCGGTCACGACCACGCTCATGGGCTGCGGGGCTTTTCCCGAAGACCATCCCCTGTCCCTCCGCTGGCTGGGAATGCACGGCACCGCTTACGCCAACTGGGCCGTCAACGGCGAGCTCCGTAAAGAGAAGGACCCCGATGGCACCGAACGCGTGGTCCAGGTCGCACCCGGCGCCGATCTGCTCCTCGCCTTCGGGGTCCGGTTCGACGACCGTGTAACCGGCAACGTCCAGAAGTTCGGGGAGCACGCCACGATCGTTCACATCGACATCGATGCCTCCGAACTGAACAAGAACAGAGCCGTGCAACTGCCGGTGGTCAGCGACATCCGCTACGCCTTGCATCGCCTGAACGCCCTCCTCCGCAAGCAGCCCGCCCGGAGGAAACTCGGCCCCTGGCATCGCCAGATCGCCGCCTGGAAAGAGAAAGCCCCGTTCCGCTACCGCCTCACCGAGGAAGTCCTCGAGTCCCAGCACATGCGGGAGCATATGGAAGGCAAAGCGGATCAAGTCATTCTCCCGCAGATGGCCGTCGAGGCGCTCCACGATCTGACCAAAGGCGACGCCATCATCACCACCGGGGTGGGGCAACACCAGATGTGGGCCGCCCAGTTCTATCGCTTGAAACACCCGCGCCAACTCATCACCAGCGCCGGACTCGGCGCCATGGGCTTCGGCTATCCCGCCGCCCTCGGCGCCAAGGCAGCCTTCCCCAACCGCCAGGTTATCGACATCGACGGCGACGGTTCGTTCATGATGAACATCCAGGAACTGGCCACCGCCCACATCGAAAAACTCGCGGTCAAGGCCATGATCCTAAACAACCAGCACCTCGGCATGGTCGTTCAGTGGGAAGACCGCTTCTACTCCGGCAACCGCGGTAACACCTACCTCGGCGATCCGCGGAACAAACGGCAAATCTACCCCGACTTCGTCGCCATCTCCCGGAGCTTCAGCGTCCCCGCCGAGCGCGTCATGTTTCGACGCGACCTGCGCGGCGCCATCCAGCGCATGCTCGAGTCCAAGGAACCCTACGTCCTCGATGTGATCGTCCCCTACACCGAGCACGTCCTTCCGTTCATCCCGGCCTTCAAGACCGTCGCCGACATGATCTACGAGGAGTAGTCTTGAGGACGCCCCTGCTTTCGCCACGCCGCTCCGCGTTGCCCGGGACCCGCCACCGATGGTCCCTGAGGCTCGCGGCGCGCTGCCCCCTTCTCCTTCTCCTGACAGGACTCGTCACCTCGGGCGCGGCCGCCGTGTTGGATGTCGATCTCCACGACCTCCCTCTGGGGGAGCACCCGCGCGGCTTCCGCAGCGCGGTGACGGGAGAGGGGTCGCCCGGCGATTGGCGCGTCCTCTTTGAAACCGCCACCAACGCCCCGGCGACCGACCTCCCCACTTCCACGGTCGCCAGCGGCCGCAACGTCATTGCCCAACTTGCCCGCGACCCGACACCCGAGCACTACCCGCTCCTCATCCTGGAGGGCGAGAAGTTCGGCGACTTCACCGCATCCGTTCGCTTTAAGATCGTCGCGGGCGACGCGGAACAAATGGCCGGACTGGCCTTTCGCATCCAGGACGAACGCAATTACTACGTCGCCCGCGCCAGCGCCCTCGGCGGCAATCTTCTCTTCTACAAAATGGTGGACGGAGTGCCGCAGCCCAACTCCTTCGTCGGAACCAGGGTCACCATTCCCACCAACACCTGGCTTGCCCTCGCCGTCGAATGCCGCGGCAACCGCATCCGCGCGTTGCTCAACGACCAGCAGGTTCTCCCCCCTGTGGCCAAGGACGCCGGCGATGCCCCGCCCCCCACCCTCGTCGATGACACCTTCCAAACCGGTTGGATCGGCCTCTGGACCAAGTCCGACTCCGTCAGCCAGTTCCGCGACCTGAGTGTGAACTACCAGAGCCAGGAACGATTGGCCGCACAGCTCGTGCGCCAGGGCCTCCTCGATAATCCCAGACTCCTCGGTCTCAAAATCTACGCCCCAACCAACTCCGGGGGCGGAGTCCACATCGTCGCCAGCGATGACCCCGCCGAAATCGGCCGGCCCGCCTCCCCGAATGAGTCGGACACGGTCCGCCATGGAACGCCCTACTACGGCCGCGAGAAGAGCCACGTCAGCGTCCTCCTCCCCCTGCACGACCGCAACGGCGAACCCATCGCCGCCGTGCGCGTCGTCCTCCGCAAGTACCTCGGTCAAACCGACAACAACGCCCTGGCCCGCGCCCGACCGAGTGTGC
>CAYSPU010000217.1:2416-10189 GCA_964432995.1 uncultured Verrucomicrobiota bacterium
TGCAGAAACGGGTTCGCTCCCTGAAGGACCTCCTGGAATAGTGCCCGCCCCTGGTGAACCGGGTTCCCTCAGTGAACGTCTCCGTGCATCCGAGTCCAATCGCCTTCACTTCGCGTCTTGGTTTCTTCGTTGTTATTCCCCCACTGACGGTCACCGATACACCTCAGAGTGGTTGAACAACAAAGGCGCGAAGACGCAAAGAGGCCACTGGTTGAGGCGCTCCCCGGTCCTCGGAATGGACGACAGACTGCACCCATCCGATTCCCACGCGGCAGGACCGTTGCCACGCAGCCCAATCCACGCTAGAACCAATCCATGCCGTTTGCGGACATTCCTGACCGGGGTCGCGCGCTCGAGTTGCTCCAACGCAGCCTGCTCCGCGGCCGGGTCGCGCACGCCTACCTCTTTGCCGGCCCGCAACTCCCAACCCTCGAAACGGTCGCACGCGCCCTCGTCATGGCCGTCAATTGCACCAACCCGCCCGCACAGACCCCCGACGGCCAACCCGATTCCTGCGGGTCGTGTCCCGCTTGCCGCCGGATCGCAACCTCCACGCATCCCGACGTCCTCTGGGTCCGCCCCGAGTCCAAGCTCCGCGTGATCACCATCCAACAGGTGCGGGAGGTGATCCAAACCGTCTCCCTCAAACCCACGGAAGCCCTCTGGAAGGCGGCGGTCATCGTCGGCGCCGACCGGATGAACCCGCAAGCCGCCAACGCCTTCCTCAAGACGCTCGAAGAGCCCCCCGGCCAGTCCATCCTCATCCTGCTCGCCACCGAACCCCAACGCCTCCTCGAGACCATCCTCTCCCGCTGCCTGCGGCTCGATTTCTGGTCCAACGAACAACGGCACCTCCACCAAACTTCGACCGCCTGCCTCCCGGAACTCGCCCGCGATCTCGCCGAAGGCAACGCCGGCCTGCTCCGACGCTATCACCTCCTCTCCCGACTCTCCGCCCACCTCACCGACCTCCGCAGCAAGAGCCTCGAAACCCAACAGGCTCAATCCCCGCTCGGCTCCCACGATGACATCGATCCCCACCTCCGCCAACGATGGGAAGATGAACTGGCCGCCGCCGCCGAAGCCGAATACCGGCGCCTCCGCGCCGAGGTTCTCTCCGACCTCCAGTGGTTCTTCCGGGACGTCTGGCTCAAGACCCTCAATGTCGCTTCGGATCTCCTGGCCCTCCCGAACCTCGAGAGCTTCACCGCGGCCATCGCCAAACGCATCGGCAGCGCCGATGCCCAACACAACCTCGCCACCATCACCCGCGCCCGGAGAATGCTCGAAACCAACGTCCAGGAGGCGCTCGTTCTCGAGGTCAGCCTCCTGAACCTCAAGCTCTAGGAGTCCGCGGGCACGTTATGACCGAGTCTCCCCAGATCGACGGGCCCGGTCCCCGTAACGCGCCGGAGCCGCCCCGCCGCGCGACAGCGCTGCAGACCCTCGGCGCCGCAGCACTCGGAACTGCCCTCGCCATCGCCCTTCTCAAAGCCGGTAATCCCGTGATCCTCGGTCACCTCGTCGATCCGCCGACCAATGTTGCCGAGTTGCTGATCGGACCCTGGCCCATGAACTGGAGTGCGGTGCTTCTCGGAATCGCCCTCCTCCTAAACCTCCCCTCCATCTCGATCCGGAACACCGGAACCCCCGGAATCGTTCGCTGGCTCCCATTGGCTTGGCTGGCTTGGCAGTGCCTCTCGGCAACCCAGACCGTGGACCCCGCCCTAACCAGAGTCACTCTCCTCCAGTTCCTCGCTTGCGTGCTTTGCTTCTACCTCGGTCTGTTCGCCCTGCACCACGCCCATCAGCTCAAAGTCCTCTCCATTCCGCTGGTGATCGCGTTCTGGTTGGTCCTGCTGGCCGGCTTCGACCAACACTACGGGGGTCTGGAATCAACCCGCCAGATGGTGCAGCAGCAACCAGGATGGCAGAACCTCCCGCCGGAATACCTGAAACGGATTGCCAGCGATCGTGTCTTCGCCACGCTGTTCTATCCAAACACACTCGCCGGGGCGATCCTACTCCTCCTGCCGTTAACGTTATATACCTCCTGGCACGCCGTCCCCGTCCGCTCCAGCCTCCAGCGAATCGGACGCGCTGCCCTCACCGGCTCTCTCGCCTACGCCGCCCTCGCCTGCCTCTACTGGTCCGGATCCAAGGCAGGTTGGCTCGTAGCTGCGGCCACCGTCGGCCCCATCGTCTGGCGCTCCAGCCTCTCAAAACGGACCAAGTGGACTGTTCTATCCCTTGCTATGGTTCTGGCATGCACCGGGTTTCTCGTCCGGTTCAGTTCCTACCTCCAGAAGGGTGCCACTAGCGCCTCGGCAAGGCTGGATTACTGGCAGGTCGCCGTCGGAATCGCCGTCGAACAACCCATCCTCGGCTCCGGACCTGGAACGTTCGGAAACCTCTACAAGGCAAGAAAGTCCAGCGAATCCGAAATGGCGCGCCTCGCACACAACGACTATCTGCAGCAGGCTAGCGACAGCGGCTTGCCCGCGTTTCTGCTTTTCACAGCGCTGGTTGCCGGTTCCGTCGGAGTGCTTTATCGTTATCTGAAAGCCGGTTCAGCCAGTTTCCACATCTGGCTCGGACTCTTCGCCTGGTCCCTACACGAACTCACCGAGTTCGACCTATTCGTGCCGGCGGTCTCCTGGACGGCCTTCGTTCTCCTTGGGGCCCTGTGGCGGCAGTGCTCCAGTATGAGTTGGACATCACACAGCCGTTTGCATAGCGTTCCCACCCGATGAGAGTCCTTTTCCTGAACGGTCCAAACCTCAACCTCCTGGGCACTCGAGAACCAGGAATCTACGGGACGGCGTCGCTGACGGACATCGAATCTCTGGTCCGCAAGGAAGCTGCGGATCTCGGCGTTACAGTGATGTTCCGGCAGAGCAACTCGGAGGGCGACTTGGTGAGCTGGATTCAGGAGGCGCGCGGGCGTTTCGACCGTATCGTGATCAACGCCGGCGCTTACACCCACACCAGCATCGCCATCCGCGACGCCATCGCCGCCATCCGAATCCCTACCGTCGAGGTTCATCTCTCGAACGTCTTCGCTCGGGAACCATTCCGCAGCCATTCCGCCATCGCTCCGGTGTGTATCGGTCAGATCAGTGGGTTCGGAGCAAACTCGTATGTCTTGGCCCTGCGAGCTGCCGTTAACATTAACGAGGACCCGTTCTGAGCGGTTTTTCGCCGTTCCCGCCCAGGTTGACCTCGCGCATGCGGACGGAAACCCGATTCGCACTTGACTCGATAGGGCCGCGCATGTTTAATCCGCCCGCAATTCAAGCTCGGTCAACAAGCAGGGTCGAGGTTTTCGGCTTCTGCTTTTTTGCTTAATGAGCATCGGTAGGGTCACCGGTGCACAAACGTAGAGAAACCAGATTTCAGCCTGTGGATCTCAAAGACATCAAGGCGATCATCGACCTGATGAAGAAGAACTCGATTTCCGAGTTTGAGCTGGAAAAAGAGGACTTCAAGATTCGCCTGAAGCGCGGGCCTAACGGCAACCTAACCGTTCTCCCCTCTGACGAGCTTTCGGCAGTGCCGATGGTGCCGGCGGTTGGTGTGGCGCCGGCGCTCATGCCGCAATCGGTGTCGGCTCCGCCCCAGACGGCTACGAACGAAGCGGAAATCAAGTCGCCCATGATTGGCACTTTCTATCGCGCGCCGTCTCCCGACTCCGGCGCTTACGTCGAGATCGGAGCCGAAGTCAACCCCGACACGGTGGTGTGTATCATCGAGGCCATGAAGGTGATGAACGAAATCAAGGCCGAGGCCAAAGGCGTTGTCACCCAAGTGCTTGTAGAGAATGCCAAACCAGTCGAGTTTGGCCAACCGCTCTTCAAGATCCGGCCCCTGTAATGCCACTCTGGAGACCGCCGGCAACCAGCCGACACACACCTGCGGCTGCCGTCCCGGCATCCCAAACCATGTTCGAGAAGATCCTCGTCGCCAACCGCGGAGAAATCGCCGTCCGCATCATCCGCGCCTGCAAGGAACTCAACATCAAAACGGTGGCGGTCTACTCCGAGGCAGACGCCAATTCGATGCACGTTCAACTGGCTGACGAGGCCATTTGTATCGGTAAAGCTCCGAGCGGTGATAGCTACCTCAGAATCGACCGGGTCGTCAGCGCCGCCGAAATCACCGACGTCGACGCCATCCACCCCGGCTACGGGTTCCTTGCGGAGAACGCCCACTTCGCTGATATCTGCGAGAACTGCAACATCCGGTTTATCGGACCGAGTTCGCGGGCGATGAACGCCTTGGAGAACAAGGCTCTCAGTCGTGCCCTGGCCAAGAAGGCGGGTGTCCCTACCCCACCGGGCTCGGAGGACGTTGTGGAAACGGAGCAGGAGGCCAAGGAAACCGCCAAGCGAATCGGCTATCCGGTCATGATCAAGGCCATTGCCGGCGGTGGCGGCCGCGGCATGCGCGTTGCCCACAACGACATCTCGCTGGTGAAAGGCTTCTACACCGCCCGCCTGGAAGCCGAAAAGGCCTTCGGCAACTCCGGCGTCTACATCGAGAAATACATCGAGAACCCGCACCATATTGAATTCCAAATCCTCGGCGACGCCCGGGGCAACTTCGTCCACCTTGGCGAACGCGACTGCTCCATCCAACGAAGGAATCAGAAGATCGTCGAAGAGACGCCCTCCCCTCTGATCGAGCACCGCTTCAAGGACTTGCGCAAGAAAATGGGGAAGGCGGCGCTCCGTATCGCCGAGACCGCCAACTACACCAACGCCGGCACCGTGGAGTTCATCGTCGACGATAGCGGCAACTTCTACTTCCTCGAAGTCAACAAACGAATCCAGGTCGAACACCCCATCACCGAGGAGGTCACGGGAATCGACATCGTCAAACAACAAATCCTCATCGCCATGGGTGAGCCCCTCAAGCTCTCCGCCAGCGACGTCTCCTTTCGAGGTCATTCCATCGAGTGCCGTATCAACGCGGAAGACCCCTTCGACGACTTCAGACCCAGCCCCGGCCGAATCGAGATGTACTACGCTCCGGGCGGCCGCGGCGTTCGCCTCGAAAGCCACGTCTATGCCGGCTACGTGATCCCCACCACCTACGATTCCCTCATCTCCAAGCTCATCACCACGGGCAAGGACCGCCGCGAAGCCATGGACAAGATGAGCCGGGCCTTGGGCGAATACCTGATCACGGGCATCAAGACCACCATCCCCTTCGAACAGGCCATCCTCCAAGACCCCAACTTCCGTCGGGGGGTGTATTCGACGAGCTTTGTGGAGCAACTGCTCGGCGGCGCACGCCGCGAACTGATCGAAGAAAAGGCCTAGTGCTTCGACTCGCAAGGAATGAAACAACGGCGACCGACCCGCAGCTCGCTCCGCACTCGCCCTGAGCCAGAAGCTCGTTCGCGAACTCGTGTGCCGAAGGACTAGTCCAGAAACGTCGCTCCCCCCGCCCGCTGACGCGATTCGCGGCCGATAGCCGGCGTCGGTTAAACCCCGCGGTTTCGCCCGGCCGCTCAACGAGAAGGCGCGAAACATGCCTGACCCCACTCGACAACGCCTTCCGCTCAAGGCCATCTCGGACTGTCGGCTCTACACGTTCGTTGACACGGCCTACCTCCAGGGGCGACCGCCAGCCGATGTCCTGCGCGCCCTCTGCGACGGCGGCAGTGATGTCGTCCAACTGCGTGCCAAGGGCGAGCCGGAGTCCCGCGTTCTCGAACTGGCGGACGGGCTTCTGCCCATCGCCGAAGCCGCCGGGGTCTGGTTCGCGATCAACGACCATCCATCGGTGGCGAGGCGGCTCCGGGCGCCTCTCTGCCATCTCGGCCAGGAAGACTTCTTCGACGCCGGCCACCGCCACGTCTCGGAACTCGCCGGCGCGGACGCATCGCTCCACTTCGGTCTGAGCAGCCACAGGCCTGCCGACGCCCTGCGCGCCGCGGAAGCCGGCGCCGCTTATGTCGCCGTCGGCCCCGTCTACCCTACCGCCACCAAACCGGGGCGGCCCGCGGTCACGCTCGAATATGTTCGCTGGGCCGCCGCCAACTTGCGCCTACCGTGGTTTGCCATCGGCGGCATCAATCTCGCCAACCTCGACGACGTCCTGGACGCCGGCGCCCGCCGCATTTGCGTTGTCTCGGCCATCCTTCAGGCCCCGGACATTGCTCGCGCTTGCCACGCCTTTCGCAACCGCCTACCGTCCGCATCATGAGCGTCGTCGTCGTCGGTACTGCTGCCCTGGATTCGATCAAGACCCCCACCCGGGAGAACCCCCGTCTCCTCGGAGGCTCCGGCTGTCATGCCGCCGTGGCGGCCAGCTTCTTCGCCCCCGCGGTGCGCCTCGTGGGAGTCGTGGGCGACGACTTCCCCAAACGCTATGTGGATTTCCTCCGCAAGCGGAGGATCGACCTCGAGGGACTGGAATCCCGTCCCGGCAAGACCTTTCACTGGGCCGGCGAATACGAAGTGAACATGAATGTCCGCCGCACGCTCGCCACCGAGTTGGGTGTGCTGGCGGATTACCAACCGCACCTGCCCGCCGCGTGCCGCCGCAGCCCCTACGTCCTCCTCGCCAACAACGCGCCGAGCCTCCAACACCAGGCACTGAACCAGATCGTCCGCCCCCGATTGGTCGTCGCGGATTCGATGGACTTCTGGATCAATACCGCCCTGAAGGACCTGCTTCGCCTCCTGCGCCGGATCGATATCTTCGTGCTCAACGACAGCGAGGCTTGCCTCCTGACCGGCGAAGCCAACGCCATCACCGCTCTCAAGAAGATCCACCACTTTGGCCCTCCGTATGTCATCGTGAAGAAGGGCGAACACGGCTCGGTCGTGTCCGGACCGGACGGCCTGTTCCTGGCGCCGGCCTATCCTCTCGACCAGGTGGTGGACCCGACCGGCGCCGGCGACTCCTTCGTGGGCGCCATGCTCGGCTACCTCGCCCGACAGCGGGGCGCCGTCCGCCAACACCTCCGCGCCGCCGTCCTGCACGGCAGCGTCGCGGCCTCCTTCTGCTGCGAGGGATTCGGCCTGAACCGCACCGCTCGCGTCACGCCCGCCGCCGTCCGCCAGCGCGTCCGCGCCCTCCAACGCATGATCCGCGTGTAAACCATGAAGATCCAGGCCCTCCACATCGGACAACAGGTTCGCCACCCGCAGTATGGCTTGGGAACCGTCCGCGCCCTCAACGAGCACACCGCGGACCTCCAGTTCGCCGACGGACGCCGCACCGTCGAACCCGACGCCAGCAATGTGGAACCGGCGGAGGCGTCCGCCGCCATCACGGGCCTCGAGCTCCCCTTGCGCCAACTCGTGCGCGACGTCGTCGGCGACACCGTCCGGGCGCTCGGCCTCCAATCGCCCGATGCCGTGGTGGACCGCCTCGGGAGCCGCTGGCACGGCGGCAAACTCGTGTTGCACCCGGCGGATCCGGCCCTGCAAACCAAGGACCTTCCCCTCGAGGTTTTCTTCCACAAAATCGTCATGGTGCGCAACCAGCTCCGCGTCCTCGAGCAGAAGATCAACGCCCACGAGAAACTCACCGAAGGCGAGAAGATCGACATGCAGCAGTACATCAGCCGGTGCTATGGTTCCTTGACCACCTTCAACCTCTTGTTCAAGGACCAGGAGGAACATTTCTAGAGTCCTTGAAGTTCAGAACACGTTGTTGACAGATCAAGTTCTGAATTCGGTGTTTCAGGATTCAAGGACTCTATAGGCGAGGCGGCGGCAGAGGCGGAACCGAATGGCCGTCAGATGTCCAAGTGAA
>CAYSPU010000218.1:0-10076 GCA_964432995.1 uncultured Verrucomicrobiota bacterium
GATTCGAACCCCCGACCTACTGCGTGTAAAGCAGACGCGCTAACCGCTGCGCCAAGCGCCCAACCAATTCAACAGAAACGCATTACAGCACCCAAAAAGAACCGGCATATCGCGCTCTGGATACTGTTCTCGCGCCCTGCTCGCCCTGAAACAGAGCCAACAACAGAGAGCATAAGACCAAGCCTGGGTGAACACCCCATGCGCAAGCCTTGTCTGCTCCGTGCCATCCGGGACCTACTATGCCCGGCGGCGCGTCCGGGGCAAGCCGATCTGTAAGTCACTGGAGACCGACCGGATTACCGTGGTGAGACTTCGGCTCGCGGATCTGGAGAAGCGGGAGCGGGAGAAGGCTGAGGACAACGTGGACATCGAGGCCGGCAGGCTGTCAACATCTCGTCCTCCTCCTCGACGATCGCCACGATCGCCACGCCTGGCCCAGAAGACAAGAGCCCCGGACCCTTCGGCGCCCGGGGCGTGACGGGGTGATCGAGGCCATACTCGATGACTTCCGTGATCCCGAGCTTGTCTTGGTGCCGTGTTGTGGTATGAGTCCGGTGATGATGCCCGCTGCCTTCACTGGTAGTCGGCCGCGCAAGTTGAGGTCAGCCTTCACCCTGATCGAGTTGCTGGTGGTCATCGCCGTTATTGGGATCCTTGCCGCCATCCTGCTGCCAGCCCTCGCTCGGGCAAAGTCCAAGGCCCTGAGAACCATGTGCGCCAGCAATTGCAGGCAGTGGGGCATCGCCATCGCGACGTACGCCGCCGACTCCGAGGATTACCTCCCTGACAATCCGTCCTCCTTTGTGCGGAACTACCTGCTGGACACAGAACGCCCGACGTCCAAGGGGCGTGAGGCAGCTCGGAACGATGTCCGATTCTGCCCCACCGACGAATACTCCCGTCACATGAATGGCTTCATCATCGACTGGACTGCGGAGAGTGCGCCGATGGGTCCGCATGACGATTTCGTGTCCGGGCAGTGCGGCTACGTGTATTTATGTGATATCTTTCCCCGCAGGAAGCTCGGTGGACCCCTTGCCGGCGCACCAGTCCTCGCCGATAGGCTCGTGGCATACGGCCCCCGCCCCCACGGCATATTCGACGATGTGCTCAGATGGTGGGCGAACTGCGGCTGCGACCGCTGCGGCCCTGATCGCAGGTGGTGGACGGCCAGCCACCACGGAAGCCGTGGCATCCCCGACGGCGGCAACTTCCTCTTCGAAGATAGCCACGTCGCCTGGTACAATAGCCGGGACATTTCCATCGGTCTGGCCACCTTCGGTCTCGGTCCGGACGGTTGCCAGATGTTCTTCAATGTCCCCGTCCCCATTACGGGGCCATGACTGTCCTTTGCGCGGCTTGGCGCGGCATGCTGGGGCGTGGTCGTCCCTTGCACGAGCCGTATGTCTGTCGCCAAGGCGTGCCGCGTGGACGGTGGCGGGAAGCCTTGTTTCCTTCCAAAGTGCCCATGGGGTCGCGTCTAAATAGTTGATGTTTCACTCCGGAGCTTCACAGCCAAAGCGCTGGTGCTCCGGGTCATCAGCCAGCGCCTGCGCAGAACACTTCACGGGGCGAAAAAGGCCGCCAAAAAGCGAGCCATGCCGCCTTTGGCGAGGGGGCGACCACACACATCCACCTCCATATCAACGAGCTGCTGTGGTCCGACCACGGAGGACTGCATCCACCTCCATATCAACGAGCTGCTGTGGTCCGACCACCGAGGACACGGAGGAAGAGGAAACAGCAAAGCGCACGGGCAGTTGGTTGCGGCTCAAGCCGCCTCCGTCCCCGCCGTCGCGGGAGTACGACCCGCCAGGGACGAGCCGCGGCCAGTGAACGATCGCCGGGCGGCGGCCAGCTTGCCTGCCGAAGCCTTGGCGAAGGCAGGTCCTCGGCCGCGGTCGTGCTCGACCCGACGTGCGCGGCCCCTGAAATCGCAGGGCGGCGCGGCGGCGGAGCTTGCTGCGCCCGAGACGGGCGCACTGCCGCCCGCCGTCCCGGGGACCGATCGCGACCTTGCCCGGAGACGCTCCGCCCAGCGCAGCAGACTCGTCGTGTCCCGACCCGCGCGGGTCGGCTCCGCCAGCGGTAGCAGGCACGCGGACTGTTGTGGCCAACGACCGGACTGCGACCCGTACCAGCACTACTGCTGCAGATACGGCACGAACGCGAAGGACTTGAACACAACCTCGACCTCCTGGCGATTGCTCGGACTCGCGCCCTGGTAAAGCCAGAGGTTCAGCCGGGCGTTCTCCGTGCCAGTGGGCGGAGGCCAGGGTGACATGAAGGCCCACTCGAAGACAACGGCCTCCGGGCTCGGCTCGGTCAGCCAGTGCCCGGACACGCTCTGGAAGATGACCCCTTCCGGAGCCCAGAGGAAGCTGTGGGTGCTTTCGGGGACTCCAGGGGGCATCGTGAAACGAACCAAGTGTCCCTCGGCATCGAAGGGCTGCACCACAAACTGGGCGTTGGGATAGAGGTTTCGACTCCCCCAACGCGAGAACTCAATGTCGATTTCCCCATAGGCGTACTCGGAGGTGTCGCTCCATGTGAACAGCCCCAGGACAACGTTGCGATCGAGGTTGTCCACAGGACTGGCCAACTCCCACTGGTAGGTTCCGTGGCCGAAGACCTCGGTGGACACGATCTCGGCACAGTACCACCGGTTTTTGACCTTGGTGATCTTCAGATGCAGGAAGCCGCTCTCATCGACCCAGACATTGTTTGGGCTGTCGGAGAAGTAGTTCGGGCCGGGACCAACACGCCCGGAGCTGGTCTTGACCCACCACGCGTAGCCGGAGAAGTCGATGGTTCGGACCGCATACGCCATCGCGTACGGGTCGGCCTTGTCGTAGCCCTTGTCTTGAAAGACCGCGGCAACCTCCAAAGGCCGGCGGTCGGATTTGGGTGCCACTGCGGCCATTGCAGAGGTGAGTCCAGCGCAGGTCGCGAGGATCAGGATAGTTCTCATGGTGGTGTGGAGTAGCGGGAGCAGCGCGAGAGGTGTGATGGTTATCGCTTTGTGCATGCTGCTGACCCCGGTTAGTAACGATGCGACAGCCGTTCTGAAGCACTGGTAATGCCACCCACGGCCGAGTGGGCCGGTGATCTGTAAGAGCCTCGTGCTCAGCGCACTCCGCTTCAGCATCGTCGCTTCCGCAAAACCGCAGCCTCACTCGACCGTATACATGTAGAGCGTGGACTCCTCGTCCTCGGGCAGGAAGTAGCAGCGGAGTCCCTCCGCGGTGGTCTGGACGGCGACCGGGTTCTGCAGCAGGGATTGGCCCCGGCTCGTCCGCAGCGGGACCGGCAACTGATGCACCGCCCGCAACTCGCCAAGGTCCACCAGCTCGAGGCCGCCCAAGGCAAGAGCCGCATCGTCGCCGGCGCTCAAGCGACTCACCCCGCCGAACAAGGCCCAGCTTGTGCCGGCCAGATGTTGCCCGTCCTGGTAGTCCACATAATGGCTCCCGTTGACCACCTTCACCGGCGCGGCGGGGTCGCGCGGCCGATCTTCCTCAGGCAGCAGATCCCAACGATAGAACTTCCGCGATCCCCAGCTCACGCCCACCAGACGGCGGTTCCGCCGGTCGCACACCAGCGCCCCGAGATGATCCCCAAATTCGAACACGCGCTCCGCGGCGAGGGTTTCCGGATCCACGCGGTAGACGTAGCTGCGGCTGTCCGGCCGGTATTCGGCCACCGGCACCCATAGCCACCGACCGTCACCGTCAATCCCGCCCGGATGGTAAACCGGTCCCTCGCCCAAACGAATCTGTCGACGGAGCTCTCCCCCCATGGTCACCTCGAACAAATGCCCCGTCCCCAGGCCTTGCGCCCGGTCCTTGACCTCCACCGACGAGAGGAAGAATCGGTCCCCGAGAAGGCACATCCCCTGCGGGTGATACGTGCGGAAGGCGAGCTTGATCTCGGCGGTCTTCTGCCAGCGCGCGGTCCGGGTGAGCTGCAGAAACCGTTGCCCGATCGCCCGGTCTTCGGGCGGCGCGTTTCGAAGATCAGCGGTCATCCCGCACGATGCCCAACCCATCAACCCGAGGGCAGCGGCCAGACCCATGCGCCCGGATTGAAATCGACGGAAGCGGCTCGGACGTGGAGGACTCATCGTCCCTTCCTATTCCCTCTCCCCGGCTGGGAGCAGGACGCGGAAGGTGGTCCCCTTGCCTTCCTGGCTTTCGACCTCGATGCGGCCGCCGTGGGCTTCGACGATGCGCCGGCTCTGGTACATGCCGATGCCGATCCCCTTCTTCTTGGTGGTTTGGAAGGGACGGAAGAGGCATCGATCCAGAAACTCGCGCGACATGCCGCAGCCGTTGTCGCTCACGCCGAGAACGGCCCAGCTCCCCTGCCGGCTGGTCCGGACGCGCACTTGCCCCCCGGGGCCGATGGCTTCGAGGGCGTTGAGGAGCAGGTTGGTCAGCACCTTCTGGATCTGCTCGCGGTCGAGCGGCAGCCGCAAACCGGGCTGCAGTTCGTGCGCGACCAACTGCCGTCGCTCCGCATCCAACTGCTGCAGGGCGCTCTCCACCACGCCCTCCAGGTCGGCGGACGCGGCGTGGATCTCGAGGCCGCCACGCAATTCGCTGAGGCGGCTGATGAGGCCGTTGATCCGGTCCACGCTCCGGCCGATGGCCTTGAGGGCGTCCTGGCGGAACTCGGGATTATCGAAGTGGACCGGCAGGTTCTTGAGCATCAGCGAGAGGGAGGAAGCCACGTTCTTCAAGTCGTGCACGAAGAAGGTGGACATGGTCTGGAAGGCTTCCATTTCGCGGGCCTCGACCAGTTGGCGGGAGAGCTGGATGCCGAGGAGGCTGTTGGCCGCCTGGTCGCCGATGCTCTTGAGCAACTCGATGTCCTCGAAGGCGAACGGAACACCGCCCACGCGGTCGCCCAGGGTCATCAGGCCCAGCAACTCGTCGCCGGCCTTCAGGGGCACCGTGATGCGCCCGCCGCCCTTGCGGAAGTAATCCGGATTGAACCGACGCAGCACCTCGCCCCACTTTTCTTTTACCTGGTCCACGTCGAACGGCTCCGTCCGCCCCCGAAGGACCTCCATGAGGATGGCTTCGTCCACCTCCTCGTCATCGGCGGGGTCGGCGGCCCCGTCGGGGATGCCGGTGGAGGCGGTCAGGTGGAACCGGCGTTTGCCCGGGTCCACCAGCCAGACGCTCACCGTGAGCACGTTGAAGGTCTCGGAAACCCAGTGGACGACGGCGTTGCTGAACTCCCGCTCTTTCACCTGCCGGGCGGTTCGCTCGGTGAACGTTCGCCAGACCTGGCGATAGTCGTAGCGCGGGCGGCGCAAGTGCTGACTGACGAACCGTTGCAGCCACTGGCGCACGCGATCGGACATCAGGATCAGCGTCAGGAGCACCAGGGACACGAGGACAAACAGCGCCTTGGCGGGGAAGCTGCTCGCGCCGCCGAGGTACCCGACGATCTTCGCGAACAGCCCAACGATCAGAAGGTAGACCCCGGCCATGAGGACCGTCAGCGATCGCTGCAGCAACGCATGGGAAGGATAGACGTCGATCCCAAAGACCCGGGTTCGGACGAGGGACACGACGATCAGGCCGCAAGCCAATCCCAGAGCGCCGCCGTTGAGGGCATCCAGGAAGGGCTCCGTCGCGCGGTAGAGCATCGCCTGGCTGCTGGTGTAGATGCGCACGCCGAAGAGCACGCCGATGCCCAGGACGACCAGCTTGGCCCGCCACCGCTGGGTGCCCACGGCCGCGCGCAGGGTGCGCTCGAGGTTCATGAGGACCAACACCGCCCCCACCAGCACCAGCACGTGCAATGCTGTCCCCGCCGCTCCCAGCCGGAAGTGCCAGCGGCCCGTCAGCAGATCCTGCTCCGCATACTGGAGCACCGAATCGAAGGCCACCGCGACCAAACCCAGCGGCACCAGTCCGAAAACCACCAGCGCCGCCCACCAGCGGCGCAGGAACTCCCCGTAGTTCCCGCGCGAGTAAACCAGACTGAAGGCCAGCCAAATCCCCGGGACAAAGGCCAGCGACACCATTGCCCACCGCTGGTACGAAACCGCCTTCGAAGAGACCGAGTTCACCGCCCCCAGGGCGCTCCAGAGGCACTCCAACGCCAGAGCCACCACGCCGGCCGCAAACAGTTGGCTGCCCACCGACCGTGGATCGCGCCACAGAACCCAGATCGCCACCACGAAGGCAAGCACCGATACCACCACCGCAATCAGCAAGGTCGCAGACATGGGCATCTTCCTGCGCGACAGACTAGCCCGCCCATTCCACGCGCTGCAAGCGCGGGGAATACCCCCTGGCGGCATCCTGCCTCCCCCCGCCCGGCCGCTAACCCAACATGTCAAACTTTCCATGGACAAAGCCACCCTCCAACCGCACCCTTTCCCCGACGGCCGCGCCGGTTTCCGATCGCCGCCCGAGGATCGTCTGTTGTCATATGGAAGCCCTGATCGAAGAACTGAAGAACAAGATCATCTCGTCGCTCAGCCTCGAGCGCGTTCAGCCGCACGACATCCACGCCGAATCACCCCTCTTTGGAACCGGCTTGGGTCTCGACTCCATCGATGCCCTCGAACTGGTAGCCATGCTCGAACAGGAGTACGGCATCGTCGTGCAGGATCGCCAGGTGGCCGATCAGGCCTTCCGATCGGTCCGCGCGCTCGCCGAGTTCGTCACGCGGCATCGGCAACCATGCTCGGACGGCAACCGGTCATAACCGGCACAGGCATCGTCTGCGCCGTCGGTCGCGGGACCTCACAGGTCTGGGACGCTCTCCATTCCCTGCGCGGCGGCCTCGGTCCGCTCACTCTGTTTCCCTCCCCTCGCTACGCGACGCATGCCGTCGGGCAAGTGCGCGAACCGCTGGATCCGGCCAGCACCCCGTTCCGCGGGTCGCGCTCGGATCAGTTGGCCTGGGTCGCGGCCCAAGAGGCGCTGGTCCAGGCCCGTCTCCCGTCCGGCGGGCCCCTCCCGCAACCTGACCGCTTCGCCGTCACGGTCGGCGCCACCGTCGGCGGCATGACCGGCACCGAGCAGTTCCTCGAACGCCTGCTCAAGCGGAACCGCCGGCGCTTCGGACCGCTCCGCCACCATGAGTGCGGTCACACGGCCGTCCGACTGGCCCAACACCTCGGCGCGCAGGGAGCCACTCTGACGTTCTCCACCGCCTGCTCCGCGGGCGCCGCGGCCATCGCCGCCGCGGCCGCTCTCATCGAATCCGGCGAGGCCGACATCGTGCTGACGGGGGGCACGGACGCGCTGTGCCGGATGACGCTGAACGGCTTCGGATCGTTGCTGCTCCTGGACCCGGCGGGCTGCCGGCCGTTCGACGCGCAGCGCGCCGGCATCAGCCTCGGTGAAGGCGCCGGCTTCCTGGTCCTCGAGTCCGCCGCGTCCGCCGCCCACCGCGGGGTTCGGCCGCTCGCCCTTCTGGCCGGTTGGGGCGCCAGTTGCGACGCCCATCACCCCACGGCACCGCATCCCGAGGGTCGGGGCGCCGCCCAGGCCATCCGCCGCGCCCTGGAACGCGCCGGATGGACTCCGGAATCGATCGATTTCCTCAGCGCTCACGGCACCGGCACCCCCGACAACGACGCCATGGAAGCCAAGGCCGTCCACAACGTCTTTGGCGATCGACCGCCGCCCGTCAGCTCCACCATGCGGTTCTTCGGACACACCCTCGCCGCCAGCGGCGCCATCAAAGCCGCCGTCTGCGTCCACGCCCTCCAGTCCCAGGAGATCCCCGCCAACATCGGACTCGAATCCCCCGACCCCGGCCTCGGCTTCGTCCCCGTTCGCGTGCCGACTCCCTGCCCGCTCCGGCGCATCCTCAGCAGCTCCTTCGGGTTCGGCGGGAACAACGTCGTCCTGGCGATTGCGGCACCCGAAGAACTCGCCATCCCGGCCGCAAGCCCCTGGCGCGTCCGCACCAGGCCGACGGCGCCCCGCCGCCTCGCCGTCCTGGGCGCCGCCACCGTCAGCCCGGCGGGGCATTCGTTCACCGCCATCGCCGCCACCCTCCGCCACGGCGGGCCGTCCCCCACCCTGGTGGAGCTGCAACCGCCGCTCGGTCCGGCGCAGATCCCCGCCTTGGTCTGCCCCGAATTCGGCGATGATACCATCATCGACCCCGCCCGCCGGCGCCGGCTCAGTCGTCTCCAGCAAATGGTGCTGACCGCGGCGCGGCGCAGTCTTCCCGCCGGATTCGACGCCGTGCCGCGGGATCGTATTGGAATCGCCATTGGAACCGGCCTGGGCTCGTTGAGCGACACGGCGGCCTTTGTCGAAAACCTGATTCTGCGCGACGAACGCTCGCCGCGGCCGATGCACTTCACGAACTCCGTCCACAACGCCCTGGCGTCGCAGGTCGCCTTGGATCTCCAGATCACCGGCCTCAACACGTCGCCCACGCAACGCGAGGTCTCTTTCGAAGCCGCCCTCTGGCAGGCCGCCCAGGAACTCGAGGCCCACCGCGCCGACCTGTTCCTCGCCGGAGCGGCCGACGAGTTGCATCCCTATCTGCTGGCGACCGGACTGCGCTGGCGTTGGTGGTCCGGCACCAGAACACCACCCTCGGGACTCCAAGCCTCCGCCACAACCGCGTTCCCCGGCGAGGGCGCCTCCGTCTTCGCCCTCGCCCCGGAGCAGACCACCGTCGCGCCGCCGCTCGGCTACCTCACCCTCATTCGACTCGGCCAACTGCCCGACCACAGTCGCCGCTCCGGCGAGACATCCGCGGAGTGGATCCTGACCGCCCTGGATCAGGCCGGGGAACCCCTGGATACCGTCGATCTTCTGTTGCTGAACCGTCCCCTCGACGAGGTCGACGCTGCCGGTTTCGAGCGCGATCTCCACATTCGACTTGCCGCGGCAGCGCGCCGCGCCATTCCCCTGGGCCACTATCACCATGCCTGTGGGGTCCACGCTTCGGCCTCGGCCTTTGGTGTCTGCATGACGCTCGCTTTGACGAACGATTCCCTTGCCCTCGCGGATTGCCTCCCGGCCGCGGCGGCCGATCGGTCCGCGGACCACCCGTGTCGGCGGGTGCTGCTCCACACGCGCTCGACCACGGGCGCCCAAGCCTTGGTCCTCGTGCAACCGGCTGCGGCCCGCTGAGGACCTGCTGATCCCATGCCGACGCACCACGCAACTACGCCGCCAACCGGCCACCGGCTCACACGCTTTCACGCGCTTCTGCTGGGCGCCACGAGCATTGCCCTGGTCGTTGTTCTGCTGACCTCGGGCAGCACCTGCGTTGCTCTCCTGGCCCTGATCGTCGTCGCCACCAGCCTCGTCGCCGCCGGCGGTGTCGCCCGGCCTCAATGGCAGTTCTTCGGTCCCGTCCTCTGCTCCGTGCCCGTCGTGAAACCGCTCGTCGCCCTGACCTTTGATGACGGGCCGGACCCGAAAGCCACACCGGCGTTGCTCGACCTCCTGGTTCGCCGGAAGATCCCGGCTACGTTCTTCTGCATCGGCCAACGCGTCGCCCAAAACCCGGATATCTGTCGCCAAGCAGCCCACGCCGGCCACCAGATCGAGAACCACGCCTGGGAACATAGCCGCCGCACCAACTTCTTCTCCGTTGCTCGCCTGCGCGAAAGCCTCGACCGGACCCAGACCGCCGTCGCCGAAGCCACCGGCCGCGCTCCCACCTGCTTCCGCCCCCCCATGGGCCTCACCAACTTCCGCGTCTTCCGCGCCGTCGACTCCCTCCGCCTCCAGGTCGTCGGCTGGTCGGCCGGCGGCCGGGACCAGAACGAACCCGACCCGCACCGCATCGTCGATCGCATCCTCCGTCGCCTGCGTCCCGGAGCCATTGTTCTGCTGCACGACGGCGGGGTGCCCGCCGACCGCCTGGTGACCACGGTGGACTTGCTCGTCGACAAACTCCAGGCCGCCGCCTATGAGTGCGTCCGGCTCGATGCGCTGGTTGCCGCCCATGCGAATGCCGCCCCGTCTGTTCCCGGCGCCTGCACTGACGTGAAACGATGAACAACTCCCCATCACACCCGCGCGTCCCTACCTGCCTGTTCAGGGGCGCAATGCGCGAATGGCTTCGGCGGG
>CAYSPU010000219.1:0-10048 GCA_964432995.1 uncultured Verrucomicrobiota bacterium
CCACCAGGAACAACGCTCCTCCGCGATGCCCACGGTGCATCACGTGATACCACGCACCCCCAACATCAATCCGCAACGGCCTCGCCATACGCCCCAAAGCCAACCCCGCCGCCACCCATCTGTCAACTCTTTAGATGCGACCCCATTGCCTCGAGGTTCTGCCCGGTTCCCGGGACGGACAAGGAAGACGCCATCCGAATCCAATCCCTTCCCTTCGCGTCTTCGTTCCTTCGTTGTCATCTCGCCGCAGACCAGCGGACGTTCAGCACGCGTTCGATGCCGTCTCGGATCAAGAGGCTGTTGAAGTTGATCAGGAGACCCAGGGGCAGGTCCATCTGGTGATTTTCTCTCAAGTTCTTACCGCACCCGCCGATATACCCCTTGGAGATCGCCGGTTGGCATAAACCTGGCCGTTCGCCGGTGATGCTCCGAAGAGTGTTCGGTGGGTTGTTCGGTCAGGCCGGTACTGACGAATTGGACATCAAACAGAAGGTGCCTAATGCGATTTTGAGACTGTCAAGAATCCCCCCGACCGCCGGACGATCCCAAGCTGTCTGGCGGTCCTCCACGAGGGCGCCGTTCCCCCCACGGCGCCCTCATCGCTTTCCCGCAGGCCCGGTCAGGGTCACAACCGCGGCCAGAGTTCGAATCCTGCCAACTCGAAATGGTGATCGAACCCGAAGCCACGGCACCGCCTGCCCCCCCTCACACCCCCGGGAACCTCCCCTGAAAACCAGCGCCCATCCGTTCTTCGCCCCTCTCCTCTCTGCTCTCTCCTCTCTCTCCCGTTCGCTGCCCTCGGCCCTCTCAATACTCCGCCCGGACGTTCAGAGTGCCCTTCCCGGACGGCAGCGTGATCGTCTCCCGCCGGACATCGAACGAGGTGTGGCGCTCGCCGTTGACCGTCACGGACCGAATGACCTTCCCTTCCGGGTGGCGCAAACGGAGCACGATCGCCTGCGGACGCGAGCGTGTCGGCGGCTCGATCCGCGCGTCGATGTGACTGCCGGTGACCGAGGAGGCCACGCGGTAGCTGACCGGCCCAAAGAAGCTGGGCGCGCGGCTCACGACAATCTCCTTGCTGTTCTCGAGCCAGGCCGTCGGAACAAACGGCGCCAGCCACAACTCCTCCCCTCGCTCGGTGAGCAACATCGTGCGCGATTGATGCAGGAAATACCCCGTCTCGTGGGTCTTGTTGTAACAGAAGTTCGAGAAGTGCTCGAAGATCGACAGCGCCGTCCCGTCGATCAGCGAGGCGAGCGTGTTGAAGTAGCTGCGGAGAAACGGCTTCACATCGTCGCGCAGGGCGTAGATCTCCGCATTCCGTGCGTAGTAGGGCTGCACCTTGGCGAAACCTCCCATGTCGAACCACGCCTCCCGATTCCGCGCTGCTGGATAGCCTCCCCAACCATCCGCGAGAAACTGGACGTCCTCCATGTGGTTCATGATCCAGTCGACCTCGGGCGCTTCCGGCGGCATCGCGCCCAGGGCGATCAAGTGATGGCTTCCCAGATCCACGTCATACGCCCAACTGCGATTGCCGTCCTGTCCCGGGTAGTAGTCGGCCATGGGTCCCGGGGTGTAGACGGAACCGGGGTAGTACGGCACCCAAGTCCCGTTGCGCAGCGGCACCACGGGCGCCAACGCCTGCGTACTGCGGAAGGCCCGCAGCAGATCCGCGCGCAATTGTCGCGCCGCTGGCAACGCCCGCTCCGAATCCGGATGACCGATCCGGCGAAGGGCGGCCCCGGTCCCTTCGAGTCCCGCCAGGAAGTAGCTGTTCGCGTAGAAGTAGTAGGCATACGCCTCCCAGTCCGCCTGCACGCCGGGCGGCATCAGACCATACTCCGGGACCGGCTGGCCTCGCCCCCCCCCCGGTCGACGGGTCTTCTCGAGTTGCGCCACCACCCACCGACATAGGCCGGCGCTCTTCTCCGCCACGGAGCCAAACCAGTCATCAGCCGCAGCCAGCTGCAGATACTCGCCCAGCGCCCAGAGATGCCAGCCGTTCCCCATCAGCGTGTAGCCGGTCGTCATGAAGCCTTCCGGCTGATACTTGCTCATGTGGTATTCCAGTGCCCGTTGCGCAAAGTCGAACTGCCCGAAATACTCGAGCCCCCGAATCACGGAGTTCCCCTCGCTGTCCAGGGCGACCAGGTAGCGATCCGACGCGATCCACGGGGCGACGAGCCGACCTTGCTCTTCGTTCCGCGCCGCCATCAGTACATGCACTTGGTTCGCGCGGATCACATCCGCCAGCCAGCGGTCCGGTAACTCGAACTGCATCCCCGGCGCCAACACCCGATCCCAATACTCCCGCAACGCTTCGAATCTGACTGTCCCGCGATGCATCTTCCCCATCTCCTCCGCCCCCGCTGACCACGCCGGCAGATAGACCAGGCATTCACCAGTCCCTCCCGCCGGCAAACGGCTCGTCAGGTGAATCCGCCCTCCCTCCGCTCGCCAAGAACTGTCCGGACAGCCCGTTCTGTCGAAGACCGCCAGCACCCCCGCGTCGCCCGTGGCTGTCGCCCGCGGGCCCTCGATCTTGCAGGTCACGTCGCGGCTCGTCCCCGTTCCCACGCTCAGCGCATAGGATGCCCGGGCCTCGACTGGCGCCGCCGTCTGATTCTCGGCGGTCAACTCGACCACGCACAGCGACTTCGCGTTCAGCCACCACGGGACGCCTCCGCCGGGCTCCGGGGCAAACGGCACAACATACGTCCGCTGCCGATACACGACCCCGTCGGCCGATGCTGTGATGACGGGCGCCGGCAGCCAACCCCCCTCGAGGCGACGCTGAGTCGCGACCGGGTGACGAAGCCAGTCTGACACGTACTCGGTCCTTGCCCTGCGTACCAACCGCGCTTCCGCCCAGTTGCCAGCATCGTACCCGAGCCCGTCCCCCGCATCCCCCAGCCGCAGGGTCAGCGTCCGGGCACCGGCCAATGACACGTTCACGGCCTTCGGCGCGTCCGTTTCCCGCAGGACACCGCTCGCGAAGGCCTGCTTGCCGTCCACGAGTACCGCGAACTCGACGCTGCCCGGCGCTTTCCCTCCCTGCCATTGCAGCCCGACTTCCGCCTCGAACCGGTCAAAGCCCTCGCTGACATCCAACACAATCTCCCCAGGCGCGTGATGGCCCAGCCCACGCCGGTACTCGCGATCCTGGATCCGCAGCGCCAGGGCGTTGGCGCGGTCCGCGTGGGCGGCACAGTCGACGCCCAACTGCCCCCAGCCCTGTGACCGCGCGAGGACCCGCCCCTGACCAAAGAGGGGCACCAACTCGCACCGCGGGGAACGCACCTCTTCGTCGCGCGTGAAACTGGCGTAGCACCGCACCGCGCCATCCGCCTCCGTCACGAACTTCGCGTTGTTCGCCGCCAGCGAGAGCATCAGGGACCCACGGTCGAGTCGCGGGTCGCAGTGGGTCACCCGCATGGCCCGCTCGCGGGTCTGTTCGGGCATCGCCCGGACTTCCTCGAGCACCGTCTTCTTGCCTGCCAGGCTGCGCCGATGCGCCGCCGCATCGAACGGTTTGCCGCCACTTGCGACATACAAGCCCAGGTGGGCGACGCACACCGGCCCGCGCTCCAGCACATCGTCGATCGCCACCGCACACGCCCCCTCCGGCATCCGGAACCGCAACGAACTCCGATCCCCCCGCGCCTCCCGACTGCCGGCCGCCGGAACATGACGCACCAACAGCGTGATCGGTTGCCGCTGGTCCCAGGACTGCCGCACCACCCGCCGGTTCCCCTCCGTCCACTCCGCGTTGTACCCTTCGATCCACGCCTCCCCCGAAGCCGGCTGCGGGTCGCGCAGAACCTGCAGCTCGCTCGTCACCATCGCCGACGTCGTCAGCGCCGTGAACCGCCGCACGGGAACCGGTCCCTCCCCCGCCGGGAGAATCCACCGAACCTTCTGACACAACACCCCGACTTTCTCCGGTGTGTAACTCCAACCGCTTCCCTCCACCTGGAGTTGGCCGCTCAGCGGCTTCCACTCGCCTTGCCACAACGTGGCTCCCACCCACGATTCCACTCTCACCGCCGCCGACGCCGGCAACTGGAAGCCCGGACCGAACTCGATCGCCAGCCGGCGAATCGGGCGATGCTCGTTCCACTGCAGGCCGATGGCCGCCCGACCGTCGGATGCCCGCGGCACATGCCACAACCCATCCGCTCCGGCACTCGTCTCGGTTTCCAGCCGCAAATCCTCCGGAGCGATCTCCTGCACTCGACCCGCCCGCACCCCCACCAGCCGCTGCGGATCCGAAACGCACACCCGGGCGAACGGCGCCGCATCAAGCCATTGACTCACGTTGCTTGCCGCGGCCGACTGCGACGTGCAACTTGCGAACGTCAGCGCCGCACAGCCAATCGCCGCCCAAGGCGTCGCCCGGGGCCACGTTCTGCGGTGAACATTCCTGCCCCGTTGAACGACACCGCAAACGGGTTCTGGTGAGCCGCCGATCCTACGGGTGAACCGGAAATAGCATGCAGGCATGAGCAAACCGTAGACCCATCGTGCCGCGGTTCACAAGACGAACGATGAACGCCAAACGCGGACGGTTGGACCGCGAGAGTGCGCAGAACCAGTCATCCCCGGGGAAGACCAAGGAAGGGCCAACGCTGCGGAATCTCCACGCGGTTCGGTGTGAAACAGAAGCCCGCCAAGGACCGCAAAGGCTGGTCCGGTACACGGGTTGAGGCCGCATGAATTCGGGGCGGAACATGAAAACCGTGAGCCACTGAACCTCCCGATCCTGAACCTCGAACCGCGGATGGGCGCGAGCCGTTTTCGACTGACGCCACGCGGCGCAGGTTCTAACCTGCCCTCGTCGTGACCGAGCCAGAACAGACATCCGACCATCCGCAGGACTTCGGGCAGCGTCCGTTCGACGTGCTGAACGGTGCCGCCTTTCCCCCCCCGCCTGCGGGAGCGCCCAGTTCTCCGGCGCAGCCAGCCCCACGGAAGAAGAGCCGCGGCCGCGTCGACATCATTCGCCAGAAGGCAGGACGCGGCGGGAAGACCGTGACGGTCATCACGAACTTCGTGGGGATCGGCCTGCCCGAAAAGGAGAAACTCGCCCGCCAGATGCAGAAGGCCTGCGGCAGCGGCGGCACCGTCAAAGAGGGCCGCATTGAAATCCAGGGAGACCAGCGGGAGACCGTCGCCCGGATCCTGGCCGACGCCGGTTTCCGGCCCGTGTTCGCCGGGGGATGAGACCGGTGCCCGGCAGTCGTGGAGCGCTGCCTTGGGGAAGACGCGACTGCCACCTCCAACCTTGATCCTGGATTGGAATGGCGAAGGAACGGCGGGAGGCCTACGGTCCGGCAAACTGCAAACCAGGACGAACCATGCCAGTCAAGATCGACTTCAACGAAGCCCGCGACGACGAGTGGCCCATCTGCCCTTCCTGCAAGAAGGAACTCCGAACCATCAAGTTCAGAAAACGGGGCTGGCTGACCACGCTAACGGTGTTCTGGTGCCCCTTTTGCCGGGCGCTGCTCAGCACCTCGACCACCTTCAACGGCTGAACGTTCCTGCGGGAGAGGGTGCCCCCGCACCGGGTTTTCAGGCGCCTGGCGGACGACTCGCCCGCTCATTTCTTGGCGAGGTCTTTCGAAAACTCCACGCGATAGGACGACCCGTTCTTGGTCACCTTCACGGTGTAGCCGTTCTTCTCCGCCCAGTTCTTCGCCAACTGCGTACGGGCTTCGACAGGTGTGCTGACGGTCGCGTTGCCCTTGCTGACCATTTCTTTCACCACTTTCAGCCACTTCTCATCGGCTTCGGTGGTGGCCTGATCGGCCAGGACGAGATTCATCGCCGCCATTCCGGTTACTGCGAGCAGGACAATCTTCTTCATGGCGGAGTGTCAGAGCGGCTTCCATGCCACGCTTGAAGAATCTCCCGCCGACGGAACTCGCACTCTTTCATCCCGGCCGACCGCACCACAATCAGGCAATGCTCGGCAGGAAGTGACGCAGTGTTGGACAAAGGGCCCGCCCCCTGGAAGCGAGGTGGGCGCAAACACGCCTGCCGCCCCGTCCCCTCGATTCTTCCTGGTGCGAACGCAGTCTCAGTCTCATCCGGGCGCTGCTCGACACTGCCACGAACCGCGGCGCTTCCCTGGCCCGCCGCCGTCCGGCAACGGCGGGGACGAAGGCGGCTGAACCGACCGCATCGCTTCGCAGTTGAAATCGCCTCGGACCGCGGCATCATTTCGCCCATGGCAAGCGAACCCCTGCTGCAACTCGATCTCCCCGGCTACCCCAAGCTCCGCAGCGGCAAAGTCCGCGAAATCTTCGACCTCGGGGAGCACCTCCTCATGGTGGCCACCGACCGCATTTCGGCCTTCGACTGCATCATGCCCAACGGCATCCCGCGCAAGGGCGAGGTCCTCACCCAGATCTCCCATTTCTGGTTCGATCAAATGCAGTCCGTCGTCCCCAACCACCGCGTGGCCCGGGCCGGCGACCCACTGCCGCCCGCCTTCCAGCCTTACGCCCGCCAGCTCGCCGGCCGCAGCATGATCGTCCACAAAGCCAAACCCCTCGCCATCGAGTGTGTCGTTCGCGGTTACCTCGCCGGCTCCGGCTGGAAGGAATACCAAACCAGCCAAACCGTCTGCGGCATCCTCCTGCCCGATGGCCTCCAGGAATCCTCCGAGCTGCCCGAACCCATCTTCACCCCGGCCACCAAAGCCGAAACCGGCCACGACGAGAACATCTCCTTCGAACGCGCCGCGCAAATCGTCGGCCTCGATACCGCCGAACGCGTCCGCGAACTCAGCCTCCGCGTCTACCGCGCCGCCCGCGCCTACGCCCGCGACCGCGGCATCATCATCGCCGACACCAAGTTCGAGTTCGGTTTCTTTGGCGGCAATCTGATCCTCATCGACGAAGTGCTGACGCCGGACTCCTCCCGCTTCTGGCCCGCGGACCAATACCAGCCCGGACGCGGCCAGCCGAGCTTCGACAAGCAGTTCGTGCGCGATTATCTCGAGACCCTCCATTGGAACAAAACCCCGCCCGCCCCCGCCCTGCCACCCGAGATCGTCCAGAAAACCCAGGCCAAGTACCTCGAAGCCTACCAGCGCCTAACGGGGAGGACGCTCCCAAGTCAGTAGCGCGCGTGTGCACGCTGTCCTCTGGCATCTCAGTTGCCTTCTCCGGAGCCTTCGTCGAAACCTTTGTCGAAAGAAATGGTGACGCTCAACAAACGTGGCGACAAGAGCCGGGCATCGGCTGACGGCTTTCTTTCCATGAACCGTCAGGTAGGGCAGCCTCTCCGAGGGCGCCGGAAGAGTATGCGCTGGAACCACTTGTCTCCGGCGCGCTGCGGAGAGCGCGCCCTGCCTCCCGCAGGTTCATGGTCACAACGCGCGTCCAGACATTGGAGGTCCGGCCTCTTCATGAACTGCAACGTTGAGCGTTCACGCACCCAGCACGCTCAAACCCGACGGGCGCCCCCATGCCCCATCAGCCGGCCGCTGCCCGCGGGGACGCGCGGCCTCGTGCGTCCGCCGAAAACCGCAAGCGACATCCCGCCTCCGGACGCCCGAGACGGGCATCCCGACCCCATCTCGGCTCCATGAAGTACCTCGACGAATACCGCGATGCCGCCCTGGCCCGACAGCTCGCCGCCCAGATCCGTCGGGCGACCACCCGACCGTGGTCGATCATGGAAATCTGCGGCGGTCAAACCCACGCCATCGTCCGGTTCGGCATCGATGAGTTGCTTCCTCCCGAGATCACCATGATCCACGGGCCCGGCTGCCCCGTCTGCGTCACCCCCCTTGAGCTCGTCGATCAGGCCATCGACATCGCCTCCCGCCCCGAGGTGATTTTCTGCTCCTTCGGCGACATGCTGCGTGTCCCCGGCAGCGACCACGACCTCCTCTCCGTCAAAGCCGCCGGCGGCGATGTCCGCATCGTCTACTCGCCGCTCGACGCCGTGAAACTGGCGCGCGAGAACCCGCAACGCCAAGTGGTGTTCTTTGCGGTGGGGTTCGAGACCACGGCCCCGGCCAACGCCATGGCGGTTCACCAAGCCCGAGCGGCCGGCCTCGCCAACTTCTCCCTGCTGGTCTCCCACGTCCTGGTCCCGCCCGCCATGGAGGCCATCCTCTCTTCCCCCCTCTGTCGGGTGCAGGGGTTCCTCGCCGCCGGCCACGTCTGCACGGTCATGGGCTTCTGGGAGTATCCTCCCATCGCCGCCAAATACCATGTGCCCATCGTGGTCACCGGCTTCGAACCCCTGGATATCCTCCAGGGCATCCTGATGTGCGTGCAGCAGCTCGAGACCGGCCGCAGTGAAGTGGAAAACGCCTACGCCCGTTCCGTCCGCCTCGAGGGAAACCAGACCGCCCAACAACTCATCCGCGAAGTCTTCCGCGTCATACCCCGCAAGTGGCGCGGCGTGGGCGAGATTCCCCGGAGCGGCCTCGGCCTGAGCGAAGCCTATGCGGCCTTCGACGCCGAACAACGTTTCGACGTCGCCCACCATCGTGTCGAGGAACCGGCCGAGTGCATCAGCGGCCTCGTCCTTCAGGGCATCAAGAAGCCACCCGAGTGCCCGGCCTTCGGCACCCGTTGCACCCCCGAGCATCCCCTCGGCGCCACCATGGTGTCCTCCGAGGGCGCCTGCGCCGCTTACTACCGCTACCGCCGCGTCCGCCCCCCGGACGCGAAGTGAGCGGCGCATCGTGAGAGAAACGGGGCAGACGCGAATTCCTTCCCTATCCGTGGTCTACTCCCCCACGCGTGGGTTTCACCCCGCGCTGTGACCATCCGATTGCGTCACGAGGGAACCGCACCCCGAGCGGTCGATGGCTTGGGGCGGCATAGACTCGAGTGCACAAAACCGTGCAGAGGGGAGGAACAACAAAGGCGCAAAGCAACGAAGACAATCCTGCAGATCCCCTCCTCCCCTTCGCGTTGTTCCTTTGTCGCTCCTCACGAGACCCGAGATGTTGTCCTGGCGAACACGGTCCCAAGGGCCCGCTGAGCCGTTCGCCACCTTACCATTCAAATGGGCGGAGGTCTGCCGCCCTTGGAGTCCCGTATGACATCTCACTTTGTGCTACTGTTTGTCCTCGCTTGCCCCCGAAACCAGATCGCATCACGAGTGTTACTGAAATCTGGAATCCACGGGCCACCCTCGAGCTTGAAGAAATAGAACCCTACGCTCTTACCGTCGTTCCACCAGTGAACATCATGGAACCAATAGGCCCAGGTACGGACTGCGTTTGTTTCACCAGACGTTTCGGCAGGACCTTGGCCGATTGAGTTCACCTCGGCTGTGGCCGCTCGCATTCCTGGTGGACCAGGGCGGAATGGCCGCCCGACAACGGTCCCATCTTCCAGCGCCAACGCGCGCTCATCGCGAAATGACTCAGCCATGATCACGTCGCTCAAAGCGTCCACCGCGATGACTTCACCCTGGTCATTACGACATCGCGCCTGCTTCACGAAGAGCTGAGAAGCGGTTTCGCGAGCCTTCTCCAGCCTCTGAGTACGACCCGCTCCCATCTCTCGCTGAGGCTCCGGCGTCAGTCTGATAGCAAGAATGGACGCGGTTTGGGATGCTTCGAGTACGAATCCATTGGAGACCCACCGTGCCCGCACGACGTCACGTCCATCGAACTCCGACCGAATGAAGATCGGCTCGCATGACTTCGGGAGCCATGAGCGGTCGATAGTTTTCTGCAGCCAGTCCAGCGCTTGATCGCGTGCCTCTTTGACCGATACATCACCAGCGGGCACACGCTGCCGACCTTTCCAGTCCTCTCCCTCCGCCCATTGGAACAGGCTGTAAACCGGCGCAGGCAGCGCGGCGGAAAGACTCCTCGTCTGCATGGTCGGCGGAGGCTCCTGCGCGTAGGCCGACGAGATGAGACCTACAGCACACAGCAGCATGACTTTCCACTTCATCATCTCGGTTGCCAGTCCGGCGTGCAGGGATTGCTGGGGGGCGTCGTCGCCCGGCAAAGAACGATGGAGAAGCCAGCGAGCATGGCAACCAGTCCACGATACCA
>CAYSPU010000220.1:0-8132 GCA_964432995.1 uncultured Verrucomicrobiota bacterium
CCGGCCCGCCCCAATAACCCCCGGGCCGGACATGGGTCCTCGTGCGGACAACGAATGGCCGAGCTACGCCTTCCAGACCTGGCCCGGGCGCGTTCGCAGGCGCGCCATGGCGTTACGGGTGTCGACGATGCAGGGGGCCCACTTGGCCAGTTCGGCATAGTCCACCTGCTGGTGGGCGGTCGCGATCAACACCGCGTCAAAGGAACCGACCGTCTTGCGGTTCCACGCGACCGACCGGGTGCCCGCCCAGTGCGGGTGTTCGCGCGTCGGGCGAATGACGGGAACGAACGGGTCGTAGTAGGCCACCTTTGCCCCGCGAGCCTGCAGCAGGTCCAACAACACGTAGCTCGGCGACTCGCGGTCGTCGTCGACGTCCGCCTTGTAGGCCAGGCCGAGCACGAGCACCTTGCTGCCGTTGAGGGGTTTCTTGCGGCGGTTCAACGCCTCGCTCAGGCGCCGGACCACGAACTCCGGCATCGACGTGTTGACTTCGCCCGCCAGCTCGATGAAGCGTGTATGCTGGCCATACTCCCGCGCCTTCCAGGTCAGATAGAACGGATCGATCGGGATGCAGTGCCCTCCCAAGCCCGGCCCGGGATAGAACGGCATGAAACCAAACGGCTTGGTCTTCGCCGCGTTGATGACCTCCCAGACATCAATCCCCATCGCGCCGTAGACGATCTTCAACTCGTTGACCAGCGCGATGTTGACGCCCCGGAAGATGTTCTCGAGAAGCTTGGTTGCCTCCGCCGCACGACAGGACGAGACCGGCACCACCGTCCGAATTGCCCGCCCATAGAGCGCGGCCGCCCGATCGCGGCAGGCCGGGGTGAGCCCCCCCACCACCTTAGGAATCAGCGCCACCTTGCTGTCCGGATTGCCGGGGTCTTCGCGCTCCGGCGAGAACGCCAGATGAAAGTCCTTCCCCGCCTTCAGCCCCGAGCCGGCCTCCAGCACCGCCCGCAAATCCTCGTCCGTCGTGCCCGGATAGGTCGTCGATTCCAGCACCACCAGAATCCCCGGGCGCAGGAACGGCGCAATCTTCCGGCCCGTCTCCACAATGTAGGAGATGTCCGGCTCCCGGTTCTTGTTCAGCGGCGTCGGCACACAGATGATCACCGCCTCCAGATTCCGCACCTGGCGGAAGTCCGTGGAGGCGGAGAAGCGCTTTGCGCGGAGTTGCTCGCGGATGGCGGCGCTCTCGATGTGCTTGATGTAGCTCTCCCCCTTGGACAGCGACTTCACCTTCCGGACGTCGATGTCCAACCCCAACACCGTCACGCCCGAGCGGGCGAACTGAAGTGACAACGGCAAACCGACATATCCCAGACCGACGATGCCAATTCTCATGGTCTTCCTTTAAGGTCGTTCACCCTAGAACCGATAACTCACCGTCAATCCGACGGTGTGATTGTCATAATCCCGGTAGTCCTCGTCCGAATTCCGTGTGTAATACCTGTAGTCCAACCGCGCCGTCAAATGGTCCGTGATCCGACAGGTCGCGCCCACATTCGCCCCCACGCGGTCGAACTGCTCGCCCCCGAGGCCCCCCGTTTGCGACTCGTCGCCCCAGGAGTAATTCGCCCCGGCGTAGAGGTCGACCGGATCCATCATGCGCCACGTGATGCTGTACGTGAGGTTGAACTGCTCCAGGTAATCGGCACCCATGTTGTAGCCCACGCGGACATCGCGGAGCGCCGAGAGCCGATGCGAGATGTAGTCCGTCAGGTTGTGGCTGGCCGTCAAGCCCACATAGTAGGAGCTGAGATCATCCGGCGCCGGCAGCCCCGCTGTCTCCTCATACACATACATCACGTAGCCGCCCCGCGCGTCCAGCGACAGATCCTCGCTCACCGCCCAGGTGGCGAAGGGGCCGAAGCTGTAGCTCTGAAAGTTGCTGCGCAACTCCTCCCAGTAGTCGCTGAGCGAAGCCGAGCCTTCCACTCCCACTCGGGTGCGCTCGCCGAACATGTAGGCGCCGCGGGCGAAGAACTGGGCCGTCCCCCGATCCATGTATTGGTAATCGTCGTCAAAGGTCACGAAGATGCTGTAGGCTCCGCCGCCCGAGACCTGCCAATTGCCCAGGGTCCCCAAGGCCCGTATGCCTATCGTCTCATCCAGGCGCGGATAGCGGGCCACGCCGCTCAGGTCCGGCTGGGACAACACATCCCCGGTGTACTCCACGAGGTTGTAGGCGGAGACCACCACGTCCTTGATCCGCACCGAGTAGGCCAACGCGGAGTCCGGATTGATGATCAGATAGTTGTATTCCGAGTGGTCCACGTAGGCCGCATAGCCCACCCCCACTCCCAACGCCAGGGAACTTGCGTCCGTGATCGGCCATAGCGCCCCGATATCCACGGTGGGCGTGAAGATGAAGTCGTCCATCTCCTCCGCCGAGTACTGCACCCGGATGTTGCTGTTGTACTCGCTCCGCAGGCTGGCGCCGACCGTGAACTGGACCGGGCCGACTCTCAGCCCTTCCTCGTCGCGCACGGGTGCCGCCGGACGGTAGCGCACCGCGCGATCCCCCGAGATCGCCCCCCGCAGGGCCTCCTGTGCCTGACTCGCCATCGGCACCAAAACCAAGCCGCCAACCACCGGCCACCATCGTCGAATCGAATCCATACAAGTGCCTTTCTGTGAGCCCCATATACTCCCTGCCCCGCTCCCAACGTCAAATCCAATCCCTACTCGGTGCTTGATCCCCCCGTTGCGGATACGTAGAAGAGATGCGAATGAACACAGCCCGACACGCCACCTTCTGCTTCGTCACCCTCCTGGCGTCGTGCGCCGCCCTCCTCGTCGCCGGGTGCAGCGGCACGCCCTCCGACGGCGCCGCCGGATCGTCGCCGGCGGCCGCTGCCGGCAGCGCCCAGACCGAGCCCGCGGCCAGCCCCCTCAAGGAGGGCGACCTGGTTCGGATCGCTTTCCCCGGCGTCACCAACTTGAATACCGACCTCAAGATCCCTTTTGACGGTTCCATCAAGCTTCCGTTTGCGGGTGAATTCAGAGCCGCCGGCCGGACCCCGCAACAACTCCAGGAGGACATCCTCAAGTCCTACGGCCCGCAACTGCAGGTCAAGGAGGTCACCGTCACCCTCCTGGCCTCGTCGGCCACCGTCTACGTTGGCGGCGCCGTCCTCCGCCCCGGTCGCATCGCTCTCGACCGCCCGCTGACCGCGATGGAGGCGATCATGGAATGCGGCGGCTTCGATCACACCCGCGCACGCCCGAACAAGACGCGGATCATCCGACAGGAAGGCGGCCGGCAGAAGACGTATCAGGTCGATCTCAAAAAGGCGCTCGAAGGGGCCGATACCAACCCTTTCTATCTGAAACCTTCGGATATCATCCACGTTCCGGCCAAGACGATCAATTTGTGAAGCCCCTCCCAAACCCGCGCCTAAGCCCGGCATCGCGACTCCAATTCGTGCCCCGCAAGGCTTGACCGTAACCTGGCGACAGGGGTCGGGCGCGGATTTGGCTGGATCCCCCTCCGCGGGCTCCTTCTCCACCGTTTGCATCGGATCCCGCCGCCGAGGCGGGATCTTCCCGGAGCCGACAGAACGCCCGTCCGCAGGGGCGAGAACCGCGCTGAGACGGGGGACGAACGAACTCCCAGCGCCACGTACGCGAGGATCCGGGCCCCTGCGGCGGCCACCGTTCCGGGGGCGAAACGCCGGGGCGGCCCAAGGCGCAACCTACTTGCGCGGACCGAGGCTGCGAATGAAATCGGAGGGGAAGTTCCGGCCGGGGCAGATCGTGTAGATGGGGTTGATCTGCTGATGCGTCTTGACAGCCCGGGCGGAGAGATCGCACCGGGCCAGAAGGGCTTCGATGAGGGCCCGGAGACTGCGCATTTGGGCCTTGGTCGGGATGGTGCGTTCGAAATTGCCGACAAGGCAAATGCCGAGGCTGATGTGGTTGAGTCTCTCGCTGGCCACATGACCTCCGTCGAGTTGCTCCCGCCAGCGTCGGCCCGCCGCGACTTCGCCGTCGTTCATACCGTGGCCGTTCCCGATGACGAAGTGATAGGCGAGACCATTCTCCATGTGCCGTTCTTCACGATGATAGCGATCCATGCCTTGAACGCTGCCTTCCCTGGTGGCGCTATGGTGAATCACGATGTACTTCCAGCGTCCGGACTTGACGGGCGCCCGCAGGATCGTGCGGCGGATGGGAACGGAGAGGACGGTCTTGGCGCTCTCGCCCCGGGGACTCGGGATGACGAGTTTCTGGCCGATGCGCAGCTTGGCGTCGCGCGGGAGGCGGTTGTGGTCCGCAAGGTGGGATACGGTGATGCCGTATTCGCGCGCGACGCCGGTGAGCGTGTCGTTCTTGCGGACGACGTAGGTGGTCTCGGCCTGGACGGAGACAAGGCCGAGCATGCCGGCGGCCACGCGGAGGACAAAGGCGCGCCGGGAGTGCTTCACGTGAGATCCGCAGGAGCACATCACAGTTCGCTGGCACCACAGTTTGCAGAAGGCCGCCGAGGCTGACGAGAGATTTCTCGTTCGCACTCCGGAGTTCTCAACCGCCGGGAACCAGCTATCATGGACCGCATGCTTGACGAGTACACGCGACGGGTGCAGTCGGGTCAGGAACTTCCGCCGGCGGAGGTGACCGAGGTGGTTCGGCTGCTGGTGAACCCGGCGGTGGACGCCGAGCCGAAAGCGGCATTCCTGACGGCGCTGGCGGGCCGTGGGGAGACCGTTCCGGAGATCGCCGCGTTCGCCCGGGAGTTGCGCGAGCTTTCCCTGGAGCTGCCGCTGGACGCGCGAACCCGGTCGGGACGGGTCGTGGACGTGTGCGGAACCGGGGGGGATCGGCTGCGCACCTTCAACATCTCGACGACGGTGGCGTTGGTGGTGGCGGCGGCGGGGCTGCCGGTGGCGAAGCACGGGAACCGGGCCATCACCTCGCGATCGGGCAGTGCCGACGTCCTGGAGGCGCTGGGCGTGCGGATCGACCTGTCGCCGCAGGAGGCTGCCGACTGGTTGCGCGATCACCGCTTCGCCTTTCTGTTCGCGCCGAACTACCACCCGGCTTTCCGACACATCGCCCCGGCGCGGAGGCTGTGCGCCGAGCGCGGGCAACGGACGGTGTTCAACTTCCTGGGGCCGCTGCTGAACCCGGCCCGGCCGACCGTCCAGCTTCTGGGCTTGCCCAAGCCGGAGTGGTGCGAACCGATCGCGCGGGTCCTGCAATCACTCGGAGTGCGCCGGGCGCTGGTGGCTTCGGGCGCCGTCCCTTCCGGCCCCGCGGGAGCAGCGGCGACGGCCTGGCTGGACGAATTGTCGCCACTGGGCGAGAGCCGCGTGGCCGAGTACTGCCACGAACGCGGCCTGAGCGTGGGGACACTGGATCCACGGATGTACCCGATTCAGGCGGCACGACTCGAGGATCTGGCCGGCGGGGACGCGGTGGCGAACGCGGACTGCGCGCGGCGCGTGTTGCAGGGGAACGACCGCGGTCCGAAACGGGACGCGGTCTTGCTGAACGCGGGGGCAGCGTTGATGGTCGCGGAAGCGGCGGCTTCCGTGGCGGAAGGATGGGAAGTGGCGGCGCGGCTGATCGATTCCGGGGCGGCGGCGGCCAAGCTGGAGGAACTGCAGGCGGCGTCGCGCGGGTAGCTTTCCTGCAACTCGGGACGGTCCCCGCGGGTAATAGGGATAGCCCGGCGACGGGTGAATACCATGTACAAGATACTGGGTGCGGATCAGCGGGAGTACGGACCCGTGGAAGCGGATGTGGTGCGGACGTGGATCGCGCAGCACCGGGCGGATGGCCTGACGATGGCGTGGTCGGAGGACGCGGCGGGGTGGAAACGCCTCGCGGAGTTCCCGGAGTTTGCCGACGCGCTCTCGGGGGGTGCGCCGCCGGTGCTCGGCGTGGCGGCACCTCGAGAAGAAGCGAAGGCGAACGGAGTGCCGTTGGCCGACGAGGTTCTGGCGCGGGACTACCAGTTGTTCATCGGGGATTGCCTGGGGCGGAGCTGGGCCTTGCTGATGGAGCGGTTCTGGCTGCTGGTCGGGGCGACGGCGGTGATGCTCGCGGTCTGCGTGGGGTTGGGAAGCGTCCCGGCGGTCGGTTCGGCGGCGGCGCTGCTGCTGCCCTTTGTGCTGTGGGGCGGGGTGGAATTCGTGTTCTTGAAGGCGTTCCGGGGCGAGCCGGTGGACATTGGCGTGGCGTTCAGCGGGTTTGGGAAGGTGTTTCCGGCGCTGATGTTGGCCGGACTGGTGACGTGGGCCCTGACGGGCGTTGGTCTGCTCTTGTGCGTGCTCCCGGGGATCTACCTGGCGGTGTGCTGGAAGTTGTTCACGCCACTGCTGATCCTGGACCGGGGGCTGGATTTCTGGCAGGCGATGGAGTGCAGCCGGCGGGTGGTGACCCGTCATTGGTGGACTTGTTTGGCGTTGGCGCTGGTGTTCCTGTTGTTGGTGGGGGCGGGCGTGCTGGTCTGCGGGGTGGGCGTGTTGTTCACCCTGCCCCTGGGGTTGGGAATGCTGGTCGCCGCCTACGAGGAGATCTTCCGGAAGACAGCGTCGCCCGCGGCGGGAGCGGCCACCCTCTCCACCGCGCTCGAGCCGGTGCCATCGCCTGCTGCGGGTGCTCCGGATACTCCCGACACGCCACCGGCTCCCGCAGCAGCCGAGGCTCCCGAGGCGTCGAAGGCTCCCACACCGGCAGCGGTCCCCACGACGGGAACGCCCTCAACCCCTCCGGAACCCTCGGAACCCCCCGCCACTCCAACGCCGGCGGGGGAGCCCGGGACGTCGGCAACCGCATCGGAAGAAACCGAGAAACAGCAGTAACAAACGCCATGGGCCATGCTTGACGACACGAACGCAACGGGTGAGCCTCGCGGCATGTATAAGATAGTGGGAGGCGATCGGAAGGAATACGGACCGGTAACGGCCGAGCAGATTCGCCACTGGCTCCAGGAGGGGCGCGCCGACGGCGACACGCTGGCGCAAGCCGAGGGCGGCATCTGGAAGAAGCTGTCGACCTATCCTGAGTTCGCAGACCTGCTGCCGGCGGCGACGACGGCGGTTCCGCCTCCGTTCGCGGCGCCGGGGATGGAAGGTCCGCAGCAGAAAGTGCAGGCGGCGGGGACCGCGATGGTGGCCCTGGGGGTGATTTGCCTGTGTCTGGGTGCGTTCAGCACGTTGTCTCACCTTTTCAGTTGGGGACCGGACCTGAGCGGGCTTCCGGCCGGTCCGGAGTTCAATGGGCTGCGAGAGTTCCTGGAAATGATGACGGGCGGGTTTGGCCTGGCGATCGACGTGATGATGCTGGGCTTGAGCGCCGTAATCCTGCTGGGCGGGCTGAAGATGCTGAAATTGAGGAACTACGGTCTGTGCGTGGCCGCGGCGGTGATCGCCTTGGTGCCGTGCTTGTCACCCTGCTGCTGTCTGGGGCTGCCGATTGGGATCTGGGCGCTGGTGGTCTTGTTGAAACCCGAGGTCAAATCGGCGTTCGTTTGAGCGAGGGCATATCGGGCACACCGCCGCACCAGGAACCCGCGGCTTGCGAGGACAGAGGCGCATGGCTGACCGACAGGTCATCGGGCAATGGGCGCAGCGGGTGGAGGGAAGCCCGCCGGAGGAATCGTGGGATGCGGTCCCGCCGTTGTTGAACAACGGCGAACGGTCGAATGGCCGGAGCCGGAGAGGGATGTGGCTGGCCGCAGCCTTGCTGGCAATCCTGGTTCTCACCGGTCTCCATGCCTTTCCGCCGGAAGGGCAGGCGTTCTATCCCGTGTGCGGTTTTCACTCATGGACGGGCCTGCATTGTCCCGGGTGCGGTTCGCTGCGAGCGATGCACCATTTGGCGCACGGGCGGATCGTGGCGGCGGCGGACTCGAATCTGTTGTTGGTGGTTGGGGTGGCGGCGATGGGGCTGCGGATTCTGGGGCGATGGTTGCGGGACCGGCCGGTGTGGATTCGTTGGGCCGAGGTTTCACCGCGGTGTTTGGGGTGGATGGTGGCCTGCCTGATCGTGTTTGGGATTCTGCGGAATCTCCCCGTGTTCCCGTTTTCGTGGCTGGCGCCGTGACGGGAGCGCGGTGGATCGCGCCTGGCGCGGCCTCCGGTGTTGCCTTCGGAGGAGGGATCGGGGAGGTTTCG
>CAYSPU010000220.1:8142-9523 GCA_964432995.1 uncultured Verrucomicrobiota bacterium
AAATGCGCTCTTCCGGGGCAAGTGCGATTCGCGAGGATGGGATATGATCTTGCGTGAGCTTCTGACGATCCGGCGGCCGTTGGACCGGCGCGGGGCGTGGGTTTGCCTGTTGGCGAACCTGCTGGTGATCCCCGGTCTGGGTTCGGTGGTGGCCGGCTGGCGTCGAGGCTACGCGCAGATGGCGTTGGCGCTGACGGGAGCGGGACTGACGCTGGGGTTTGCGATATGGTTCTTCCGCGAGTATTGGCGGACATATGCGGTCCCGGATCTGAGCGCGCTCTGGTTTCGGTTGGGGATGTGGGGGGTGGTGTTGTTTGGGGCGGGTTGGTTCTGGGCTCTGGCGACCGGCATCAGTATCTTCAACGAGGCCAACCGCCAACCGCCGGCGAGGTGAGTGTGGCTGGGCTTCCCGGACATGGGCACCGAGCGAAATCGGACCACCGCGGCAGGTGAGTTCTTCCGCCGGCAGTTTGGCTATGTGCCGACCCACCAGGTTCGTGCTCCACTTTCCCTAAGCTTGCTGGGCCTCGAGACCGAACCGCACGAGGGCCTGGTGTTGATGGCGGCCATTGACCGCCATTTCTCGGCGGCGGCTTCTCCCAGGACGGACGGACGGGTCGAGCTGGCGGCCTCGCAGGGTTCGGGGCGGGAGGGGTTTTGGGTGAGCGACCTCAAGCCCTCAGCCGGGTTGCCGGGAGCGGATCGGATCAAGCCGGTTCTGCGTCAGTTGCGGCGCAAGGGGGTGCACTTCAGCGGATTCAACATGGCGCTCGAGTCGCCTTCCGGGGGGGCGTGGTGGGGAGACAGCTCGGCCGCGGTGGCCCGGGCAGTGGCGGTGGCGTTGACGATGCGGCAGATGTACCCGTTTTCCCTGGGCGAACTGGGGGCGGAGTTGCCGCCGCGCCGTGACGAGAGGGGGCGGCTCCCGCCGTGCACCGAGCGGGAGCGGATGCAGTTGGCGAAGCTCTGTGTGATCGCGCAGGAGGAAGCCGGGCAGGATTCGCCGAGTTGGGCGGGGACCGCAGCCACCCTTCTCGGTCGGGCTTGGCAGGTGTTGAGCATCGATGCCCGGTTTCGGACGGTGGACCGGGCGCCGCTGGTGGGAGAGGCACTGGTGGTCTGCATTCCCGAGGAGGCGGCACGCCGGCCGGACGGGCGGCCGTCCGACGTGATGGAAGTTTGCGCGTCCGCCGCCCGCGGCCTGCGGGCCCGCTCGTTGCGCTCGGTGGAGCTGGCGTATCTGAAAGCGAACCGGTCGCGTTTGACGGAGCGGGAATACCGATATGCCTACCACATGGTGGGAGAGGCCCAGCGCGTCGTCTATGCGGAGCGCGCCCTGCGGGAGGAAGACCACCGGCAGTTCGGACAGTACCTGAGCCAC
>CAYSPU010000220.1:9533-10038 GCA_964432995.1 uncultured Verrucomicrobiota bacterium
CATGAGAGCGCGCGCGAGAATCTCGGATGGGCGGATCCCGAGGCGGACCTGCTCGTCGAATTGGCGCGGGGGCTCCCGGGCTGCCTGGGGGCGCGGAAGCTGGTGGAGGGATTGCCGGGCGTCACGCTGAACCTGGTTGCCTACCACGAAGTGCTGCGCTTCATGGAAGCCGTCGGCGCCGCGTATCGGGACCGAACCGGTGGGCCGCTACGGACCGAGGTGTGCCCGGTGGCGGACGGTGCGGGGTGAGTTTCACGGTTTGGAAGGCGAACATCGAACGCTGAACGTTGAACATCGAACATGGAACGGGGCTGGGTTCGAAGTTGAGAGTTCGATATGGGATGTTCGACGAATGACGGAAGCCGGATGAAAGGAGACCGGCGACGGGGCGCGACGCAGCGTAGCCTTATCGCACCCTGGCACTGTCGCACCGTTCCGCCGTCCTACGGTCGTGCCGACTTGCCGACTTGCCGACTTGCCGACTTGCCGACTTGCCGACGTGCCG
>CAYSPU010000221.1:0-9990 GCA_964432995.1 uncultured Verrucomicrobiota bacterium
CGTGGTGACGCAGACGCTGCAGGAGGCGGTCGAACGCCAGGGGTTGTACTATCCGCCCGACCCGGCGAGCCGGGCGGACTGCACGATCGGGGGGAATATCGCGACGAATGCCGGCGGGCCGCGATGCCTGAAGTACGGGGTGACACGGGATTATGTGCTCGGCCTGGAGGTCGTGCTGGCCGATGGCACCCTGCTGCGCCTGGGCGGGCGCACGCACAAGAACAAGACCGGGTTCGAGTTGGCCCGGTTGTTCGTCGGATCGGAGGGGCTTCTGGGGGTGATCACGGAGGCGACGTTGAAGTTGCTGCCGCTGCCGCCGGCACGGGCTTCGCTGGCGATCGGTTTCGACTCGATGCGCACGGCGGCGCGGGCGATGCGCGCCATCTTTCGGGCGGGCATCCTGCCGAGCGCGCTGGAGGTCGCGGACGCGTTCACCCTGGCGGCGGCGCGGAAGCGGACCGGGAGCGCGCTCTTGTCGGGCTGCGGTGCGCACGTGATTGTGGAGTTGGACGGTCAGGAGCGATCGGTGCGGTGCGAATGGCGTCAACTGGAGGGTCTGCTGCGGGAGTTCAAGCCGGTGACGCTGGCGCGCGGGTGGGGAACGCGGGGGTGCGAACGTTTCTGGCAGTTGCGCCGGGAGTTCTCCTACGCGCTGCGCGACACGGGTCTGACGAAGCTCAACGAGGACATTGCGGTGCCGCGGGGGCGGTTGGAGGAGTTGTTTGCGTTTGCGGCCGGGTTGCAGCGGCGGCACCGGTTTCCGGTCGCCTGCTTCGGTCATGCCGGTGATGGGAACATCCACGTCAACGTGATGATCGACGAATCAGAGCCCGGCATCCGCAAGCGCAGCCGGCGGGCGTTGGATGAACTGTTTCGGCAGGTACTGGCCTGGGGCGGGGTGATCACCGGTGAGCACGGGGTGGGGTTGGCGAAGAAACCGTGGTGGCCGCTGGCAGCAAGCCCTGCGGCGCGACGGTTGCATCGCCGGATCCGCGAGGCATTGGATCCGCGCGGGATCCTGAACCCGGGCAAGTTCGTATAGAGTGGGGTTGAGCCATGGCAGCATGCACGAGGGATATGCTCAGGCGGTTCGTTGGCTTTGGTGCTTTCGTTGTTCTGGGGATAGTCGTCACGGTGGTGTCTACTCGTGGGGCCACACCGGAAGGCGCGAGCCGCTGGGAGACCGCGACCCAGGAACAGGAGCTCACATTCAACCTGGAGTGGTGTCGGCATGCCACGGTGCACGAGGGACGGCTGCATGTGGTCGGCGTTCCCGAGGGGATACAGGCGACCAACGCGGTCTGGGTGGGGCGCCTGGATGCAGGCCGCTGGACGTTGCTGGCTGGTCCCATCGTGGGTAGCGTCTATACAATGCTTTCCTGGAACGGGCGCTTGGTCGTGGGAGGTTGGATCGAGTCGGCCGGTCGGGTCCGGGAGGCGAGTGTCATTTGGAGGAACGGGACGGTCTGGGACCGGTTTGATGTCCCGAGGACCAAGGCATTGCGGGGGCGGGTCGAACTGCTGGCCGGGCAGGGCGACAAGAGCCTGACGGTGGCGGGGCAGTCGCTGCAAATAGGCGACGCGGATCCGGTCTCGGTGGCCTGCTGGCGAGGGGGCAAGTGGATGGCCGTGGGTCACGGGCTCCGATCACCCCCCGGTGGCACAGTAGAGGGCTTGGCGGTGGCGCCGGATGGAGGGGTCTACTTGTTGGTGGAGGAGTACGAGCCCGTTCGCCGGAGTGTGCTTTGGCACTGGCCTGATCGCGGCGGTTGGCGGCGGCTGCAGGGTGCCGAGCACATGAACCCACTGGCTGTGACTCCCGACGGCGCGGTGTATGTGGGGGGGTGGTTCAAGCCTCCGCTCGTTCGGGAGCCAACGCCGCTGGCACGATGGGATGGACAGCATTGGCAGGGAGTCGGCGGAGGACTCACGCACCCGCCGCCAGCGTACCCGCCCGGTGCCCGGGTGGGCGTCGAGGTGACGGCGTTGGGAACCTGGGCAAACGACCTGGTTGCCGGAGGCGGCTTCGTTCGCGCGGGGGAGGTCGAGGCCAACCTGATCGCCCGTTGGGACGGGCGCGCGTGGCACGCGTTTGGGGAAGGCTTGGGCAGTTTGGGATTGTACCATTTCGAAGGCAGGCCTCCCACATCCCACGAGACGCATTACCCGCTCGCGTTCGCTGGCGGACCGGGGGCGCTCTATGCGCTGGGACGTTTTGACCGGGCAGGAGGCCTGGGGGTGTGGGGGGTGGCGCGGTGGAACGGAGAGCGCTGGGAGAACCCGGCGCCGGACGGGGGCATGAGGGTGAACGGGGAAATCCGCCAGCTTGCGGTGACGGGAGACGGTCTCTGCGCGAGGGGCAACTTCAGTGTTGCGGGCGATGCCGCGGTTCGAGGTCTGGCGCTGTGGCACAGCGACAAATGGTCCGACTTGAGCCCGGAACCACCTGTCGGCGTTCGGGGCGGCGGGCTGACACGAATGGCGGGCGACAGCAGCGGCCTCTGGGTAAGTGCCCAAGCACAGGGCGTGGCACAGGACTACCCCGGATTGCGAGGCGACTTGCTGTGCTGGAATGGAATCCGTTGGAGCCGGCTCACCAACTGCATCCCGGAGCTGTCTCCAGCGATGACAGTCCGTGACGGAGCGGTGTATTACGTCGGGCGCGGGCTTCGGCGATGGGATGGGACCAACGACGTTCTGGTTGCGCCGAGTCCGCCGTTTTCGTACCTGCCCATTCAAGCTCTTGGGGTGATGAGTGAACAGCGGTTTTGTGTCCTGGTCGGGCACGGGAGAGGCGATCGTCCCGGCGCGTTCCTCTATGAAGGTGGGGAGTGGAAGCCGCTGGGTCGGGGCGAGTGGGGCGGAGCACCTTTCCCGGCCACGGCGATGGACGGTGATGTCCTCTATGCCGCCGGGGGATTCCGTGCGGCTGGGCGGGTGGACAATGGCAGCCTGGAAACCGGGCGGTGGGGGGGGCGTCAGCAGCTTCGATGCCTCGCCCGGTGGCACACGAAAACCGGTTGGGAACCGGTGGGTCTTCCCGCCGGTGGCGACTTTGTGGAAGAGTGGGATTCCATTCTGGCGCTCGTCTGCTGGCGCGGGCAGGTCTATGTGGGAGGGCAGTTCTCGCGGATCGGTCGTGTTCGAGCGCGGAACATCGCCCGTTGGGATGGCCAACGTTGGCACGCCCTTGAAGGCGGCGTGAACGGGGTTGTCAACGCCCTCGCGGTGGTGGGCGATTACCTCTATGTGGGAGGGTCCTTTCGGGAAGTCTCGGGGAAGCCCGCCTCGAATTTCGCCCGCTGGCGACTCGAATAGGCACTACCGACGCGAGATGGAGGACTCAGGACGGTCTGGAAGACGCGAAGGGGAGCGGATCGAGAACGTCGGTCATTCCTTCGTTTCTTCGCGTCTTGGTTGTTCATCCCCTCCGGCTGGCGTGTGACTCGGCACGGCAGGCCCCGGTTCGACGAGGACGACGATTTCGCCTTTCCACGGGCGGCGGGCTGCCTGCTCGATCAGCGAGGCTGCCGTGCCGCGGACGAATTCCTCGAACTTCTTGGTCAACTCGCGCGCCAGGACAATCTGGCGATCGGGATAGAGTTCGGCCAGTTCTTCGAGCAGTCGCCCGATTCGATGGGGGGACTCGTAGAGTACCCAGGTGCCGGGACAGGAACCAAGTGCGGTGAGGCGGCGACGGCGTTGTCCGGACTTGTGAGCAAGGAAGCCGACGAAATGGAATTCCTCGGTGGGCAGGCCGCTGGCGGTGAGGGCGGCGATGAGGGCGCAAGGGCCGGGGACGGCTTCGACGCGAAGCCCGGCTTCGCGGGCGGCGCGCACGACGCGTTCGCCGGGGTCACTAATACCGGGCGATCCGGCGTCGGTGACGAGAGCGACGGTCTGACCGCGGGTGAGGCGTTGGAGGATTTCCTCGGAGCGACGGCTTTCGTTGAACCGGAAGTAGCTGAGGAGTGGGCGCTGGATGCCGAAGCGGCGGAGGAGGAGTCCGGTCCGGCGGGTGTCTTCGGCGGCGACAACATCGCACGTGCGCAGTGTGCGGAGGGCGCGGAGGGTGATGTCCTCGAGGTTCCCGATCGGCGTGGCGACGAGGTAGAGCGTGCCCGGGGTGAGGGGCGCGCCGGCGAGCGTGGCGAGTGGATCCGGAGCCGGGGGTGACGATGCGGGTAGCGGCGGAGTTGGCGAGACAGGGGACGTGTTCATAGAATGCTCTGACACCCCAAGGATGGGCGCCGAACGGTATCTCTCTCCCGTCGGACGGGAGAGGGCTGGGGTGAGGGGGGGGAGCTCACGGAGCAGGGGAGGGTGGCGGCGATTGGCCGAGCACCAGGGTTGGAGAGGGGGTGGCCTGGGAAGTGGACTCGATGTGCACGTGGTGGGCGCCGATGGTCTGGAGGCGTTCGCCGACGACGCGCCTGGCGAGTTCGGGGCGGTTGCAGTCGCGGCTCAGGTGTCCGAGGTAGAGATGATGGAGATCGGCGGTAACGATCTGCTCGGCGGCCTGGGCGGCGGCGTCGTTGGAGAGGTGCCCGTGGCGGCTGAGAATGCGCTGTTTGATGCTCCAGGGGCGGCGGGTGTCGTCCTGGAGCAGTTTGAGGTCGTGATTGGTTTCAAGGACGAGGACGTGGGCGGGGCGGACGCGTTGGATGACCAGTTGGGTGGCGTGGCCGAGGTCGGTAAGGAAGCCGATGTTCCCGTTGGGCGTGCGGAGCAGGAAGCCCACCGGGTCGCACGCGTCGTGGGGAATCGAGAAGGTGTCGATCTGGATTTCGCCGATTTCGAAGGAGGCGCCGGTTTGGAAGAGGCGACAATCGAAGGGGGTTTCGAGTTGGTATTCGATGGCTTCGCGGGTCAAGCGGTTGCAGTAGAGCGGGATCTGGAGGCGCGCGGCGATTTGGACGAGGCCTTGGGTGTGATCCGAGTGTTCGTGCGTGATGAGGATGCCGTGGAGTCCTTCCGGGGCGCGCCCGATGCCGGCGAGGCGCTGGCGGATTTGCCTGCCGCTGAAGCCGGCGTCAATGAGGAGGCGGGTGTCGCCGGCTTCGAGGTAGGCGCAATTGCCTCCGGAACCGCTGCCGAGGATCGTGAAACGGACGTCCACAGGCGGAGGGTAGACTGGAGAATGGATGCGCGGCAAGCGGGGCGGGAGGAAAAGAGCTTGAGGCGCTGCGGCCCGAGCCTATCATCGCGGCATGGCACAGGGCCTACAGCTCTCGCAGCGCATGATGTTGGCGCAGGTGCTGGCGCCGCAGCTCCAGCAATCGCTGGCGTTGCTGCAGGCCCCGGTGCTGGAACTCCGCGCGCTGGTGGCCCAGGAGATGGCTCAGAACCCCGTCCTCGAGGAGGCCGCACCGTCCGAGGGAACCACCGCGGAAAGGGACGACGGGGTGGCGGAACGTGCGGCGGCGGCGGCGGATCCGGCGGAACCGCCTGCCGACGTGCGGTTCGATCCGGCCACGGAGAAGCCGTCGCAGCAGCCGGTGGACGATTTCCAGGCCGAATTCGAGCGTCTCGCCCAGATGGACCAGGAATGGCGGGATCACTTTGCGCAGACGAATGTGCCGTTGCGCCAGAGCGAGGAGGAGGAAGAGAAGCGGCAGTTCATGCTGGACTCGATTGTGGCGGGGACCTCGCTGCAAGAGACGCTGCTGGAGCAGGTCCGCATGTCGGAGTTGACCGCGGACGAGCAGAAGGTGGCGGAGTTGATCGTGGGGAACATCGACGACTACGGGTATTTGCAGGTGAGTTTGGAGGAGATGTCGGCCTCGACGAGCATACCGGCCGAGCAGTTGCTGCGGGTGCTGCAGGTGGTGCAGGGGTTCCATCCTCCCGGCGTGGGGGCGCGGAACCTGCGGGAGTGCCTCATGCTCCAATTGGAGAGGGCCGGCAAGGTCGAAACGCTGGAGTACCGCGTGGTGGACCAGTGCATGGAGTTGCTGGGACGGCGACGGGTGCCGGACATCGCGCGGAAGCTGGGGACGACCGTGGAGGAAGTGCAGGCGGCGTTCGACCGCATTGCGCAGTTGGACCCGCGACCGGGGCGCGCGTTCCTGCCGGACACGAACCAGTACATCGTGCCGGAAGTGTTTGTCCAGCGTCAGGGCGACGAATACACCGTCACCACGGGCAACGACTTCGTTCCGCATCTGCGCATCAGCAACGTCTACAAGGACCTGATGGCGCAGGGCGACAGCTCGGCCGAGGTGCGCGACTACATTCGGGACAAGATTCGGGCCGGCAAATTCTTGATCAAGAGTCTGCACCAGCGGCAGCAGACGATTCTGAACATCGCCCGGGAGATTGTGAACCGCCAGCGGGAGTTTCTCGACCGCGGGGTGGCGTTTCTCAAGCCGCTGACGATGGTGCAGGTGGCGGAGGTGGTGGGCGTGCACGAGACCACGGTGAGCCGCGCGGTTTCCGGCAAGTACATGCAGACGCCCCAGGGCATCTTCGAGATGAAGTACTTCTTCACGTCGGGGCTGCAGACGGCCAGCGGCGTGGACATTTCGAACACCAGCGTCAAGGACATGCTGGCCGATATGGTCAAAGGAGAGGATGCCGCCAAGCCCCTTTCCGACGAGGAGTTGGTGAAGCTGCTGCAGGAAAAGGGCGTGAAGATCGCCCGGCGCACCGTGGCCAAGTATCGGGCGGAACTGAGCATCCTGCCGTCGCACCTGCGACGGGTCTACTAGCGGACCAAAGGGACGTCCCGGGCGTCCGCGGGCAGCTTGCCGGCCCTGAGCCACGCCTTGGTTTCCGCCTGCAGCCGATCCAACTCCGGCTGCAGCCCGCGCTTCGTCTCGGCCGTCATCCGGACGATGAACAGAATCCCCTGGATGGGATCGTATTCGTGTTGGACGGCGCGCGAGTGCAGGCCGCCGGCCCAGAACTCGAGGATCTCACCGCGCTCGTTTTGCGCGCGGACGGTCACGGTTTCGGGGCGGGTGATGTCGGCGTAGATTTCGGGGAAGCTCAGGCATCCTTCGGGGCCGGTGTCCGGGGCTCCGTGGGGCTCGATTTCCGGGTTGATCAAGACCAGGGGCATGTGCTCCTCCGGCTTCGCTGGTCGACCCCCAATCTCCATGGTCGAAGGGCGGTCCTCGACGCCCCGCACATCGACGACCGTGAGTTGGAGTGCGCGGGCCACCTGTTGAGCGGCGAGGCCCACGCCCGAAGCGCGGTGCATGGTTTCAAGCATGTCCGCGGCTAGTTGCCGGATCTCGGGCGTCAGGGCCTCGATGCGGGCGCCCTTGCGTCGGAGGGCCGGGTGGCCATAGTTGACGATCGGCAGCAGCATTGTCCTACGACTCATTGGGCCACAGGCGGATGGTTTGCGCAAGCGCTTCCACCGTGGGGCTCTCCGACGTGCGCACGTAGTGGCCGCTGGCCGCCACGCCCGCGAGCAGGGCCAGGGGATTGTCGAATCCCAAGAGCTTGCCGAGGCAGAATCCCGAGTTGAAATGGTCGCCGGCGCCGGTGGTGATCTTGGGCTTCTGTGTGTAGAGGCCCTTGACGATGGTGAGTTCGCCTCCGCTGATGGCCAGCGCGTATTTGGTGGGATGCACCACGAGGGTGTCGATCGGCAACTGGGCGGCAATCTGCCGGGCGAGCGAGCATACGGCGTCGACGGAATGCGCCTCGTTATTGAGCCCCAAGGCCAGGGCCAGCTCGTTGGTTTCCTTCTCGTTGAGGCCGAGGATGACGTCGAAGTGGCGCTGGAACTGCCCGATGAGATCGAGGGCGCGGCGGATGTCCTGCGGGGTGCGCTTCTCGGGATCGGCGAGGTCGAAGAAGATGCGGCGGCGGGGGCCGGTGATCTGGGGGCAGATCTCGCGCAGGATGGCGTCCCAGACGTCGCTCATGTAGGGGAGCATCGTCCAGTTGACGAAGCCGATGAGGCTGGCCTGGGCGAGGTGCGCGGCAAACTTGTCGCGGCCGTAGCGGGCTTGTATGTTCGGCCAGGTGACTTCCTTGAGCGACGCGTGTTTGCCGACCATCACCTTGCCGTCCTCAAACTCGAGGGCGTCGGTGTGGCCGGGTTCGGCGATGCTGTGCACTTCGGCCTGGCGGGCGAACTGGTCGAACACCGGGTGGAGATTGGGGTAGCCCAGAATGCCGAGGTAGGTGACGCGGAGGCCGAAGCTGGCGAGGGCGTTGGCCATGATGGGACCGTTGCCCCCCAGTTTCACGACCTGGGGCACCAACTCGATGTTGGTGCTCTTGCCGGCCGCTCCGGCCAGGCGTTCCGCCAGGACCGAGATCGTGCTCATCCGGGTGAACTTCTCCGCGCTCTCGCGCTTGTCCACCACGTGGAGGATCTCGTCGACAAAGCCGTCGAGGCCCACGAAGGCGGTCAACTGACGCGTCTGCTGGGCGGCGGCGGCGAGTTTCCGGGCGCATTGCTCCCGAAGTTCGGCGGAATCAATCATGGAACTCATGTCGTTGCGGTTGGGTATGGGGGAAAGGAGGGCTCAGTCCAGGCGCACCCCCAGAATCTCGAGCACCCGTTCGAGGTCCTCGTCGGTGTAGAAATGAACCTGCAGGGCGCCCTTGCCCTGTCGGTAGCGGAGGTTCACCCGCGTGCCGAGGCGCTCCTGAAGGCGTTGTTGGATCTGCTGCAGGTGGGGATCACCGGCAGCGACGGAAGCCACCCGGTGGCCGGCGGCCGGGGTCCCGCCGGCCGGCGGACGCCAGTGGGCGATGAGTTCCTCCGTCTGGCGAACGTTCAGGCCCTGGCGCAGCACGCGGTCCGCCGCGAGCCGCTGTTCCTCGGCATTTTCCAGGCCCAGGATCGCCTTGGCATGTCCCACCGAGAGCCGGCCATCGCGGACGTAAATCTGCACTTCGGGATCCAGTTTGAGCAGCCGCAGGGCGTTCGCGACCGCCACCCGGCTCTTGCCCACGCGAGCGGCGGCCTGTTCCTGGGTCAGTTGAAACTGCTCGATGAGCTGGGCGAACCCATGCGATTCCTCGATGGGGTTCAGGTTCTCGCGCTGAAGATTCTCGATGAGCGCCAGCTCGAGCGCCGCCCGGTCATCCGCCTCGCGGACGATGACGGGGACTTCGGCCAGCCCCGCCAGTTGGGCGGCGCGCCATCGGCGCTCGCCGGCAATCAGCTCATAGCCCTCGCCGCGGCGGCGCACGACGAGTGGTTGGACAATTCCTTGCTCCCGGATCGAGTCGGCCAGCTCGCGGAGGGACTCCTCCGGGAAATCCTTGCGCGGCTGGAAGGAGCACGGCTGGACCGCGTGGAGGGGAATCTGTTGTACGAATGCCAAGCCCGCGCCCTCGGGGGCGCTTGCGGAACCGCGGTGTGGGGGGGCCGCCGGCGCCGGGGCGGGCATCCCACCCAACAAGGCGCCCAAGCCGCGGCCCAGGGCCGGCTTGGACATGCGGGGAGAGTGTCGGACGCCTTCCCAAATGTCGAGTGTCCATTGCGGGGCGAGCACGGCTGGTGAAGGTGGGCTTGCGCACCGCCGTTGCGGGTCGGTAGGCTGTCAAACATGCGAAGGCAATCAGTTGACGGCAGACCCCGGAGGCGCGGTCGAACGAAACCAAAGACGCCGGTGGCGAGGGGCTTGCGGCATGACTGGCGGCGAAGCGAGGTGCGCCGCTGGTTCGAGATGCCGTTGTTGGAGTTGGTGATGCAGGCGGCAACGGTGCACCGGCGGCATCACGACCCCCGCGAGGTGCAGGTTTGCCGCCTGGTATCGCTCAAGACCGGCGGCTGTCCGGAGGACTGCACGTATTGCGCGCAGTCATCCCGATACGCCAGCGGGGTGAAGTCGGCTCCGATGCTGGACCGCGCCACGGTGCTGGCGATTGCGCGCAGTGCCCGAGCCAACGGCATCAGTCGCTTGTGCATGGGGGCGGCATGGCGGGAGGTGCGGGACAACGACTCCTTCGAGCGGGTGCTCGACCTGGTGCGCGACGGCCGGTGCAACGTTTCGCGGGCCTGCCTCGAGCCGGTGG
>CAYSPU010000222.1:0-9823 GCA_964432995.1 uncultured Verrucomicrobiota bacterium
CGCGTGAATACCTGGGCTGGGGTGTGTTCGCGCTGATGCCGCGGTGATGCGTTGGCGCATCCGGCGGATCGTCAACGGGTGGGCCGCGCAACAGATGGTGGCTCGTCAAGATGTGATTGCGCCCCTGGATCCTCGCGCAAGTGGCGCTGGCGGTTCGGTCGTCCCCAGTCCACGAGTGGTTTTCGCTCCTGCGGACGGGCGCTCCAGCCAAATCCACGCCCGACCCCTGTCGCCACGCCGAGGCAAACCAGCCGGTCGAGGCAACCATATGCACGCCGGGACGAGGTTTTGGTGTGAAAGACGTGGGGGCGCGGTTCGCCGAGCGGTCTCGGGGCGCCTCACCGGAGCGTTAGCCCCGAACCTTGACATGGTGGCGAGCGGATCTACATTGTTGATCCATGAAGACGGCCATCCAACGTTGGGGAAATAGCCTGGCGGTGAGGATCCCGCGTGCATTCGCGGCTGAGACTCGAATCCGAGATGGTTCTGAAGTGGAGCTCTCCCTAAAGGGCGGTGCTTTGGTCGTTCGACCCGTTCGGCGGACCAAGTTGGCACTCAACGATTTGCTGAAGAAGGTCACCTCATCGAATCGACATGATGAGGTCGCAACGGGTGAGGCCGTGGGCCAGGAGGTTTGGTGATGCCCACGTACGCACCCAAGCGAGGCGACGTCGTTTGGCTCACATTCGATCCTCAGGCGGGTCACGAGCAGGCAGGGCGGAGACCAGCCTTCGTGGTATCTCCTGAAGCCTATAATCGGAAGACAGGTCTGTTCCTGGTCTGCCCGGTTACTTCGCGAGTGAAGGGGTATCCCTTTGAGGTTCCGCTTCCCACCGGCATCGCCGTCTCAGGCGTCGTCCTTTCAGATCAGATCAAGAGCTTGGACTGGAGGGCAAGGCGCGCGGAGTTCGCAGCGGCGACGGACGAGGCGACTCTTGATGAGGTGATTGCTCGGATTCTTCCGTTGATAGAAGTCGAAGAAGAAGAGGGCTAACCGGCGCTACCGACAACCTCGATGACGCGCAGCGGGGTTGAGAAGATCATTGTGATTGGTGGTGGAAGAACCCCGAAGGACATTCTGTAGGTGCGTGCTCCTGCGGACGCCCGAGGCCGGGCGTCCCTACCTTCCACGGGTGCGCAACCGCATGAGGTAGGGACGCGCGGCCTCGCGTGACCCAGAACGAGACCGTGAGGGCATCGCGGAACTCGAAGTCCGTCGAGTCGCCGCAATCCACGTAGGTAAGGGCGCCGTTCAACTCCAGTGTGTTGCCAGCCCGCCCTTGGGCCGCCGTCCACCAGTCTCACGAGGCGTTTCTGGCCGCCCAGGTTCACCGCCCCGCTGGAGTAGCAGCCGGACCACGCCAGCAGACGGCAATTCCCCTCCCCATACCGTATGAAGAGCAGGGCGAGATGGTAGGTCAGCGGCCCGTCTTCACCCTTGAGCACCAGGCGCGCCGGAGCCAGGTGGTTCATTCATAGTGTCTTGCGGCGCCCTCGGAGAGGTCGCCCTACCCTGCATCTACGTTTCCTTCCAGGCGCAGGAGCGCCTGGAGCCGTCGCCGGTAGAACGCATTCGCGAAGGACAGGATGAGGAACGGCGTCAGCGTGCCCAGACAGATGGCCGCCGCGATCAGGATTGTGGCCAGGAACGCGCCCCAGGGGGCATCCCCTCCCGCCGACACAATGGCAAGAATGATGAATGGCGTGGCCAACAAGATCCAGATCGTCAGCAGCCAGAACGTCAGCCAGAGGAACAGCGTCACCGGGCGATATCGGCGTCGGCAGCACAGCCCCCCCAGGCTCAACGCCGCCGGCACTGCCAGCGCGTAGAGGCCCACCAGGACCGCACTCGTCACCCCCTGCTCCCAGCCGCCCCCCGACACCTGCCTGAAGCCGACCACGACGCAGCCGGCGCCGGCCAGCACCCCGAGCATACCCAGGAAGGCAAGAAAACGATGACGCCCGCCGCAGGCGTGACCCGTGAGCCAGACTGCCGCCAGGCCGAAGGCCGAGGCGCCGACGGCGCCCGCAATCCCCTCCAGTACCTCCGACGGGATGAAGTCCAGCGCGGCCCGCAGCGCGCGCGGGATCATGAGCCCCGCCCCCAGCGGCAGCCAAATCAACCAAGCGGACGGGGAACGATTCGCTTTCAGCAACAACAGCAGGAGCACACCCAGCCAAGGCACCAGTAACGGGATGATGCTCGGCGGAGCCCACGCGTAGGCAACACCCGTGCCTTCTTTGGATCCCAACCCGCCCAGATCGTCGATGGCGACGATCTTCAAGTCGGCTGCCGTGTTCAGGGGTACTCGCCATGAGTACGAGCAGGTGCCACCTCAGCCAAACTCGAACCTGTCCGACCAGATCTTGGTCTCGCCCCGGAAGATAGCGAACTCGGGGGGTTGGCGGGCCTGCCCCGGTCGATACAGTCGGTAGGTCTCACCCCCTGCGCCCAGCAACTGATAATTGAAGACGAGTGTGCGCCCGCGGCGGTTGATGCTGACGGAATTGGTCAGGGGACCACCCACCGCCAGTGCGCCGCTTCCAGTCTCGGATACGGCGACTCCCGCGGCCGTCGTGGGCGAGGTCCGGATGGCTTCGACCCCGCCTTGACGGAGCCGGACGCTCTCGACGGTGTAGCGTCCGAGGGGGACTTTCGCTGCGGATCCCGGCTGTTCCAAGAGGACGAGGCCGGAAGGGCCTTCGAGAGCCAACCGCTGAATGAACTGACCGTCGAGCCTGAGTTCGCCGAGGGCGCGTTGGTGCTCCTTGAACTCGAGGTTGATCCCGCCTTGACCCCGCGCTCCCGTGCTGGTGGCAACCAGCTTGTAGGCGCGTCCATTGACGAACACGTTCGTCGCGAAGGTGAACACGGAGGCCGCTCCATCGCCGACCTGGAACGACTGCTCGCGTTCCGCCCAAGGTCGGAGCAGCAAGCGGCGGCTGGCACCGCCGGCGCCTTGTTCAGACGGACTGTCGAAGATGCCCACCTGCCATTCCCGGCCGTCGAATGTTGCTTTGCCCAGCCAGAGGGACCGGATCCCGGCGAAGGCGTACAGCGGGCTCCCGAAGCCGCCGTACAGGCTCAGATCCAAAGCAGTGGATCGAACACCGGCCTTCGTGGCGATCGGCACGTGGACGTTAGTGAAGGTCTGGTAGCTGCTTCCCCGCCCGGAGGCGCATACAAAACAACCCGCCGGATCGTCCGTGAGATCCAGATTGCCGTTCTGGTCCACGTAGAGTCTGCCTGCCCCTCGGTCCCACAGGAATGCGGGCGGGTTCGTAGCGCTGCCCGACTTGCCCCACTCGAGAGTGCCCCGGAGGACGTTCTTGGATTTCGTGGCGGGTTCTTTCTCGAAAGGCGCCGCGCGCTCGGCTACTTGGATGCCCACGTGGAAGAAGGCGAAGGGGACGTCCTTGAACTCAAGAGGAACCGTCTGCACCGGCATGGTGGGGGAAGTCGGTGACGGCCCCGCGTCGGCCGCCGCCATGCCGGCGACCGCGCCCATGAGTGCGATCAGCGCGCAGGCACTCGTCCGCCAAACCACCCTCCGCCACACGGCGTTCATCCCGTTATCTCCCACCAGTCGAGCTGAGACCACCTTCCATGAATCTCGCTACCCATTCTGGGATACCACTTCGCATAAAAGGTAGGGCGACCTCTCCGAGGGCGCCGGAGGCCGGCACGTCGGTAATTCGGTTCGTCGGCTCGTCGGCCGTCGTTCCGTCGTTCCGACCCGCCGCAGCTCCGGCAGTCGCGAGACCCGCTCGCGAGTTCTGCTCGGAGCCTGCTCGCGAGTCCTCCTCGGAGTCGCGCCCTGCCTTCGGCGACTTCACGCTCGCCGATGCTCACGCATCCGGGTGTCACTGCTACGCGGAAACTGGAAGAAAGCAAGTCGTTCCCGCCCGTTCCTTGTTGAGTCGAAACAGAAGCACGCAGAGAACCGCAAAGGAATGTCTCCCCCCGTATTCCTTTTGTGCCTTCTGCTTCTCGCGGCCAATGCCTCTTTGCGGTCCTTGGCGGTCTGTTCGACCTCCATAGCGCAGTTGCCTCCGGGGTGGAGGGTGGAAGACCACGGATTCGCGATTGGATGTGGTCACGGTCACTTCCAGTCACTGGGTTACCTGGGAGGAGGACGAGCTCGATCCACCAGACCCACCGCCGAAGGAGCGCGGGAAGCTGGCCAACCCGGCAAATTCCCTGCCCCGCATCTCTCGCAGCTTGGCCTGTTGCGCCGGGGTGAGCACGGTGGTGATCATGCGATTCTCGGCCTCCTCCTGAATGGCGCACCTTCGATCCAGGCGCGATAAGATCTCGGGTGCAAGCCGTTGGCCGCGCTGCATGGCCTGCCGTCGCTCCGCTATCCACTGTTGGAAGGCCTGGGCGCGTTCGGGTCCGCTCGGCTGGGAGCCATTGGCGCTCCGGTGCGGCCCCCAGAGGAACATGGTCTCCCCGACTTCGCGTTCGGCCTCCTCACGAAGCGTGGCCAGTTTGACCTGCTGACTGGCGGTCAGGTTCAGGGCCTGCACGACTTCGGGCTTGAACAGCGCCTCCGCTCCCAGCGCCTGCAAGCGGATTTGCTCGAGCCGGGCCCGCTGTGCCGGTGCGAGCAGGGCCACGATCTCCTCGCCCGCGCGCGCAACGGCCTGGCGCGTGACCTCCTGCTTGGCCTCCCTCTCCTTTGCTCCCTGCTCGAATGAGTCTTGCCGCGAGGCCTGCTCAGCCTCCGCCTTCGAGTACAAATCCGCCTCCGACCGACGGAACTCGGCAAGGGTGGCGCCGATCTGCTGATGCTGCGCAGCGGTCAGTGCCAACTGCCCCTGGACGCGTTCGTCGGAGATCACGTTCACCACGCTTCCTGGACCGCCCCCGCTCTGGTACGAACCCCCTCCGCCACTTCTGCTGACTCGCACGACCATGTTCCCCGGGCTACCCCCGCCGCCCAAACCGCCTCCACCACCGCCGCCAACGCCGCTCCCCCCACCGGTTCCCCCGCCGCTGCCGCCCCTGTGAACCACGTTGATACCACCGCCCGTTCCGCGGTCGCCCTGCGACGACACCATCCCGCCTTGCATGCCGCTTGGGCTCGGCCGGGCCCGCGCACATAGCCTCTGCAGTTGCGCGCGCTGCGCGGGGGTGAGCGCCGCCAGGATCTTCTCCGTGGAACGAGCGACTTGCTGATTGGCTTCCTCATACCGTTTCGACCGTTCCTCCGCCTGCGTTCGCATGCGATCGATTTGCTCTTGCCCGCGGCTGCGGACACTGCCGAAGTACTCCTGCTCGACGCCTCGGACGCGGTTCAGGACATTCGCGATTTGCTCTTGTTGCGGGCTGGTGAGATTCAGTTCCGCCTGCACTGCGGGATTGGAAATGAGTTGAACCGTGCCGCCTCGTTCCCCGCCGCTGGAATAGCCCCCAGAACCACCACCTGCAGTGCGGCGGCTGACAACACCGCCCGGACCGGCTCCGCCACCCGAACTGCCGCCGCCGCCCCAACTGCCTCCCGAGCCGCCACCGGCTCCCCCAGTGGCGGATGTGCCCGAGTTGTTGACGGTGGACGGTTGTCCTTCAGCCGCGAGGCACACGATCACTCCGAAGACCACACTCAACGCGGTTGCCCGGTCGGCCAGCTCGCCCAAAACGCTGGCAGGGCGCGACTGCGGGGAGAACTCGAGCGCAGGCTCCGAGCTGAGCTCGCGAGCGGGTCTGCGCACCGCCGGATCTGTGGCGTGTCGGAACGACGGAACGACGGCCGACTCGCCGACGAGCCGATTCGCCGACGTGCCAGCCTCCAGCGCCCTCGGAGAGGTCGCTCTACCTTTCATGCGAAGTGGTATCCCGGATTGGGTAGGGGGTTTCATGGGTGCATCCTTCTCGTTTGAATCTCGGCAATTCACAGCTCGCCCAGGCGAATTTCGGCGACATCCTTGCCGTCAGCTTCTTTCCGGAGCAGCAGGTTGAACTTCGCGCGGGTGATCGGAGCGGGCGTGATCACCCAGAACTTGAGATACTCACTCGAGGTCGGCGAACCGTCGGAATGCGGCACCAAACGGATGGCCTCGCCCTGCTCATCGACCAGGAACGCGGCGATGTCCTTGCAGTCGCGGTTGCGGGCGTCACAGCCGAAGCGGACGGCGATCACGCACGACTCTTCTCCCAGGTAGATGCCGCTGCTGTAGTTGTCGCTACTGAGGGTGGGTTTCAGACCCACCTTGCGCATCCAGCCGGCAAGCCGGGAGGGCATGCTCTTGCTCGGGAGAGTGGTGTTGGCAGACCAAGTGATCCCGACGCCCCCCGGCCGGGTCGAGGCAGAAGACGGCGTCTGCATCTGGGCGGCACGGCGGGAAACGGACAGGCCCGCGAAACGGAGCACCTCCCGATCCACAGACAGGACATGGTTCCGCCCTCGGGACACCGTGAAACCGAGGACCGGGTAGCGGGGGTCGATCTGCCGGATGCCCGAATCGTGAAACCAGGTCATCAACCCGACCGTCAGCACCAGGGCCGCCGCCACACCACCCAGCAAGGTGGCCCGCCACCGGCGCCGCCGCTCCTGGTTCGAGCATCGGTCGTGGCTGTGGGGCAGGGCCCGCAGGCGGCGATCCATCATCCAGTGCGCCGAACTCATTCCCGTCCCCAGAAGCGCCGGGGAACTCCGGGGGACCAAGAGACCGTCTTCGGCAATCCGCAGCAGTGTTCCCGCATAATCGGTGACGGTGGCGTTGACGACGCGCAGCGCCAGGGCATCGCAGGCCATCTCGTCGGCCAGTAATGCCTGCCGGCGGGCAACCCAGACCAACGGATGGAAGAACAGAACACCATTCACCACCCGCCGTAGCCACTCCCAGAAGAGATCGTGCCGCCGGAGATGGGCCAGTTCGTGGGCCATCACCAGCCGGACCTCGGTCGGCGGGCGTTGCCGGGCAAACGCGACCGGAAACAGCAGGGCCGGATGCGCCGGGCCAATCGCCTGCGGGCCGGACGCGTTCTCATGACACAGCAGTTGCGGAGAACACCGCAGCCGCAAGTATCGGCTCAGGCTTTCGCACTCCTGTTGCAGCCATGGATCGTCCAGCGGCCGGCTTTCACACCGAGTCCGGCGCGTGTCCCGCCAGGCCCGGAGGTTCCGCCCCGCCAGCCAGCCGACGCCGCCAAGCCAGGCCAGAAACATCGCGCCCCATGCGCGGGGGGCATCGGGAACTGCCCAGGCGGTCGACGGCCCCGCCGCGACGGTCGGCGCGCGATCCCGGCGGACGCCAGACGCCGGCTCCATGGGCCGAGCGTCGGACGCCGTTTCCACCGCCTCGATTCGCATGTCGGGCTTCGGCAGAAGCGGTATGCGTATGGGGCTCAGGCCCGACAACACCAGGATCAGCTCCACGTAGACAATCCGCCAGAGCCAACTCCGGACCGTCGGCGACAGGCGCGGCAGCAACCGGCAGATGGCCCAGACCCCGGCGATCGCCAGCCCTCCATACAGAGACGCCCACCCCATCGCCTGCAGCCAGGTCGCCAGCCAATCCCCTGTCCCCAGCCATCGCACAGGTCACTCCTTCCCCGATTCCAGCCGTTCGGCCACCTTCCGGAGCATGGACAACTCCTCGCGCGTCATCTTGCCGTGTTCGGCGAAGTACGCCACCAGCGGGGCGCGCGATCCGCCAAAGGCAGCTTCGACGAAGTTCTTCAACAGGCGCTGGAACAAGGCCCCTTTGTCCTCCCGCGGAAGGTAATGGAAGACGCCGTCCACCTTGCGGCGCTGGAGGAATCCCTTGCGGCGGAGCCGTTCCATGCTGTTGAGCACCGTGGTGCGGACATGGCCTTTGGTCTGCGCGAGGTGATCCGCCACCGCCCGAACGGTAACCGGCCCGTGGTCGGCCACGTAGCGCAGGACTTCCAGTTCAGCCTGTCCCAGATTCAGCGGGTATTTCATGTCGCGCCTGGCGGAGGAATGCTGCGGTGAAGATAATCCAGACGTCGGTTGTCGTCAAGCGGCCGCAAAAAGGAGAAGCCGCGAAAAGGCGCAGAAGACGCAAAAGAGATCGGTGGTTCACTGTGCGCGGTGTAATGCCGGCCCGGGGGTTATTGGGGCGGGCCGGTTCTGTGCCTTCTCGCGGCTCCCCTGGCTCCAATCCGGAACCGGGGCTTGCAGGAGGCAACAGAGCGAACAGAGATGCGAGGCGAATACCTACCGGTGCTGTGCGGTGACTGGTGTCTGCAGAACTTTGCGCTTTGAAGGCTGGGCGGCGCTGCGTAGCCTTCGCGCGCCATGTCGCAGATGCTCAAGTCTTCCGGGGCGCTGGGGCTGGCCACCCTGGTGAGTCGGCTCCTCGGGTTGGTGCGGGAGCAGGTGTATGCGGCGTTCATGGGGACGAGCGCGGTGGCCGACGCCTTCCAGATGGCGTTCACCATCCCGAACCTGTTTCGGCGGCTGCTCGGGGAAGGGGCGCTGACTGCGGCCTTCATTCCAATCTTCAAGTCCAAGGAGAAGCTCGAGGGGGAAGAGGCGATGTGGAGGTCGGCCAACGCGGTTCTTTCAGGGTTGGTGGTCTCGGCGGCGGCGGTGATTGGGGCGGCGTTGATCCTGATCACGCTGGCGCTGAGCACGCTGTCGCTGGGGGAGAACACGCGGCTGATGCTGCAACTGTTGCGCTGCATGTTTCCCTACATGCTGCTGGTGTGTTTGGCGGCGGCGTTCATTGGGATGTTGAACGCGCGGGGGCACTTCTTCGTTCCGGCCCTGGGGGCGGCGATGTTGAACGTGGTGATGATTGCCAGCGTGCTGCTGCTGGCGCCGCGGATGGGGGACCGGCTCGAGAGCCAGATCTTCGGTTTGGCGATCGGGGTGTTGGTGGCGGGGTTGGCGCAGGCGGGGTTTCAGTGGCCGACGCTGCGGCGCGAGGGCTACCGCTACCGGTGGGTGCGGCCGTGGCCCAACGAGACGGTGCGCGAGGTTGTGCGCAAGATGCTGCCGGCGTCCGTCGGTGTGGCTGCGTTCCAGATCAACGTGGTGCTGACGCAGGTTCTCGCGTTCTCGTCGCAGGAATCCATCGTGGCCTCGTTCCAATACGCGGTCCGGCTGATGGAGTTTCCGCAGGGGATCTTCGGGATTTCGCTGGCAACCTACCTGCTCCCGGCGCTCTCGGGTCTGGCGGCGGAGAAGCGGTATCCGGAGTTTCGCACCACGCTCCGGGAGGGTTTGGGATACCTGGTGTTGGCAAACGCGTTGGCGGCCGGTTTGCTGGCGTCGCTGGCCGAGCCCACGGTGCGGCTGCTGTTCCAGTATGGGGCTTTTGACCATTACTCGACGAGCAAGGTGGCGCTCGCGGTGGCGGCCTTGGCACCCGGTTTGATCGCGTTCTCGGCGGTGAACATCCTGGCGCGGGCCTTCTACGCGCTGGGGGACACGAGCACCCCGATGCGGATCAGTGTTTTCTGCCTGTCGGTGAACCTTCTATTGGCGGCGCTGGTGGTGGGGCCGTTCCAGGCTGCGGGTCTGGCGGCGGCGAACTCGTTCACGTCGTACTTGAACCTGGGCCTTCTGCTCTATGGCCTCCGCCGCAAGCTCAAGAGGCTGGAGATGCGGGAGTTGTTGCGCCCGACGCTCTGGTGCCTGGGAGCGGGATTGGTGGTGGCGTCATTGGGCTGGATCCTGGCCGGTCTGTGGGAGACCCATCTGGGGCGGGAGACGGTTCCGCTGCGGCTGGGGAATGTGTTCGTGCCGGCGCTGGTCGCTTCGGTGGTCTACTTTGCGGTCACCTGCCGCGCGGGCGTGCCGGCCGCACGGACCGTGTGGGAGGGGATGTGCTCAGCCGTGCGCAAGCT
>CAYSPU010000223.1:0-9732 GCA_964432995.1 uncultured Verrucomicrobiota bacterium
GGGAGGATAGCGCCTGGGACGGACGGTGGGAACAGGAATTCGACGGGGGTTAGGCCGCATGAATCCGGCGCGGGGCATGGATGTTCCGAACCACTGACCGCCTCCCGTCCGCTCGTTGCTGCTGCGACCGAGGGACCTGCCTACGCCAAGGCTACGGCACGGCAGACCGGTCGCGTTCCGTCGGACCGCCCGCCGTCTCGGCGGGCAGCGGCCTCACCACGCGGGCTCGCCTCCGAACCTGCGACTGCCTCTCGTCCGCGCGTTGCCGCTGCGACCGAGGGGCCTGCCTACGCCAAGGCTACGGCATGGCAGGCCGGTCGCGCTCCGCACATTAATGACCCGTCCCTTTGTCCGTTCTTGGGCAAGGATCCGGGGCGGCCTATTCGTGTTGCCTCGTGTAGTCCCTGCGGGCATAAACACTGTGTCTGTTGTGCGACTTGGTTGTTGAAGATCCTGCAAATGCGAGTCGGAGTGTTCCTGGTGTTTGTGTCGTTCACCGCGGCGGTTTCCGCGGCGGAGGATCGCTTCCCGAACCGCGCCGCGGAGAGCGCGCTGCCCAGCGGGGCTGGACTGGCGGCCAGCCACCGGGCAGACGGAGGTATTCAGGCGCACCCCGCGGTCCTGTTTGCCGACGACTTCGAGGAGGGGGCGCTGGGAGCGCGCTGGGACGAGTCCGATGCCGCCCGGAGCAAGGCGCTGAGCTTCGCGCCGACAGGAAGCGCGGTGTGCGGGGAGCGCTGCCTCAAGGTCGAGGCGCGCCTTGGCGAGAACCACGGTGGCGGTTTGACGAAGTGGTTCGCGTCGGCGCCGCGGGTGTTTGTGCGGTTCTATGTCCGGTTCGCAGGTGACTGCGACTATGTGCATCACTTTGTAACACTGCGCGCGAATCGGGGTTTGCGTGGCGGGGACAAGTGGAGCGGGTTTGGCGGGGCGGGCCTGCGTCCCACCGGTGACGAGCGGTTCTCGACTGCACTCGAGCCCTGGGGCAACTGGGGTCGATGGCCCGCACCCGGGAAATGGAACTTCTACAGCTACTGGCACGAGATGCGGGTGTCGCCGGACGGGAAGTTCTGGGGCAACTCGTTTCTGCCCGAGCCGCAGGAGGTGATCCCGAAGGGGCGCTGGATCTGTGCCGAGTTCATGCTGCACCACAACACGCCGGGCAAACCCGACGGCGAACAGGCCTTCTGGATTGACGGTCGCCTGCTTGGTCATTGGCAGGGCGTCAACTGGCGCCAGAGCGAGACGTTGCAGGCGAACGCGCTCACGCTCGAGTCCTACGTCACGGACCGGTGGACGAAGCACCCGACGAACGTGGTGTACTTCGATAATCTCGTGATCGCCCGCGAGTACATCGGCCCGGCAGGGGAGAAGTGAGCCGCAGACGAAGACGTCCCCGAGGGCGTGAACGGGCGTCGCCTGCCCGAGGTATGGGGAGGTGCGTTGCCGGAACTGCGGCGCGTCGGAACGACGGCTGGCAGCCGACGTGCCGGGCTCCGGCGCCCTCGGAGAGGTCGCCCCACCTGATGTGCGAGGTGCGTGAGGTAGGGCGCGCTCTCCGCAGCGCGCCGAAGCGCAGTGACCGACTGCCGGTATGCACTCATCCCGACGGGCTGACTGGCCGACTTGCCGACGTGGCGGCTCACGGCCTCCAACGCTCCTGCGGTCGTGGGATCGCCCTGCCGACTGCTACAGTTGCCACCCGGGGCGGTAGTCGCGGTGGAGCAGTCGATCGGCCTCGGGTGAATTGACGATGCGTCCGGTGGCGACGTCATAGTCGAGGGGACCGGCGACGAGCGTGGCGACATTGGCGAGTTGCATGATCTCGGTGAGAGGCCCGCCGATCTCGAAGCTGGAGAAGGTCTTTCCCCGGCCTTTGCAGGCATCGACCCACTCGCGGTGATGGCTGTCGGTGCGCGGCAGGGACGCGGCCGGTCCCTGGAACCCGTCGAAGCGTTGTTCGGGCAAGAGGACCGAGCGCGTGTTCCAGGGGCAGTCGGAGTAGAGGGATCCCTTCGAGCCGACGAGGAGGTCGCCCCAACCCGCCATCGGGTAGCCCAACATGAGCTCGGCCGGCGGGCGTTCCTTGGCGTAGAGCACCAGTTTGGCGGGCGGGAGGTCGCCCCGGGCCGGCAGCTCGAATGCCGCGCGCATCGATGTGGGGTAGCCCTCGCGATCGGCTTCGGACGACTTGGCTTCGACGCGGATCTTCGCGGGGGTTGCGGAGGGAGCCCAGAGTTGTTCGAGGTGCAGGGCGCGGAACATGATGTTGCCGGTGTGACAGCCGAAGTCGCCGACGATGCCGCTTCCGAAGGCGCGCCATCCGCGCCAACTGGCCGGCAGGTAACTGGGGTGGTAGGGACGTTCTTCGGCCGGTCCCAACCACAGATCCCAATCCAGGGTCGCCGGCACCGGCGGACGATCTTGGGGACGCCGCAGCGGCCCGTTGCCGCCATCGAACCAGACATGCGCTTCGCGGATCTCGCCGAGGACTCCAGCCCACGCCAGTTCGACGGCTCGCCGGAGTCCGCCGGAAGCGGAGCCTTGGTTGCCCATTTGGGTGACGACCTTCTGCCGCAGAGCGGTCTCCCTGAGGGCGCGCGCCTCGCGCACGGTGCGGGTCAGCGGTTTTTCGCAATAGACATGTTTTCCGCGGCGCATCGCTTCGAGGACGGCGACGGCGTGCGTGTGATCTGGCGTCGACACCAGCACGGCGTCGATACCCCGGTCCAGGGCGTCGAACATCTTGCGGAAGTCCGTGAACGCCTTGGCGGACGGGTGCTTCTGGTAAACGTCCCCCGCCCGCGCCTGGTCCACGTCGCAGAGCGCGACAATGTTCTGTCCGAGACCCGCAACGTTGTCCAGGTTGCCCCGCCCCTGGCCGCCCGGGCCGATCACCGCCACGTCCAGCTTGTCGTTGGCTTCGGCCGCCAACGCCAGGCGCGCGGTGCGCAACAGCAGGAAGCTGCCGCCGGCAAATGCTGTCTGGCGCAGAAAACGACGTCGCGAATTCGTGTTCTTCATAGTGTGAGTGTGGCCGCAGATCTTCGGTGACGCACTCCCGAAGTCCAGCTCCGAATGGTGGCAGTACCAGTCGGATTCCTTACCGAAACCGGCGGAGGAAGGGACGACGCGAATTGCGCGAATCGGCGCGAATTGGCGCTGTCCTTGCCTGGTTTTCGCTGGTAAGCTGCCTGCGAATCCATGAAAGCGACCCTTGTTCCAACTCCCCGGGGTGCGGCCGCGTTGTCGGCGGGGGTGCATGCCACCGATGAAGTGACGCGACGCCGGTTCCTGCAGCAGGCGGCGGCGACGGCGGTCGGTTTGGCGTTCTCGAGATCGGCACTCGAGGCCGCCTCGGCCGGGGAGGGCCCTCTGCCGACCCGGGTGTTGGGGCGCACGGGCGCCAAGGTTACCATCCTGGGCCTCGGCACCGCGCCGATCGGGGAAGCCCGGATCGATCCCAAGGAAGCCGAGCGCATCTTCGGCGAGGTGATGGACCGCGGCGTCAACTACATCGACACCGCCCGCATTTACGGTCATGCCGAGGAAGTGCTGGGCAACCTGGTGCCCAGCCGACGCGACAAGCTGTTCCTGGTCACCAAGGTCTGGACGGACAACGGTGCTGCAGCGCAGAAGGCTTTCGAGGAATCCCTGACCCGGCTGAAGGTTGATCACGTGGATCTCGTGCACATCCATCACATCGGGGACAAGGACATCGACAAGGTTCTGGCGAAGGACGGGGTGCTCGAGTATCTGCTGCGGCAGAAGCAGGCTGGGAAGCTCCGGTTCATCGGGATGTCCGGCCACGCCCGTCCCCCGCGGTTTGTGCGGATGCTTGAGACCGATCAGATTGACGTGGTGATGGCGGTGATGAACTACGCGGATCGCAACATCTATGACTTCGAGGGCAAGGTTCTGCCCGAGTGCCGGAAGCGGAACGTGGGGGTGGTGGCCATGAAGGTGTATGCCGGAATCAAGGGCGGCTTCCCGAATCACCGGAAGGCCTGGGTGGGTTGCGTCACGCCACCCGAGCGGTTGCCGCAGGCGATGGCGTATGCGCTCGATCTCGAAGGTGTGAGTGCGGCGATCATCGGTCCCTTCACCCTCGAGCAAGCGGTGCAGAATATCGGCTGGGCGCGCCAGTATCGTCCGCTGACGGGTGCGGAGCGCGAGTTGTTGCTGGCCTACGGCAAGGAGTTGGCGCCGCAGTTGGGACCGCGCTACGGTCCGGTGGCGTGAGGGGCCGGCGTGGAACAGCAGGCTGCCGAGGAACAGCAGCCGCTCGGACTTTCAACAGAAGCTCGCGGAGGACCGCAAAGGCTCAGACACGGAGGGACGCAATCTCCAGAGGATAACCTCTGGAACGCGGCGGCGCTCGTTCGCGGCGGCCTGGTCATTCTTCGACGGTCAGCCCGTCGATCCAGACGGTGAAGGGATCGCCACCCCAGGAGTCGAGCGCGAGACTGAGGGCGTTGATGCGTTGGAGCGTGACGGAACCGGTGACACCGCGTTGCCAGCGGTCGTCGCCACCGAGGGGGATGGAGACGGGCATCCAGAGCCAGCGCGCCTCGCTGAAAGGCGGATCGTTGAGGAGGTTGGCGTCCTTTGCGGGGCGAAACTCGATGGTGCCGGAGGGCCCGAGCAGGCGGACGACCGGTCCGGCGTTCTGCCAACCCGGGATGTTCGGATTCTGCGCCTTGATCCAGAACCGGATTTCGGTCTTTCCGGTGAGGTCCCAATTGGCATCGCGCGTCGCGGGGTAGATCACGGTTGCATACGCCCCCGGGTACGGGCGCGGGGTGAACCGGAGACAACCGCGCCCGACCACGGCGGCGGGATCGTCTGCGAACCAAACTTGGCCGTGGTCGGAATCGTTGTTTTCAAGCTCGCAACTCCAGCGGTGGGCCTGGCCTTCGGTGCCGAGTTCGGTCGCGACCGGTTGGACGACGAGCAGGTCGCGCCAGGCGAGGCGGGCCAGGGCGCCGTTGTCCACCGTCAAACCGAGCCGATGGAAGCCCGGTCGATCGAAAACGCGCTCGAAGGAGGAGGAGGCGCCCGCCGGGCCGTCGAGCCACCAGTGGAAGCGGAGGGCCCCGCCGCCTAGCGCACGGCTCAGGGAAGCATCAAAGCGCGCCACCTGCCCCACGGGGACCACGTCGGGACCGACGAGTTCAACGGCCGGCGCGAGACTGTCGGGGGCGGCGTCGGGCAGTTCCACCAGGTTCGCCACGTTGGTCAGGTAGTTCCCGGCGTGGTTGTTGGTGAACTGATTTGCGGCGAGGAGAATGGCGTCGCCCCAGCGTCCCCAGATGCCGAATCGGTTGTTGGAAATGCGGTTTCGTTGGATGATCCAGTGCTCGGTCCGCCAGGCGCGCCCCTGGGAGTCGACATCGCCACGGAAGGCGATGCCGGCGCCGTTGTTGTCGTGGAGGTCGTTTCCTTCGATGAGGGTATGGCTGGAGGGGCCGCCGACGATGACGATACCGCCGTGGCCGAAGCCGGCCTCGGGCGCGTTGTGGTTGCCATTGGTCAGGCCATTGAACGCGGCTTCGTTGCCAATGAGGACGGTCTGGTCACTGCCGCCGAGCCAGAAGCCGTAGCTGCCGTGATTGGCGCGATTGCGGATGAAGGTGTTGCCGGGGCTCCAGGACTCGACGCAGTTGTTGTTGGCGTGGGAGGTGTCGTTTTCGACGAAGACGTTGCCCCGGGAGACCCACCGGTTGAGGGGGCGGATGAAGATGCCGTCGCCGCCCTGGGTGATGTCATTGCGGTACCAGTAATTGTCGTCCGAGCCCGTCTCGAGCAATACGCCGGTCGAGTCGCGGGCGTGGACTTCGCCGGCGGCGCGGTCGATCCGGATGCCGTAGGAGAGGTTGTTGCCGAGGAACCGATTGCGGCACGACTTCCAGAGCTTGCCGCAGGTGTTCGAGCAGTGAGAGAAATCGTTGTCCGCAACCAGGTTGTCGTCGGATTCGATCAAATGGAGTCCGTCCCAGACGCGGTTGGCGCGGGTGTTCCGGATGATGCTGTGGCGCACGCGTTCGAGAAGGAGCCCGCCGCGCGGGGGGAGTTCCCCCCAGCCGTGTTGCGGGTTGTGGTAGTTATCCGAGAAATCGCAATCGCTGATCACGAGGACTTCGGCGTCGCGGGCCAGGAGTCCGGTGGCGAAGCCGCGGACCTTGAGGTTCCTGACGGTGACGTTGACCGCGCCTTCGAGGTGAAGCCCAATGCCGGCCGACTCGAGGGAGGCGGGATTCCCGATTTCGCCCGGGCCGACGAGAGTGGCGCCGTTGCCGTCGATGGTGATGTGGCTGGCACGAACGATGATCCGGGCGGACAGCCGGGCTCCCTGTTCGAGGGTTGTGTCGCGGTCCACGACGATTTCGCTGATCGCAGAGCGAGCGGCAAGAGGCAAGCCGCAGAGCAGGACGGCGCAGGAGAAGCTCAATACCAGTCTTCGGGTCAACCTCCCGGTTGAGGTAGGGACGCCCGGCCTCGGGCCGCCGGTGGTTCTCCTGGACAGAACGCAGTGGCTTGGACGCGCGGGGCCGCGCGCCCCTACCTGCCCGTTCAGGGGTGCAGTGCGCGATTGGCTTCGGCGCGGAGAGGAGCGGTGTGGTCGCAGCAATCCGGAAAGCACCTGGAGTCGACGCAGGATGATCACGGCACGATTAACAGGGCGGAGGAATGACGAGTCAAGCTTCGCACCAGTCCCCGACGTTGGCTGGATTGGCGGATGCGGTCGGAGCGCGACACGGCCCGGGTCGCAGCAGCAGCGAGCGAGTGGGAGGCGGTTGCAGGTTCGGAGACCCTTCCGGACCGTGTCCCGCGGCCGCGGGATCGACCCGCAGCAGAACGCACACACGCTTTGCTGCGGCTCAAGCCGCCTTCGCCCCGCCTGCGCGGGACTACGGCGCGCCGAGGACGAGCCGCGGTCCCGAACTTTGCGGGCTGGCGTTCGCTCGGAAAGCCACGAACGCCACCCCTTCCGGCGGGTGGTGCTGCTGCCCGCCGGGACGTCGGGCGGTCCGGCGCGGGGCTGGCAGGCAGCACCGCAGCGGAACAGGGATCCGATCGGAGGGTCGGGAGCGCGTCTGGCGGGTGAACCGATACCCGCGGGGCCCCCGATTGCCCATCGACTGTCGGCCGCGAACTGGCGCTTGCGGGCGCAGTTGCATTTTGCGGGAGGGTCGGGTTAAGTCGGTCTGCATTTCAGGCATATGGCAAGCGAACTTGTGAATCCGCTCGTGGCGATCGTCATGGGCAGCAAATCGGACTGGGAAGTGATGCAGAACGCGGCGCGGCAACTGGACCGGCTGGGGGTGCCGTGGGAGGCCAGGGCGCTATCGGCGCATCGGGCGCCGGATGCGCTCTTTGCGTATCTCGCAGAGGCGGAGTCGCGGGGGGTGGAGGTGGTGATTGCGGCGGCGGGTGGGGCGGCGCATTTGCCGGGGGTCTGCGCAGCGAAGACGCACTTGCCGGTGTTGGGGGTGCCGATGGAGTCGGCGTCGTTGCAGGGGCTGGATTCGCTGCTGTCGATTGTGCAGATGCCAGGGGGAGTGCCGGTGGGGACCTTGGCGATCGGGAAGCCGGGGGCGACCAATGCGGCCTTGCTGGCGGCGGCGATCCTGGGGGCGAAGCATCCGCGGGTGCGGGAGGCCTACCGGGGTTTTCGGCAACAACAGACGGAGCGGGTGGTGGCGGAATCGGTGCTGCGACTGGAGGGGGGGGCGTAGCTCAGCGTGCCGGCGGTTTCCAGGAGTGCGAACGTCGAACACTCAACATGGAACATCGAACATCGAACGGATGCCGTTGTTCAACGTTGGAAGTTCGATGTTGGACGTTGGATGTTCGGCGACTGGGCCCGGCAAGTGCCTCTGGCGGTTACGGCTTCCTGGAGCCGTGCCGGATTCCAGACTTCAGGCTTCTGGCTCCCGGCTCCTGACTTCGGACTTCCGGCTTCGGCCTCCGAACAGTCCACGGCCGAATCCGCGCCGGGCTCCCGGCGTCAGGCTGCGGGCAAGCCTCGAGGGGCACGCGCTGGGATCGCGACGCCGGGCTGAGGCGCGGATTTGGGATCGAAGATTGCCCTTGCGCGGGTGGGGGTGGTTTGTAGATTGCGCGCTGCCCGGAACCGAGCCACGGACAGACTACCGGCGAGCAGACCGCCTCCGGCGTCAGGAGGTCGTATCGGAGTGAATTGCATGCTCCGACCCGGCATCGGGCATGGCGCGCAACCAGAGCGAAGATTGTGAAGATATTCAGCGGCAACTCGAATCGTCCCTTGGCAAAGGCCATTTGTGAGTCGATCGGCATCGGGCTGGGGAAGTCGACGGTCAGTTCGTTTCCGGACGGGGAGACGATGGTGAAGATCGACGAGAACGTTCGCGGGCAGGACGTGTTTGTGGTGCAGTCGTCGTGTCCGCCGACGAACCACAACCTGATGGAGTTGTTCATCATGATGGACGCGTTGCGGCGGGCGAGCGCGTTGCGCATCACGGCGGTGCTACCGTTCTATGGGTATGCGCGGCAGGATCGGAAGGATCAGCCGCGGGTGCCGATCACGGCCAAGCTGATCGCCAATTTGCTGGTGGCGGCGGGGGCGAGCCGCGTGCTGACGATGGACCTGCACGCGCAGCAGATCCAGGGGTTCTTCGACATCCCGGTGGACCATCTGTACGCGGCGCCGGTGATGTACGACTATGTGCGGGGGAAGCGCTTGGATGATTTGGTGGTGGTGAGTCCCGATGTGGGGGGGATCAAAATGGCGCACGCATACTCCCAAGTGCTGGGCGTGGGCCTCGCCATCGTCGCCAAACAGCGGAAGAGCGCGACCGAGGTGGAGGCGATGACGGTGATCGGCGAGATCCGCGGCAAGACGGTGCTGATGGTGGACGATTTGACCGAGACGGCGGGGACGTTGTCGGCGGCTTCCGTGTTGCTCAAGCGCAAGGGCGCCAAGAGGATCTACGCGTGCGTATCCCATGCGATTCTGAACGATTTGGGCATCCAGCGACTCAGAAAATCAAACATTGACGAACTGATCACGACTGATACTGTCTACCGCCCTCCGATTGAAGGGGTGAACATTACCACTCTGTCGGTGGCGGGATTGTTGGGCGAGGCGATCCGACGGATCCATAACAATGCCTCGGTCAACTCACTGTTTGAGCTCAAGGGCGGGCGCAAGAGTTAGCCCCGACCCGGTCCCGTCGATGGCGAAAGCAAGTCAATGAAGGCAGTAGCTTTATCCGCTTTTCCCCGGGTGTTGACCCGGCGTGCCGGTGCGAAGCAGTTGCGTGCCGGCGGCCGTGTGCCGGCGATCCTCTATGGCCGCAACGTCAAGCCGGAGAACGTCGAACTGAACGCCAAGGAGGTCGAGGACCTCATGCACCACTCCTCTTCGGAGACGATTCTGCTCGATCTCGCCGTGCGGGGCGAGAAAGAGGTCAAGCACCTCGCTTTGGTTCAGGACGTGCAGCACCATCCGTTGAGCGGGCGGGTGATTCACATGGATTTGCACCAAGTCGCCGAGAACGAGAAGGTGACGGTTTCGGTGCCCGTGGAGACGGTGGGCGACGCGGCCGGCGCGAAGGAAGGCGGCATTCTCGAGCACGTGCTGTTCAAGATCCGCGTGCGCGGCTTGCCGAAGGACCTGCCCGGGGTGGTGGAAGTGGACGTCAGCCATCTCAACATCGGTCAGGCGGTGCACCTGGGAGAGATCAAACT
>CAYSPU010000224.1:0-9729 GCA_964432995.1 uncultured Verrucomicrobiota bacterium
TCCGGTGGTGTGGGAGGGTGCCGGGGCGCAATCCCCGGCACCCGACCCGATCGGAAGGGGGGATTTTCCCGGAGCCGACAGAGCGCCCGTCCGCAGGGGGATGAATGCGCGCCTACTGGCGACGACCGAACCGCCAGCGCCACTTACGCGAGGATCCGGGGCGGTTCCAGCCGGTTGCAGAGGCGGGCCTTTCCGGGCACAATGTTCCCAGGCAAACGATGAGTCCGAGAAACATGAGACGTTACTGTTCTGTCGGTGTGATTCTGGTGGTGCTGATGGCTGCCTCCTGCGGGAAGGCGTCGGGACCGCTGGTACACCAGGGGGCGAACGATGCATCTGCCGCGGCGTGGGTGGGGGCGAACCTGTTTGCGACCGCGAGCGACGAAGAGATGGTGCTGCGGCTGTATTCGGGCGACCGATCGGGTCCACCGGTCTACGAGGTCGATCTGACTGCCTTCCTGGAGTTGGGCGCGAAGGCGAACGAACCGGACATCGAGGCGGCGGCTCGTGTTGGCGACCGAGTCTACTGGATTGGTTCGCACAGCGCGGACGAGCAGGGGCGTGCGCACCCGGACCGGCAGCGGTTCTTCGCCACGGACGTCCGATGGGATGGGGGAAAGCCGAAGCTGGACCCTGTGGGGCGGCCGTATCGGCGCCTGCTGGAAGACCTGGCGGAGGCACCGGAGTTGGCGCGCTATGATTTGGGGCGGGCGGCGCGGCGCGGGCCGGAGGCGACTGGCGGGCTGAACGTTGAAGGGCTGTGCGAGGGACCAGGGGGCGGTCTGCTGATCGGCTTTCGGAATCCGGTTCCCGGGGGGAAGGCCTTGCTGGTACCGCTGTTGAATCCGGCCGAGGTGGTGCAGGGTCGACGTTCGCGGCTCGGCGAGGCGGTGGAGTTGGCGCTGGGAGGTTACGGGATCCGGGATATTGTGTGGACCGGCGAAGGGTATTGGATCCTGGCGGGCTCTTTCAGCGGCTCGGGGAAGATCAAACTGTATTGGTGGGCTGGAGGCAGTGCGCTGCCCGAGTTGATGGAAGGGGTCTCGTTGAAGGGGCTGAAGCCGGAAGCGCTGGCCTGGGCGCCGGAGAGGTCCGGGGCGCGTTTGCTGGTCACGAGTGACGATGGCAAGCGCAAACTCGACGGTCAGCGCGCGAAGGATGTGGCCGATCGATCGCGGTGGTCGTTTCGCTCGCTCTGGGTGGAAGCGGGAACCGGCCGGTTGCCGTGAATCCGACGAACCAGGCTCGGAACAAGACCGCCGTGGAAATGGTGCTGCGGAAATAGTGCTTGCATGGGTGGTCGAGGCTGATAGCTTCTCACGCCTTTGATTGGGACGGAGAGTGTTATGTCGAGACATTGTGAGCTGACCGGTAAGGGCCCGATGAAGGGCAGCAGGATCTGGCGGAGTGGGAAGCCGAAGCGCGAAGGCGGCATCGGAACTCACATCACGGCGATCACGAAGCGCCGTTTTCTGCCGAACCTCCAGCGCGTGAAAGCCGTCATCGACGGCGAAGTGCGCTACATCCGCGTTTCGACGCGCGCGCTGAAGAAGGGTCTGGTCGTCAAGGCGCCGCCGCGGCGCTGGAAGAAGCCGGAGGCAGCCAAGAAGGCATAGCCTCGGCGAACGCCATTTGCGGGCGAGGGGCGCTACCCCTCGCCCTTTTTGTTTCCAGTATCAGGCTTGACACAGCCCGGGGGCGTGGGCCACCTTGCACCCGTAGCCGCAAGCTCCCCTTGCCCTGTCAATTCTCTCCGATTCGCGGGTACCGGTTTTGCCGGGCGCGCCATGGCGGCGAGGAGGATAGCCTCGAGGGGGCCAGAGGCCGGCAAGGCCGGTCGCCATTTCGTCGTATCCACGGAGTGGTTCGGAACAACTCATCATTTCTACCCATGTCAATGGCCAAGAGTCCCAAGAAAACCCCCCGCAAGGGCAAGGGCAGGAGAGACGAAGGCAGCGTCGGCGGGCCGCAGGCGGCCGCCGAACAGCCGACCGCGGCGCCGGTGGCGGAACTGCCCGCACCAGAGCGGGCTGAAGGCGCGGCTCCCGAACCCGTAGCCGGCCCCGCCGAGGGGACGCAGCCGGCCGGACCTTCGATCAACATCAGCAAGCTGCAGGCGATGACCATGGCCGATCTCAACCACATGGCCAAGGACATGGGCATCGAGAACTTCGGCACGATGAAGAAACAGGAGGTGATCTACCAGATCCTCCAGAAGAACGCCGAACGCAGCGGCGGGCTCTACGCCGAAGGCGTGCTCGAAATCCTGCCCGAGGGTTTCGGCTTCCTCCGCTCCCAGAGCTTCAACTACCTTCCCTGTCCCGAGGACATCTACGTTTCCCCGTCCCAGATCCGGCGGTTCGACCTGCAGACCGGCGATGTCATCTGCGGTCAGATCCGACCCCCCAAGGAGAAGGAGCGGTTCTTCGCCCTGCTCAAGGTCGAGGCCGTCGGACACGAGGAACCGGACAAGGCCAAGGACAAGACCCATTTCGACAACCTGACGCCGCTGTTCCCCAATCAGCGGGTGATCCTCGAGACCAGCCCCGACGAGTTGTGCAGCCGGGTGCTGGACCTGGTCTGCCCGATCGGCAAGGGCAGTCGCGGGTTGATTGTCGCCCCGCCGCGTACCGGCAAGACCGTCCTCCTCCAGAAGGTCGCCAACGCCATCATCAAGAACAACCCGGAGATCTACCTCTTCATCCTGCTGATCGACGAGCGCCCGGAGGAGGTCACCGATATGGAGCGAACCTGTCGGCCCGCCGAGGTGGTCAGCTCGACCTTCGACGAGCCCCCGGAGCGACACGTTCAGGTCGCCGAGATGGTCATCGAAAAGGCCCGACGCATGGTCGAACACAAGAAGGACGTCGTCATCCTGCTCGACTCCATCACCCGCCTCGCCCGCGCCTACAACACCATCCAGCCCCACTCCGGCAAGATCCTCTCGGGTGGCGTCGACGCCAACGCCCTGCACAAGCCGAAGCGGTTCTTCGGGGCGGCGCGCAACATCGAGGAGGGCGGTTCGCTGACGATCCTGGCCACGGCTCTGATCGACACCGGTTCGCGCATGGATGAGGTGATCTTCGAGGAGTTCAAGGGAACCGGCAATATGGAGGTCCACCTCGACCGCGCCCTCGTGGATCGGCGGATCTTCCCCTCGATCAACATCGAGCGATCCGGCACCCGCAAGGAAGAGTTGCTCTATCATCCGGACGAGTATTCGCGCGTCGTGATTCTCCGACGGGCACTGACCGGCGTGCCACCGGTCGAGGCCATGGAGTTGGTGCTGGGCAAACTCCGGAAGACAAACAGCAATATCGAGTTCCTGCTCTCGATGGCGGTCGGCTAGCCGGCACGCCGGCGCGCCAGAACGCCGGCGCGTCGGAAGTCCGGGCAGGCCTTTCGGGCGCCTGCCGGCAGTAGCTGCGTCCGGGGGACGTCCGTGCGGTGGGGTGGCTCAATCTCGGTCTATGCCTGGCGTGGCAAGGAAGGTCGGGTGGCTGGCGATCCTGTCGACCATGGCTGCGGTGGCGGTGCTGGCAGGGTTGCTCCTCGGTCGTCCCGGTTCCCGGCGGATGGCGCGGCTCAGTTCGGTCACGCTGATGGGTTTTTCCCACACCACGCCACCGCCGTGGCCCGAGGGGAACCACTTCACGGTGGTCCCCGTTTCGACCTGGTTTCTCGAGCGATACTGCCCCCGGTTTCTGGGTCTGGGCCGACCGAGCCTTGGACGGACGGTGGCGAACATGCACGCCGAGAACTTTGAAGCGCTCTCGCGCAAGCTCGGCTTCCAATCGGTGCAGATCGAGGAACTCGACGACCGGTATTGTCTGGTGGTGGACCGCCGCATTCCTCGGGAGTGGTTGCTGACCAGCGCTTCCGCCCGCGGGCCGCTGGCGAGGCGACTCAAACTCCGGCAAGAGCGCCCGGAGTGCTTCCGCGAAGAGCCGCCAGTCGAGTCGCTGGTCGGCACGACCTGGACACTGGTCGACCGGGAGGATCCCGAGGGTGCCATCGCCCGCTTGCTCCCCGGAGAGCGGATTCGGTTTGGACGAACCGAACTGGATTGCGCGTCCGCTCTGGGGAAGACTGTGTCCCAGCGCGCCTGGGAAGGTCACGTTCGGAATTCCCGCGTCAGTCTCAGCATCTATGACCTCCAGGGGACGACCTATACCGGGATGGTCTTCGAGGCTTCGCGCAATGGAGACCTTCTGACTCTGACTCCCCGAAGCAAGGTGGGAAGCGACGCGCGCGGCACCTGGTGGGAGGTATACGAAGTCGCGGGAAAAGCCGCCTGGGTCCGATATCGTTTGGACTCGGTCTCGGATTTGCATTGATCGGTTTCACGGCGGCAAGCTAGGTTCCGCGACCTGTGGGACGGCCGAGAGACGAGAACAGGATGACGCACGGCGTCCGCGGTCCGGTGGTGACCGTGACTGCGGCCGTGATGCTGCTGGTCGCCACGGCTTGCGGTCGCCAGGAGATCACTTCCTACTCCGTCCCCAAAGAAGAGACGGGCCCGCCGCCGCCGGCGGCGGACCCGCACCGTGGCTCCGCGCCATCGGCGCCCCAACTGCGCTGGGAGGTGCCCGCCGGCTGGGAAGAACAGGCCGCCGGCGGCATGCGGCTGGCCCGTTTCCGCGCACCCGGCGCACAGAAGTCCGCGGCCGACGTCGCGGTCGTCTCGCTGCCGGGGGTCGCCGGGCGGGAGGTGGACGTCGTGAACATCTACCGGGATCGGCTGCGGCTTCCGCCGTTGGACGAATCGGTGCTGGCGGCCATGGCGAAACCGGTTGCCGTCGGTGCGGGGCAGGGGCGGTTGTTCGACATGGCCGGCGAGGCCGACGGCACGAACGCCCAGCCGCGGATGCTGGTGGCCGAGTTGGTGCATTCGGGATCGAGCTGGTACTTCACGATGACGGGCGACGCGACTGTGGTGGAAGAACAGAAGCCGGCGTTCCTGGAGTTCTTGAAGTCGGTGGCGTACTGAGATGCTACGGATTTACCAAGTGTTGTCCTCGCTGCGGCTGACGGTGGTGTTGCTGGTACTGGCGGCCGTGCTGGTCTTTGCGGGGACCTTGGCGCAGGTGGAAGAGGGGTTGTATCAGGCCCAGGCCCGCTACTTCCGCAGTCTGCTGGTCTGTTGGTCTCCGGCGGGCGGGGGCTGGAAGATCCCGGTGTTCCCAGGCGGCTATCTGATCGGAGCGCTGATGGTCGTCAACCTCGTGACCGTTACCGCCCGGCGGCTGCGCCTCGCCCGCGAGCACTTCGGACTGCTCTTGGTCCACGCCGGCCTCGTGCTGCTGTTCCTGGGCCAACTCTTCACCGACCTGCTTTCCGTCGAAAGCGCCCTGCGGTTTGAAATCGGCGAGACGCGGAACTACTCCGAGGACTTCCACGCGAACGAACTGGTGCTGGTGGACACGACCGACCCGGCCCGGGACGCCGTGGTGTCGATCCCCGAACGCGTAGTTGCCCGAGGCGGCGACGTCGAGGTGCCGGGAACGCCGCTGAAGCTGGTGGTCCGACGTTACTGGGCGAATGCCGAACTGTTGCCGCAGGCCGGGCGGGGGGCGGAGGCGTCGCTGGCGACACACGGGGCTGGGCGCGGGGTGTTTGTGTTGGGCAAGGCGGCGACGACGCATCTCGAGGAGCGGAATCTGCCGGCCGCGCTGCTCGACATTCGCGCCGGGGAGACCAACCTCGGCGCGTGGCTGGTCGGCGTGCAGATGTCCGAACCCCAGGCCTTCGAGCACGCGGGGCGCACCTGGCAACTGGCCTTGCGGCCCCGACGTTACTACACACCCTTTTCGCTGACGCTGGTCGACTGCCAGCACGACGTCTACCAGGGAACCGATATCCCGCGGAACTTCAGCAGCCGCGTGCGCGTGCTGAACCCGACCACCGGCGAGGATCGGGAGGTGTTGATCTACATGAACAACCCGCTGCGCTACGGGGGGAACACCTACTACCAGTATCAAATGGACCCGCGTCAGGCGGCGGCTCGGTGGTCGACGCTGCAGGTGGTGCGCAATCCAAGTTGGTTGACGCCCTACATCTCCTGTCTCCTGGTCGGTGCGGGTTTGACCTGGCAGTTTCTGCTCCACCTGGTTCGGTTCCTGAGGGAAAGGCGCCATGAAAGCTAACCGCCTTTGGACTGTATGGCCGTGGGCGCTGGTGGCGGCGTTCGCGCTGTGGGCACTCTGGCCGCTGTTCCCGCGGACGGAGAAGGCCTATCGCGTGCGCGAGTTCGGCGCGATACCGGTGCTCCTGAACGGCCGGGTGCAGCCGCTCGATACGATCGCCCGTAACGCCCTCCGCCAAATCCGCGGCAAACAGACCGCCCCGGTCCGGCTTCACTTCAGCGTGTTCGACCCCGCCCGACGCGGTCAACTGATGCCGGCGACCACTTGGTTGCTCGAGGTGTTCTTCCGCCCCGAGCTCGCCGATACGCGCAAGGTCTTCCGTGTCGATCATCCCGAACTGGTGTCAATGCTCCGCTTGCCTTCCGCCGACCCCGAGAAGGGCGAGGACGGCAAGCACTTCTCCTTTGCTCAGCTCCAGCCGGCGCTCGAGGAACTCGAGAAGCAGGCCCAGCGAGCGCGGGAGAAGGAAACGGCGCAACGAACCGCCCTCGAGCGGCAGGTGCTGAAGGTCTACCACGCGGTCCTGTTGTATCATCGATTGAAGAACAGCGTGCAGCCGGAGGGCGTGCAGGATCTGGCGACCGAGGTGGCCGCCTACCGGTCGGCGATTCCGGCCGGGCGCGCGGCGTTGCTGGCCCGCGAGGCGGGCAAGGAGTTCTCCCAGACGGATGCCGATCGGCTGCTCGAGTATCTGCAGCGGTACGATTTCCTGTCGCGGGCTGCGTATCCGCTGGTGCTTCCGCCGCGGGACCCGGTGGCGTCCCGGGATGCGTGGGAGGACATGGGTGCCGGTCTTTTGGCGGCGGCTCGCGGAGAGGAACTGCACCCGGCGATCGGGCACTACGCGGCGATCGCGACCGCCTACCACCATCAGAATCCGGACGAGTTCAACCGCGCGGTCGCCGCGTATCGCGTCTGGCTGGCGAGGGACTTCGGACCGGAGTTGTCGAAGGCGCGGGCGGAGACGCTGTTCAACCGGGTGGCGCCGTTCTATCGGGCGCTGACAATCTACCTGCTGGCCTTTCTCGGTATCTGCGGTTTCTGGGTGCGGCCGTGGCCGAGCCTGCTCCGGGCGGGGACGTTGCTCTGCTGGCTGGGGCTGATCCTCCACACGGCGGGCTTGCTGTATCGGATGGTTCTTGAAGGCCGACCACCGGTCACGAACCTCTATTCCTCCGCGGTCTTCATCGGCTGGGGCGCAGCCTTCTTGGGGCTGATTCTCGAACGAATCTACCGACTGGGGCTCGGAACGGCCACGGGATCGTTCATCGCCTTTGCCACCCTCATCATCGCGCACAATCTGTCGTTGGGGGGCGATACGATGGAGATGATGCGTGCGGTGCTGGACTCGAACTTCTGGCTCGCGACCCATGTGGTGACGATCACGATCGGCTACTCGGCGATGTTCGTGGCGGGCTTCCTCGGCGTCCTGCTGTTGTTGTTGGGGGTCTACAGCCGGCTCGTGACGGCCGACCTGGTGAAATCCCTGGAACGTCTGGTGTACGGGATCATCTGTTTTGCGACGCTGTTCAGCTTTGTGGGAACGATCCTGGGCGGGATTTGGGCCGACCAATCCTGGGGCCGGTTCTGGGGATGGGACCCGAAGGAGAACGGGGCGCTGTTGATCGTTCTGTGGTGCGCCGTGATGTTGCATGCCCGGTGGTCGCACCTGGTGCGGGAGCCGGGGATGGCGGCGATGGCGGTGTTTGGGAATTGCGTAACGGCGTTTTCGTGGTTTGGGGTGAACATGCTCGGGGTGGGACTGCACTCGTATGGATTCATGGACGCCGGTTTCTACTGGCTGATGCTCTTTGTGCTGACGCAGCTCCTGGTGATCGGCAACGGGTTGTTGCCGTTGGGTTGCTGGGTCGGTCTTGGGGGCGGCCTGAATCCGGTGGCTGCCAAGGTGCGACGGGCCGCGATGATGCTGAGCGTGTTGCTCCTGGCCGGGGGATTCCTCTTGCGGTTTCAGTGGTTCTACGAAGTGATCGCGGCCTTGGTCTTCGCGGCGTTCCTTGGCGGCGTCCATTGGCTGTTGCCTGCGAAGGGGGGAGTGGACCGGGAAGCCCAGACCGTGGGCTGAGCGCCTCGATTCGCTCATGCCGTAGCGCCTCCACGAATCCGAAACGTCTCGTATCGCTCACTCGGCACTCGGTTCGGGCGCGCGTTCGTAAAGGGGTCCTCACTGTCGACACGGGCAACTGCATTCCAGCCGGGTTTGGGCATGCCCCGACGCGACGGTTGCGGCGAGAGACGACGAGGACACCGGCGTGGATTGCCGCGCGGTTGGGAAGGGGGTGTGGACACGCGTCCCGAACCCGCTGCGGGTGGCGTCGGTGTCTGGTGCCCAAGGCCGACTGTGTCAATAGTGAAGGCTGACCCGGTTTTCGTTTTTCATCGGTGACAAACGCAAAGAATTACGTTGTAATCGTTTATCGATCAAAAATGCTTGCATATCGTTATTCTCCTGCGTAGATGGCAACCGTGAATGCGATTGAGATTGCCCTCCTTCTGCTCTGTCTAACGTGTTGCGCCGTGTTCCTGCTAATCACACGGAGGAAGACTCGGGATGCTCGAACCAGCGGCAACGCCCGCATGAACCGCATCAGGAGTGCAAGCCTTATATTCCGGTTGTTCATAGGTTTCAGTTTGTTAGTGGAGATCTATTGGACTCTGTCTTTCTTCTTTGGTTGGCCCTTCTTCTCCCAAGGAGGGGCGAAGGTTGTGATTTCGGCTAGCCACATTTACGCCTCCCCAGCAGAAATGCCGCAGGCCATCTTCGCCTTGTTGCTGTTCAAAATCGGTGTGGGATTTCTGAGTGGCTTGGCCTTGTTCGCCCTATTTCAACTCTATGGGGAAGGAATTGTGTTCTCCGCAAAAAACGTCCGCTACATACGGTATCTCGGCTACGCTCTAATACTCAGTTGGGGCATTGACTACCTGATGCAAGCCAGTCTTCACGACATGGCCTTGAGCATGACACCTGTTCTTGTAGGTTTCCTGATTATATTCGCCGCATGGATCATGGACGAGGGCCGGAAGATACAGGAAGAACAAGCGCTGACTGTCTAATCCCCCATGCCCATCATCGTCAATCTCGACGTTGTCCTCGCCCAGCGGAAGATGCGGCTGAACGACTTGGCCGATGGCGTTGGCATCACGCCCCAGAACTTGTCTGTCCTCAAGACCGGGAAGGCAAAGGCTATCCGATTCTCCACCCTTGAAGCCATCTGCAACCATCTTAACTGCCAACCCGGTGAGATTCTGGAGTACCGCCGCCAAGACCAAACTGTTCTGGACAGACCCCCGGGGCGGAGTTTTTGAAGCAGAGGTCGCGCCTGCGGGTTTCGCCTTTGCGCCTCTCTGCGCGCTTCTGTTGAATCCCGACCGAGGGGTGTGCCGAATTCCTGGTTGTCTAGAGAAGGTCGCAAAGGGCCGCAAAGAACTGAGGGCCAGCTGGCAATCGACTAGGGTCACATCTCACAATTCAACAATTGCCCTTCGACACTGGACGCGGTGTCGTGCCCAGGCAATCGACTAGGGTCACATCTCACAATTCAACAATTGCCCTTCGACACTGGAC
>CAYSPU010000225.1:0-9565 GCA_964432995.1 uncultured Verrucomicrobiota bacterium
ACCGAGTTTCCCAGGGACTGGATCGGGAAGACGGGCTTTCGCCGGCGGGCCGCAGAGCCTCGCTGGCAGGTGGTCGCAAATTGCGACCACCTCTTTGTGGACGGGCGACCCGCGGCCGCCTTTTCTGACGACGTGGGGCGTGCGGCTAAAGGAGGGAGGGACGAAGGGCTCGGCTCTCTGTCCGCATGAGCAGTCTAGTTCAGCGCGTGTTCCTTCGCGCCGCGTGAAGCCAGGGTGCATTTGGCGTCCGCTCCGCCGCGCGGGTCGGTGCTGCGATTCCGCTGGCGGACGCCCGGGGACTGGTGTAAAGGCGTAGCTGTTGACCAAGGAGGATGGAGATGAAGACGAAGACCCCTCGGGTTGGGCGATCCATCGAATCGATGATCCGACTCATTCGCGGACGGAGAGTCATCCTGGATGCGGACCTGGCGCGGATCTATGGTGTGCCCACGAAACGCCTCAACGAGCAGGTGAAACGCAACCGGGCGAGGTTCCCGGCCGATTTCCTGTTTCGACTCTCCGTGAGCGAGAAGAGAGAGGTGGTCGCAAATTGCGACCACCTTGCTCGGCTGCGATTTGCGGCGGCGAGATCGTACGCGTTCACAGAGCACGGTGCCGTCATGGCGGCCAACGTATTGAATAGCCGCCAAGCAGTGCGGATGAGCGTTTATGTCGTGCGCGCTTTCCTGCGTCTGCGCGAGATGGTAGTGGGCACACGGGAGTTGGCCCGACGACTGGAACAGCTCGAGCAGGAACTGAAGGGACGTCTGGACATTCACGAGACCGCCATCGTGGAGATCCTCCAACGCGTGTTGCAGGTCATTGCGGAACCTCCCGCAGCTCCCGACTTAGAAACACCCCGCCGCCAGATTGGATTCCACACGGGCATGCGCCCGCCTGATTCGGAGGACGGCCAGGCTGCAAAAACCGGGTCGCGCGCGGTGCGACGCGCGGACCGCCTCGCAGGAAGATAGCCCACGCGACCGCCTCCAGACAGCGACGCGCGGCGATGGGATGCGGCACACCGAAGGTGGTCGCAATTTGCGACCACCTTGTGAGGGCACTCACTTCAAGGCGGCGTAGACGCGGTGGACGTCGTCGTGGTCGTCGAGGGCATTGAGGAAGTCGGCCACCTGCTGGCGGTGGGGGGCGGGGAGTTCGACCGGGTTCTTGGCCAGGAACCGCATCTCGCTGGCGACGATCTTCCAGCCCGCCCGGGCCAGCCACTTCGAAACCGTCGAGAGATCCTTCGGGTCGGTGAGAAAGCGATGCCCGATCTGGCCGGCGGGGACGTCCTCGGCCTCGAGCGATTCCACGTTCTGGGCGCCGGCTTCGATGGCATCGCCCTCGGCATCGCGGCCGGTCTCGGTGTGGGTGGCTTCGACGACGCCCAGGTGATCGAAGAAGAACCCGACGCTGCCGGGTTGGCCGAGGGAGCCGGCCTGGAACAGTTTGCGGATCTCCGGCGCGGTGCGGTTCCGGTTGTCCGTGAGGCATTCCACGATGACCGGGACCTTGTGCGGGGCGAAGCCCTCGTAGGTCACGGACTCGAAGACGACGGGCTCGTCGGTCTGGCCGGAGCCCTTCTTGATGGCGCGGTCGATGGTGTCGCGCGGCACGGAGTTCTTGCGTGCCTTCTCCACCGCGGCGGCGAGGCGGGCATTGAGGTCGGGGTCGGATCCGCCGAGCTTGGCCGCGACCACGAGTTCGCGGACGAGTTTGCTGACCATTTGGCCGCGCTTCTGTGCGTTGGCTTCGCGGCCGGCCTGCTTCCATTGAGCGCCCATGTCTTGGAGTGGTGTCTGTGCCGGCGAGAGGCGGAACGGGGCCCCAGGCCGGTGCCGGGGACGCTAGCCTGGACGGCACGTTTCGGGAAAGCGCAAAACACTGCCGCCGTGGCGCTGGACGAAGAGGGCGCTGGGAGCCGCCGCCCGAAAGCGGCTCCGGCGCGGTTCTGGGGCGCGCTGCAGGGCTTGCATTCGCCAGGGGCTGGCGGCATCCTCACCCCTCGTCGATGATTTGAGGATTACGTCTGCATGAGCACAACGCCGGAGTCGGATCTCGATTTGGACCTGCACTTCTTGCCTGCGTGGGCACGACAGTCGCCCGACGTCAACCGATACGCCAACTACCAGGGAGACGAAGGCGGTCGGGGGCGAGGCGGGTGGGGCCGGCGTGATCGCGGACCTGACCGCGGCGGTCGGCCGCCCCACCCGGGTGGCGGCCGCGAAGGGCGAGGCGGCCCCGGGCGTGGGGAGCGCCCGCCGGGACCGCGGCGTGAGGGTTCGGGCTTCGATCGCCAAGGGCGCGGGCCGCGGCGGGCATTTCCTGGAGGCCGCGGTCGGCCGGAACCGGTGCGGGAGGCGCCGGAGCCTCTGCCGGAGGTGGGCGTCACCTTGACCCCGGAGGCGCTGGGGGTGGAATCACTCGCGCGGCAGATCAAATACAGCGGTCGGGCCTACCCCATGTTCGAGATCGCCTCGCTGATCCTCCGGAAACCAGAACGTTATCTCGTCACGTTCAGCGTCCTCCGCAAGCCGGATGGGCAAGTGGCCCAGAGCCTGTGGGTTTGCAGTGTCGATGACACCCTTTGGCTGTCGCAGGAGGATGCGGTGAATCATGTGCTGCGCCGCCATTTCGACCTCTTCTACCAGACGGAGAAGACCCCGACCGAGCCCCCCAAGGGAACCTACACGTTCGTCGCCCAGTGCGGCCTCAGCGGGATCATCTTGGGGCCGCCCAACTTCCATGATTACCAGAGCAAGTTGCTGAAGCTGCACGCCTCCCGCTTCTCCCGCATGTCGTTCGAGGCCTACAAGGCCCGGATTCGCATCGTGCGCGATGAGGCGATCGTGAAGAAATGGGTTGAAGACCAAAGCTGGAGAACCGAGTACTCCGTGCTGAACGTGCCCGAGACCCTGCGCCTCGGCAGCCGGGAAGAGGCGGAGAAACACTTCCGCGAAGTCCACGCCGGCAACCTGATCCGTGAGACGGAAACGTGGACCACGACCGGCGCAACCGCGCAGAAGCTCCCCTCCCCGGTCTTGCGCCAATTGGTGCGGAGCACCTGGGAAGACCAGCAGCGCTTCCCGCTGAAGGTGGTCAACGTCCTCAGCCAGCAGTTCGCGTCGCACGGACTTCAGTTCTTCAAGGTCAACAAGACCATCACCCACGTCGCCGTCGCCCGGCCGCACTATCTCGATCTTGACTCCTCGCCGGTCTCCGAGGGCATCCGGCGCATCGTCGACTACATCACCGCGCATCCGGGGTGCAACCGCCGCCGCCTGACCGAGGCCCTGGTGCCGACACCTCCGCCGCCAGCCGCGCCCCCTCCGGCCGCGCCCGCGCCACCAACCGCGGCGCCGGCAACCGGCGAGGGAGTTGCCGCGCCAGCCGAAGCGCCGCCCGCCGCCCCGCCCCCGCCGCCGGCGCCCCCCGAACTGACACCGGAACAGACCGCGCTGATCGCCGATCTTCACTGGTTGATCCACCAGGGGCACGTCATCGAATTCGCCAACGGCAGACTCGAGGCGGCCAGAAAACCCAAACCGCGACCGGTAAAGCCGGCCGAACCCGCTTCGGCCGAGGCCGCGCCGGCCAGCGCCGTGGTGGAGACCGCCGCTCCGGTGGAGATCGAGATCTCACCGGCCACTGCCACGCCCGCGCCACCGGAAGAGACGGCGCCTCCGGCGGAAGCAACGGTCCCGCAGGAGCCACCGGCGGACACTGCGGCGGCAACCGCACCGGTGCCGGAGGGACTGCCCCTCGAACCGGCGGTTCCCACTGCCGCTCCCGCGTCGCCCGAGCCGCCGACGGAGCCCGAACGCGCGCCGGAGAACCTCGGGTAGAACGTCCGGTCGGGAACCGGGCGTGCCGCCGGGTGCCCCGCAGCGCACGCCGACACTCCTGTTTGTCCAATGAAATCCAGAGCTTACGCCGCGGCCGGTGTGGACATCGACCTGGGCAATCGGGTCAAAGCGAGTCTGCCGCAGTTGCTGGCCGCCACACGCCGCCCTGAGGTCCTGGGCAAGGTGGGCGGCTTCGGCGGCCTGTTCGCCCTCAACCTGAGGAAGTATCGCCAGCCCGTCCTCGTCTCGAGCGTCGACGGCGTCGGCACCAAACTCAAACTGGCGTTCGCCCTCAACCGCCACGACACCGTCGGGCAGGACCTGGTCAACCACTGTGTGAACGACATCGCGGTGTTGGGCGCGGAGCCGTTGTTCTTCCTCGACTACCTGGGCACGGGCAAGCTCGAGCCGCATGTCTTCACCGACATCCTCAGAGGATTCGCCAAGGCCTGCGCCGAGAATCGCTGCGCGCTCATCGGCGGTGAGACCGCCCAGATGCCGGGCTTCTACCAGCCTGGCGAGTACGACGTCAGCGGGACCATTGTTGGCGTCGTCGAACGATCGCGAATGCTCGATGGCGCGCGCACGGTGCGGCCGGGCGACGTCGTGCTTGGCTTCGCCTCGAGCGGTCTCCACACCAACGGCTACTCGTTGGCCCGCCGGATTCTGTTCGAACAGATGCGGCTCAAGCCGACCAGCCGCGTTCGGGGGATCGCCCGTCCCATTGGCGAGGAACTCCTTCAAGTGCATCTCAGCTACGGGCCGATGGTGCAATCGTTGATCCGCCGGTTCAACGGCGCCGCTGCCGGTCGCCGCACCCCGGTTGTCAAGGCCTTCGCTCATATCACCGGCGGCGGGTTCGTAGACAACATTCCCAGGGTTCTGCCGGCAGATTGCCGGGTGGTCATTCGCAAGGGCAGTTGGGAAATCCTGCCGATCTTCACCCTGCTCCAGCAGGCCGGGAACATCGCCGAAGCCGAGATGTACCAGGTCTTCAACATGGGCGTCGGCATGGTGACCATCGTCGAGCCCAGCCGCGTCAACGCCGTGCTGGGTCATGTCCGCCGTCTCGGGCACACCGCCTGGACCATCGGCGAAGTCACCCGCCGCCAGCCGCGAACCACCGCCGTGCAGATCACATGAAGCTGCTCGTCCTCGGTTCGGGCGGGCGCGAACACGCCCTCGTCTGGAAACTGGCCCAGTCGCCGCACGCCACCCACCTGTGGTGCACCCCCGGCAATGCCGGGATCGCCCAGGAGCGCCTCGCCGCCAATGGCGCCCAGGTGGAATGTCTCTCCATCGGCGCCGAAGACCTGCCGCAACTGCTCGAGTTCGCCCGCGATCACAAGCCCGACCTCACCGTCGTCGGCCCGGACAACCCATTGGCGATGGGGATCGTCGATCTCTTCCAGCAGCACGGCTTGCGCATCTGGGGCCCGAACCAGAAGGCCGCCGCCTTCGAGTCGTCGAAGGCGTTCGCCCAGGAGTTCATGCAGCGCCATGGGATTCCGACCATGCAGGCCGGCGTGTTCTCCGACGTGACGGCGGCTTCGCGTTTCGCGGCGAGCCTGGGTGGCCGCTGTGCCGTCAAGGCCGACGGCCTCGCACTGGGCAAAGGGGTGTTGATCTGCCGGGACATGGCCCAGGCCGACCAGGCCATCGAAGAAATCCTGGTCTTGCAGAAGTTCGGAGCCGCCGGGGCCAAGGTGGTCATTCAGGAACTGCTCGACGGAGTCGAGGTCTCGCTGCATGCGCTGTGCGACGGCCGGACGACGCGGCTCTTCCCGACATCACAGGACCACAAGCGAGCCTTCGATGGCGACCAGGGTCCGAACACGGGCGGGATGGGGACCTACTCCCCCGCGCCGTTTCTGAGCGACGCGGAGTGTGTCCTGACGGGACGGCGGATTCTCGAGCCGTGGCTCCGCGGGTGCCTGGCCGAGGGGATCGATTACCGTGGCGTTCTCTACCCCGGGCTCATGATTGCGCGCGGCGAAGCCAAGGTTCTCGAGTTCAACGCCCGGTTTGGCGATCCCGAAACCCAGGTCTACCTCCCGCGCCTGGAGAACGACCTGCTCGAGTTGATGGTCGCCTGCGTGGAAGGCCACCTCGATCGAACCGAGCTCCGGTGGCGGACCGATGCCGCGGTCTGCGTGGTGATGGCCAGCGGCGGGTACCCCGGCGGCTACGCCAAGGGCCGGGTCATCGCCGGACTCAAAGAGGCAGATCGACTGCCGCAGACGAAGGTGTTCCACGCCGGCACGGCGAACGTCAATGGCCGCATCGTCACCGCCGGCGGACGCGTCCTTGGCGTCACCGCTTGGGCCTCCGACCTGGCGCGCGCCCGGGACGCCGCCTATGCCGCCGTCGATCGAATCCGCTTTGACGGCGCCCATTTTCGGCGAGACATTGCGGCGAAGGCACTCCGCTGAACTGATGGCGTGCGGCCGGGGATCGAGCACCGCTCGCCGCCGCGGCGGCGCTCCGTGCCGAGACCCGCAAGGGAATGATCTATGTCGATACTCAGAATGCGCTCTTTGTCGGGGCGACTACTGCTTCTTGCCGCAGGGGCGTGGTTCGGGGCCGGGCTGGGCGTCCGTTTGCCCGCAGCCGAGCCCGCCGCCTATCCTCACTTCCAGGAGGTGCTGCGCCTCCTGCGCGCCAACCTGGAGGGAGCTACCGAGGAGGAACTGAACCGCGCGCTGGTTCAGGGCCTGCTCGATCACTTCCATCCCCGCGTCCTCCTGCTGACGAATGCCGAGCCTGCTCCGGCTCCCACGAACCACGTGTTGCGCTCTGAGATCTACGAACCGGCGTTCGCCTATCTCCGCCTCGGCAGCGTCGGCGCCGGCTTGGCCACCCAACTCGATGCCGCCCTCGATTCCCTCCGCGCCACCAACACCGTTCGCGGGCTGATCCTCGACCTCCGCTACACCGACGGCGAAGACTATCGCGCGGCCGCCGAGGCGGCCGATCGCTTCACTAGTGTCGAGCGTCCCCTGCTTTGTTGGCAGGACACCCAACTGCGCTCCACCGCCAAGACCAACGCGGTCGCGCTCCCCACCGCCATCCTCGTCAACACCGAAACCCGCGGCGCCCCGGAGGCCCTTGCCGCCGTGCTCCGCGAAATCGGTCCCAGCGTCGTGGTGGGGCGCACGACGCCCGGCGTCGCCGCAGCCGCCGTCACCTTCCCGCTGGGCGCGGACCGGGGACTCCGCATTGCCAGCGCCGCCCTGACCGTCGGTGACCGCCTTGTGCTCACCAACGGCGTCGTTCCCGACATCACCATCGATGTCTCCCCCGAGGACGAACGGGCGTACTATGACGGCAAGGCGCCCCCCACGCCTCCGGCCGAAGCTGCCGCCCGCGCGGCGACCCCACGTGTCAATGAGGCGGAGCTGATGCGCCGGCGACGCGGAACGACGCCCGACGGAACGAGTGATGAGGCGCCTCCCCCTCCACCGTCCGCCTCTGCGCCCGCTGCTCCCGCCGTCGGTGATCCCGCGCTGGCTCGGGCGATCGACCTTCTGAAAGCTGTCGCCTTGCTCGGCCACTCGCCACGGTAACACCCGATTCTCGGCGGCACGCCGGAGGTCGGTGCGTCGGCACGCCGGAGGTCGGTGCGTCTGGACACTGCCCCTAATTCGCCCGCGCGCTCCTTTGGGACGCGTCCAGCGACTGCGGCTCAGACGAGCCGCGGTCCGCAACCTCGCGGGCTGTCGACCACTCCACCACTCCCGCACGCCAGCCGGCCCTTTCGGACCGCGGGTCTTCTCGACCCGCAGCAGAACGCACACACCCTCGGCTGCGACTCAGACGAGTCGCGGTCCGCAACCTCGCGGGCTGTCGAGCGCCCCGATGTCCGCGAACGTCGAACCGCCGCCGCCGGACTGCGGCCGGCCAGGGACGAACCCGGGTTCCGCAGTACCGGCATCAGGACGACGCTACCTCCGCGGAATCATTGGCCGGCTAGGCCCATCCACCGCCCCGGCGGCCCGCGCGGGACCGTCGGTTTGGGGCTCTCGCGGTCCGACCGGCGCAGGCCACACCACGTCGACCGAACTCCTCCAGGAAGACCACGCGCCACCGCCGTCGGCGCCGTCCGGCCCGAGGCCATACAACAGCGGAGAGGCGTCGGCACGCACCCGGTAGCGCAGGGGTTGGCCATCGGCCGGATCCGGTGGCAACTCCCCGAGGAACTCAGGGGTCAACGCATCGAGCGTCTCCGGGTATTGGCCGTGGCGCAGGCGATAGCGCTCGAGGGCGATGGCCACGATCGCCAGCCGTCGGCCGGTCTCGTTGCGAAGGACGACTTCGTCCGCCCTGGTGAGGTTGGGGGCGAGCGACCAGATGAAACCACGAAGAGAGACACGGGCGAGCAGTCGGGAGTAGCGGTCGTTGCGCGGCACGGGCATAGCGGGAAGCCGAACCCACGGGGTGCCGGCCGCCAGCGCTCGTTCGCGTTCGATCTGCCTTTGCCAGCACTGCAGACAGATAAGGTGCTCCCTGGCACCCCATGACGAGCGCCAGAATACGAGGATGAGGCGACCCAGCGGCGACGGCCGGGCGACCGCCGGTTGCGGTCCGCCGGCGGCCGAGGATCCGCCTCCACGGAGTTGGTCGAGGAATACGAGGTGGTTCGCTCGTTCCACCTCGAGGGTGCGCGGCATCTTGCCGAGGACGTCGATTCGCTCCAGCGCCTGCTGGAGTTCGGCGAGCTGGGTATCGCTCCAGCCGGGGGCCTGCAACGCTTCCCAATATGCCTGGGTGGTCAGGCCCAGGATTGCCGTGCGGATCATCTGGTTCACGAGGGTCCAGCCATCTTCGTGGAGGCGGCACAAGGCCGCCAGATCGAGCAATCCCTGGTGTGCGGCAGCAAGGTTGCCCCGACGAAGTTCGATCATCACGATGTCACTGAGCGCCATACAGAGCTCGCGGGCGCGTACGAAGCTCGAGCTCGCGCTGGTGGCGCCCGGGTGGTAGTCCCACCCGGGGTCGGCCGGCGGTGCGCGCAGTGCCAGGTGCAGATCCCGCAGATCGGCTTCGAGGCGGTCCACGGTCCGTGATGTTGCTTCCCATTCGAGCACCGCGCCGCTGGGGCTGTAGAGATACGGCTGCGTCCACGCAACACTGCGGCCGCCCGGCGTCGCTGCATCCAGATCGACCTTCGGGGTCGGAGGCAGTGCTGCGGTGTGAAGTGAGCGGAGCGGTAGCTTCAGCTTGTCGAGCATGTCCTCGATCGGATCGGGTCGAGCCGCGCGCTCCAGACCCAGTTCGGCCAGGGTGAGTTTCTCTCCCCGGGCGCGCAATTCGGCGGTGTAGCGGTCGACTGCCGATGGGGAACGGCTGCTGCGATAGAGGAAGATCGCCAACACCAGCGCGACCAGCAGAAAGAGGCGCAGCGCGAGACGGCCTCGGCGCTGAGTCGAGCTGGAGGCGGGTGGGTTCATGTGCACCCAGTGTACGCGGGCCGAGTTGCACCGCAAAGCCGGAACCGGGCGCCGTTTTTCCAGGTGGGAAAGCAGCGGCTTCCGGCTACAATCACGCCATGAATCCCCCTACCCATTCTGGGATGCCACTTCGCATGCGAGGTAGGGCGACCTCTCCGAGGGCGCCGCGCGCTGCTGTCGCCGAACCCGTCCGCCGCGGCGCGATGCGGACACCTGCTCGCGAGTCCTTCTCGGAGCCTGCTCGCGAGTCCTTCTCGGAGCCTGCTC
>CAYSPU010000226.1:0-9560 GCA_964432995.1 uncultured Verrucomicrobiota bacterium
GCGTCGTCGCGGTGGGGGCCGGCAAGGGTGGCGTCGGCAAGAGCACCGTGGCCGCCAACCTGGCCTCCTCCCTGTCGCTCGTCGGCTGCAACGTCGGCCTCCTGGACATCGACATCCACGGACCCAGCATCCCGAAGATCCTCGGGCTCGAGGGGGAAAGCTGCCGACCCAGCCCGGATCCCAACGCCATTGAACCGGTGGTGCTTGGTCCGCGCCTCAAAGTCATGTCCATCGGCTTTCTGCTCCAGAGCCCGAAGGATGCGGTCGTGTGGCGCGGCCCGCTGAAATACAAGGTCATCGAGCAGTTCCTCCGGGACGTGAACTGGGGCGATCTTGACGTTTTGGTGATCGACTCGCCCCCCGGCACGGGAGACGAGCCGCTGTCCGTGGCCCAGTTGGTGGGCCGGCCGGCAGCGGCCATCGTGGTGACCACCCCGCAGGAGGTGGCGGTGGCAGACGTCCGGCGCTCCGTCTCCTTCTGCCAGCAACTGCACCTGGACGTCCTCGGCATCGTCGAGAACATGAGCGGCTTTGTCTGCCCGCATTGCGGCCAAACCACCGAGTTGTTCAAGTCCGGTGGCGGCAGCGCGCTGGCTCAGGAAATGGGGGTGCCGTTCCTGGGCCGGATTCCATTCGACCCGCAGGTGGTCGTCTCCGGCGACGCCGGCACTCCTTTCGTGCATCGTTTTGCCGAAAGCCCGGCCGCGCACGCCTTCGAGGACATCGTGCGCCCGATCCTCCTCAGCCTTCAGCGAGAGGAACCCCAACCATCGGACACCGAGAAAAGCAGTTTGCCCACAGAGAAACCCAAACACATGAAAATCGCCATCCCCCTGACTGCCGGACGATTGTCCGGGCACTTCGGTCACTGCGAGGAATTCGCCCTGATCGAAGCCGACCCCGGCTCCAAACAGATCGTCAACCAAACCCGGGTGGTTCCTCCGCCGCACGAACCGGGAGTGCTGCCCCGCTGGCTGCATGAGCAAGGGGCTCAGGTCATCATCGCGGGCGGTATGGGCCGACGCGCCTTGGATCTGTTTGCCGAGAACGGGATCGCGGTCCACGCTGGTCCGGAAGGGGCGTCGCCGGAGGACCTGGTGCAGGCGTTCCTGAACGGCGCGCTGGGCACTGCCGCTCCGACGTGCGGCCACGACCACGGGCACCACGGGCATCGGCACGGCCACCACCACGGGAGCGGGGAGGGGCACTGCCAATGAAGCTGGCCATTTCCACGCAGGGCTCGGAACCGGACTCGCCGGTGGACCCCCGGTTCGGCCGGGCGCAGTTCTTCCGGATCGTGGACACCGAAACCGGGCAACAGTTGACCGTGAACAACGCCGATGGCGCCAACGCCGCCCAAGGCGCGGGCACGCTGGCTGGGCAAAAACTGGCCCGATTGGGTGTCCAGGCGGTGCTCACCGGACACGTCGGCCCCAAAGCCTGGAGTGCCCTTCAGGCAGCCAATATCCGGGTTTACGCCGTGAACGGCGGCACGGCCGAAGAAGCCGTCCGCGCCTTCTTGGACGGCCGACTCCACGCGTTGTCGCACGCGGATCTTCGAGGGCACTGGTAATGAGAAGCTCCCTCGACTGCATCCCCTGTTTTGTGTCGCAGGCCCTGAACGTCGCCCGGTTGGCGACCAATGACCCGCAGGCTCACGAGCGCGTGCTGCGCGAGGTGCTGGGGCGGGCCAGCCAGGTCGATCTCACCCAAACACCGGCCCGCTTCGGCTCGGGAATGCACCGCCTCGTCCGCAAGTTGACGGGAAAACGCGATCCTTACCTGACCATCAAACAGGAATCGAACCGCCTCGCCCTGGCGATGTTGCCCGCCTGGCGCGAGCGCCTCCAGGCCGCCGAAAACCCGCGCCTGACCGCCGTCAAACTGGCCATCGCCGCCAATATCATCGACTTCGGCATCAAAGGCGATCTCACCGCCGAACAGATCCCCGCCGCGCTGGAGAGTTCGTTCGCGGCACCGCTCATCGGTGACGTCGACGCCTTCTTCGCCGCGGCGCATTCCGCCTCCGATATTCTGTTCCTGGCGGACAACGCCGGGGAGATTGTCTTCGACCGGTTGCTGATCGAATTGCTGCCGCGCGAGAAGATGACCGTGGTGGTCAAAGGCGGCCCGGCCATCAACGACGCCCTGCGGGCGGACGCGACCGCGGCGGGCTTGGATGGCTTGGTCGCGGTCACCGATACCGGCAGCGACGGAGCGGGCATTGTGCTCGAGTCCAGCAGCCCGGAGTTCCAAGAGCAATTCGCCCGTGCCAGCCTCATCATCGCCAAAGGCCAGGCGAACTTCGAGTCTCTCGATGGCTGCGGGAAGGACATCTACTTTTTGTTCAAGGTGAAATGCCCGGTCGTGGGCCGGCACATCGGTCAACCCGTTGGGAGCCTCGTCTTGCACCGCAACGTTCCCGAGGCCACCAACGATTCCGCCGCTCCGCCTCAGGCCCGAGCACGGGAACTGGAGACCAAGGTGCAACCACCACCGGCCGGGACCGGTCCCGCTCCCGCGTGACCCACGTGAAGCTCGCTGTGGCCAGTGGCAAAGGGGGTACGGGCAAGACCACTGTCGCCACCAACCTGGCCGTCACGCTGGCGCGTCATGGCCGGGCGGTGACATACGTGGATTGCGATGTCGAGGCGCCCAACGGCCACCTCTTCCTGAAGCCGACGTCGGTTCGCGAAGACCCGGTCGCCAGGCTGGTGCCGCGGGTGCACCAGGACCGGTGTATCCACTGCGGCATGTGCGCCCGGCTTTGCCAGTTCCACGCCATTGTCTCCCTGCCGGACCGGACATTGGTGTTCGAGGAACTGTGTCACGCCTGCGGCGGATGCGCCCTGGTGTGCCCGGCACGCGCCATCACCGAAGTCCCCTACCCGATGGGAGTGGTGAAGAGTGGCAGCGTGGGAGCCATGCACTTCGTCTCCGGCACTCTCAACGTCGGCGAAGCCACCAGTCCCCCCGTCATCCGCACCGCCAAGCGAGCCGCGCCCCCCGCCCCGTGGCTGATTCTCGATGCCCCGCCCGGCACCGCGTGCCCGATGATCGAGACGGTGCGCGATTGCGACTACGTGGTTCTGGTTGCCGAACCAACACCCTTCAGCCTGCATGACGCGCGGCTCGCCGCGGACGTGTTGAAGACATTGAAAGTGCCCATCGGCGTGGTGATCAACCGCGCCCAACCGGGTGCGACCGAGGCGCGAGAGTGGTGCGAACAAACTCGTGTTCCGGTCCTGGCAGAGATCCCCGACTCCCTGGACATTGCCCGGGCGTATTCGGAGGGCCAACTGATTGTGGAGGCCCTGCCGGCGCTCCGACAGGTTTTCGACCAGTTGCTCCAGCAATTGCTCTCCGAGCTTCGGACCGAGGGGAAAGCGCCCGCCCCATGAATGCCCCTCCTCATTCCGAGATCCCACGTCTCGAGGAACTGGTGGTGCTCAGCGGCAAGGGTGGCACCGGTAAGACTTCCGTGACCGCCTCGCTCGCCGCCCTGGCCCAACCGTCGGTGCTGGCGGATGGCGACGTGGACGCCTCCAACCTCCCCCTCGTTCTGAACCCGCAGCCGCGCCAGCGAGAGCCGTTCAGCGGCGGCCTGCGCGCCCGGATCAAGCCCGGCCACTGCGTCGCGTGCGGCAAATGCGAGGAGGTGTGCCGCTTTGATGCCATCTACTTCGACGGCCCCGGCAACGGACGCGTGCCCCGCACGTTCCGCATCAACCCGTCGGCCTGCGAAGGTTGCGGCGTCTGCCATCATTTCTGCGCCGAACTCGCCATCGAACTGCTGCCGGCCGACAGCGGCGAGTGGCTCGTGTCCGACACTCCCTATGGCCCCTTGGTCCACGCGCGCCTCCGCCCCGGCGAGGGGAATTCGGGCAAGCTCGTCACGCTGGTTCGCGAACAGGCGCGCCAGGTTGCCGGCGTCTCGGGCCACCGCTTGATCCTGATCGACGGCCCGCCGGGTATCGGCTGCCCGGTCATCGCCAGCCTGACCGGCGCAACCCGGATGCTGGTCGTCACCGAACCGACTCCCTCCGGAGAACACGACCTGGAACGGGTCCTGACCCTGGGACGACACTTCCAGATTCCCGCCTGGGTCTGCGTGAACAAACATGACTTGAACCCGGCCCTGACAACACGACTGGAGCACCACGCCACCGAGTTGGGTGCCACCGTCCTCGGCCGGATTCCCTACGACCCCGCCGTCACCGCCGCCCAGCGCCAGGGCCGCCCGCTCGTCGAAGTCAGCCACAGCCCCGCCGCGGAGGCGATCACCAGCTTGTGGCAGCGGATCCGAACCGCCCTCCGGACAAATGCTGGACCGACCCCGGCGACAACGGGCATCCTCAAAGAAAAGGAAACCAACCTGTGAACGTCGCCGTCCTCGGAGCCAGTCAGAAGCCCGACCGCTACAGTTTCAAGGCGGTGCGGATGCTTCGCGAAAAGGGCCACACCCCGTATCCTGTTCACCCCGCCCTGGCGGAAGTGGACGGCATCCCCGTCTGGCCCTCGTTGCCGGCAGTGCCCGTTCCCATCGACACCGTCACCGTGTATCTCTCCGCGCGCAACCAGCAGCCCATTGCGGATCACCTGCTCCACAGCGGGGCGCGGCGGGTGATCTTCAATCCCGGGGCCGAGAACCCCGAGCTTGCCGATGAACTCCGGCGGCGCGGCAAGGAAGTCCTCCACGCCTGCACGTTGGTCCTGCTGACCACCGGACAATTCGCGCCGCAGACGGAGGAACCGGCGGCGCCGTCACCAGAGGCGCTTCCCCCAACGAATTCCTGAAATGCCCCTCTGCCACGCTCCTCTCTGAAGGGTGACGCCGTGCTCCCGAGAGAAGATGCGCTACAGGCCTTTGACGCGGGCGCGAAGCGATACGACGCCTGGTTCGACACCCCGGAGGGCAGGCTGATCTTCGGAAACGAGAAACAGGCTCTCCGCCGGCTCTGGCGTGAGGACCAGCGCCCCGCCCTGGAAATCGGCGTGGGCACCGGCCGGTTCGCCGAAGCCCTCCACATCGAATACGGCCTCGATCCCGCCATGGGCGCCCTTCGCCTGGCCACGCAAAGGAGAGTCCGCGTGACACAGGGACGGGGAGAAGCCCTGCCCTTTGCGGACGGTTCCTTCGGCGGTGTGTTGATCGTCGCAACCCTGTGTTTTGCCCCCGATCCCACGGCGGTGCTCCGCGAGGCCGCCCGCGTGCTGCGCCCCGCCGGACACCTGCTCGTCGCGCTGATCCCCGCCGATTCGCCTTGGGGCAGACACTATCTTCTGAAGAAGTCCCGCGGACATCCCTTCTATCGTTTCGCGCAGTTCCTCACGGTCGACCGGCTGGAAACGATGCTCCACGCGGCGGGACTCAAACCGCTCGCCGCCTCATCAACCCTCGTCCAATCCCAGCCCGGCATTTTGCGGCGAGAGAAGGTCCAAACCGGATTCGTAGCCGGGGCGGGCTTCGTTACCGTCCTGGCACGGAGAAACGGAAGCGATCCGGAAAGGCGCCCCCCGCACCGAATTGTACCAGGAAGTCCTCAGCGAAGACCCCATAGCGTGCCACCGGCGCCTGGAACAAGTGGAGGCGCTCCTCAGTAAATTCCCCGTAAGCCAGTTTCTCCGCCACGGCGGTCTCACCGGACCCCAAAAGGCGCAGCTCAAAGACCTTCTCGAACGGGTGGATGTCCTGCGTGAGTTCCTGATTCGCCGCGACTTCCCCGCCGCCAAAACCGTCATGCCCTACGTCGAGCGTGGATACTCCAGCTTCCACGAGGCTCTGGCAGACCTCCAACCCCCCGGTGCCCCGGTGGTTGGGCCATCGCCCCGGAACTCAGCTCAGCAAGAAGACTCCAGCCCCACCCCTTGAGCGGAACCTACGCCCAGGCAGAATCCCGCCGCACCCTTGCGGCCCGTGCGGACGCCGCCGGCCGCAATTCACCTGACAACGCGGGAGGAAGACCCCCACCCCCCTCTGTCCCGGGCCCCTTCAGTTGCTGCCGAAGTGCGGCGCAGGACACGACCCGCCAAAGCAGGTCCCGGTACTGCAAGTGCCCCTACTACAACTGCTGCCATAATCCGCGTAGTCCGAAAAACCGCGTGCCAAGCGCCGCCGGCTCTTCTCTGCCGCGTATTCCACACACTGCCCGCCTGCGAAAGATGCGTCTGGCCCGAAGTCCCATGGGCAGCAATCCAGCCGTTGCAGTGTGAGTATGCGCAACGTTGCCGCAACGCTGCAGATGACGCTCTTCTCAACCGGATCGCACCGGGCGGTCGGACTCGCCTCCCTCCGTCAACGACTGCCCGCCGGGCTGCCCGGGGGCGAATGGAACGATCGACGGTCGGTCTGCTGGTTTGGTGGGACCGTCCTGGCACGGCCGATGCCCTCTCAGCAAGCAACGCTGCCGCCTATGAATGCGCCATCCACTGGGCATCCGCTCGCGAGTGTGGATGCATCGTCCTTTGACGAGTTCATCCGGCACGGGGTTGTGCTGATGGACTTCTCGGAGCCATGGTGCGGACCATGCCACCTGCAACTGCCAATTCTGGAGAGGGTAGCCGAGCGGGTTCGCAACCGCGCCACCGTGGCTCTGCTCAATGTCGATGAGGCACCCGCCGTAGCCGTCCGCTTCAATATCGAGGCCATCCCCACGCTGGTGCTCTTCAAAGAGGGTCGCGTGGCCCGCACCTTCGTCGGCGTGCACCCGGAAACCACCTTGACCAACGCGGTTTTATCAGTGACGACCAGGCCAGTTCCCAGATTGCCACGACTCCCATGACCCTCCCTTCCAGAACTTCCCTGGAGAACGTGCCGGATTGCCGGTCGGGCGGACCGTTGCGCGTTCTGATGGTGCACCAGAACGAGTGTGCGTTCATGTGCCTGTGGCGGCTGACCACGGTGTTCGATGGACTGCACGATGAGGGCGATATTCTGTGGGATTCCTGTACCGCTGAAGACCTCCAGAACCCGATCTCGTCCGCCCTCGCCGCGGAACAGGCACGCCGGGCCGATGTGATTGTGTTCTGTCGAGCCGATTCCAGCGATCTCCCAAGGGGGGTGAAGATCTGGATCGAAGGTTGGATGCCGCAGAAGCTGGGGCAGGAAGCGGCGCTGGGATTGCTGACCCCCTGTGGTTCTCAAGGGGATGGGGACACGGAAACGTATCTCCAAGACATGGCTGAGCGGGGCCGCATGACCTTTCTGGGAGCGGGTTGCTGCCCTTCTGCGGAAGGTTGCAGAGCCCCGGCGCTCGCGGGGTGAATGCGACTGGCGCTCGACGACCGAGCGCGCCTTCACCCCATCCCTCTTCTCTTGTCGATCCGAGTGGGAGGCTTCGTCCGCAACGGGTTGGCACCCGCGCAAGCACACACGCGACCGCTTTGGTTGCAGAGAAATCATGTCCACGGCTTCGTCGGCATGCGATATGCAAGGCACGACGGGTGATGAATATCGAAGCAGAAGTCAGTCTCTATCCCCTGACCGAGACACATCTGCAACACCCGGTTCATGACTTCGACGCAGTCCTGAAGTCGCACGGTTGCACCGTCGAGATGGGGCCGATGAGTTCGATCGTGAAGGGCGAATCGACGGCCGTGTTCGAGGCCTTGCGGATTGGCTACGAAGAAGAGCCCATGCCTCCTCATGGTCAAGGCCTGCAACGTTTGCCCCTTGTAGGTGCGGCTGCCCGCTTGCACTCGGTCCGTGGACTGCGGCATCCAGCTCGGCTCCCAGGTGGATGCGAGTCCCTGTGTGCGCCTCCACTGCCAGTGGCAGGTTCTCCAGCTTCGCGCGCTTCGGGGCAGCAAGACCCGCTTATCCAGCGAGGGCCCTCTCGGGGCGCTCTCTTCAAGGCTGGCCGGCAGTGTGCCTCCTCAGTCTTCGCAAGTAGAATCTGTGGCCTCCGCATCCGGTCTCCACAAGCTGCTGTTCCGCGAGCAGCCGCTCAATCAGCGTCCAATCCTCTCCCGCCCGGGTCAGGAATTCCCGGACTGCGTCTCGGCGCATGGGGTGGACGGAGGTGATGCTCAAGAGGTCTTCCTCGGCGTTGCCCGTGAAGGCGAAGGCGTTGCCCTCGTAGCCAATCAGATACTCCACCCGGTCCACTTTCTCCTGGAAGATCTGATAGGCCCGATTGACGACTTCCTCGCGGGGCGATCGCACCCGGTCTTCCGCTGGCGGTCTGATGGGGATGGCCAGATAGGCCGTGGCCGGTTTCAGGCGAGCCAGGAATTCGGCCACCTTGCGCAACTGCGGGTCCCCATCGTTGATCCCAGCCACCAGCATCGTTTCCGTGACCAGTGTCCCCGGGAATGTCCGCGCAAACTGGAGCATTCCTTCCAGGATCGAGGTCAATCGCAGAGTCCCGTGGGGCCGGTCCACCCTGCGCCATACCTCGGGCTCCGTGGAATCCACCTTGAGCGACACCCAATCCGCCTTCCGCAGCTCCTCTCTCACGTCTTCACGGTCGATCAGCGAGGCGTTGGTAATGACGGCGATCTTGATCCCCAAAGGCCGCAACCGGTCCATCTCCCGGCCGAGATGAAGGTCCAAGGTCGGCTCTCCGTCCGGCACGAAGGTGAGGTAGTCGATCGCCTCCCCGGCCTGCCTGGCCTTTTCGACCTTGGCCTGAACATCCCGGAAGAGTTCCTCAGGCTCATAGAATGGGCGGCGTTCGACCTGCATCTTCATGGTGCGTCCCAACTGGCAATACGCACAGGAATAGGTGCACACCTTCGGCGGGATGTTGTTGATTCCCATACTCCGTCCCAAACGCCGGGACGGCACAGGGCCGAAAGCGATCATCGCGTCGCCTCCCCAATGGCTGAGGTCACTGATCTTGGGCGGGCACTCCGTGTGCTCGGTTTCATTTCCAGGGACTGCATGGTGCGAGAATGCGCTCTCGCAACGCCCGGTCGCCGGTACGATCCACTCGCTCCTAGCAGGAATCGGCCCAGCGCGTCGACACGCGTTCGCCCGGTCAAACCCGCCGCGCTGCTGCCGGGGTCCGAGCCAAATCCGAAGGCCCAGCAAGAGAATGCTCGAGGTGCATTCTGCGACGGTTCGGGGTTCCGGCCGTTTCGTTTTGCGACGCCGCGATGGCCGGAGGAGAGACCGGAAGACGCCGCTTGCGGACGTGGCGGCGCCTTGTCAGGCTCTCGCCGGATCGACTTTGCCGTCCACCGCGGATTGCCTCTGTTGCCCCTCGTCGGAGGCGATGAACATCCGGTCACGACCCGGGCGGGGGTCGGGCTTGAACCAGGAATGACATGAAGACCATCGGGCTGGTGGGAGGGATGAGTTGGGAATCGACGGTCACGTACTACCGGCTGATCAACGAAGCCGTGCGCGACCGGTTGGGCGGGCTGCATTCGGCCAAGTGCGTGCTCTATTCTGTCGAGTTTGCCGAGGTGGCGGTGCTGCAGCGCGAGGGGCGGTGGGAGGAGGCAACCCAACTCCTGCTCGCCGCCGCCCAGGCCTTGGAGAAGGCCGGGGCGGAGTGCGCGCTGATCTGCACCAATACCATGCATAAGGTGGCGGAAGCCGTACAGGCCGGGCT
>CAYSPU010000227.1:0-9191 GCA_964432995.1 uncultured Verrucomicrobiota bacterium
GAATCTGATTTGGGTTGGGTAGTGGTACGGGTTAAGGGCAAGTGGGAAGGCCGTGAGGCCTTCCCATTTTTTCCAGCGCGCAACTGTGATGACGCCCAAACCTGATTATTGGAACCGGATCCGCGCCGCCTGCGACCGCCACGGAGCGCTGTCGATTCTGCAATTGGCGAAGGCCTCTGGTTCGTGCCCCGGCAGTGGCGTGGCGGTTGCCTGGTCGCGCAGGCCTGCCGCAGCGTCCCGTGCCGGTTCCCGATCTGGACCGGAGCCCCTGCTGCTGACCAGACTTGCTGCGAACGGCACACACGCCGAGCCGGCCAGCCGGCGAACGATCACGCCCGTTCGTTCGTGGGTGTTACTGGGGGCTTTGGTCATTGGCTACATTGGGGTTTACCTCTGTCGAAAGAACTTCGCTGTCGCCAACCCGCTGATCCGCGAGGCGTTTGGACTCACGCGGGAGCAAATTGGCATCGTGGCCAGCGCCAGTACGCTTGCCTACATGGTGGGCAAGTTTGTCTTTGGCCCGCTGATCGACCGGTTTGGGGGGCGGGCCAGTTTCCTCTTCGTCTTGCTGGCGGTGGCCTTGTTCGGCGGCGCGGGCGGCTTGGCCGGTACCCTGCCCATGCTCACCCTGATCTACAGCCTGAACCGATTGGCTGGCTCCGGCGGCTGGGGAGCCATGGTCAAGCTGGTCCCGGATTGGTTCGGGCCTCGAAGCCTGCCGCTCGCCATGGCCATCCTCTCCCTGAGCTTCGTCTTCGGCGGAGTCTGCGCCACCCTGCTGGCCGGCGTGATCGCCGACCGGAGCGGCGACGACTGGCGCTGGGTGATGGGCGCACCCTCCATCGTGCTCGCCGCAATCCTGGTCCTGTGCTGGGCCGTGCTGCCGCGAAACGGATGGACCCCGCACCCGGCGGCGGAGGACACCGAGTGCGCCCAGTCCTCCGACGGATTCGAGTTCCGGAAGATCCGCGAACTGGCCCGGATCCGCCAGCTCTGGGTCGTGTGCGCCTTGAGTTTCACGCTGACGCTGCTGCGGGAGACGTTCAACACTTGGACAGTGGACTTCTTCCAGGAGGCAGGCGGCGCCGAGATGTCGAACCGCATTGCTGCTTTTCTCTCGACGCCGTTTGACGCGCTGGGAGCCGTGGGGATTGTGCTTCTCGGGTGGGTCTTTGGCCGGACCACACCGGTCGGCCGCCAGCGGCTGTTGTTTGGGTTGCTGCTGGCCCTTGCGGGACTGGTGTTCAGCCTGCCCGTGTTGGCCCGGCACAGTCTGATCGCCGCCACCCTCGCCGTTGGGGGTATCGGTTTCCTTGCCTACGGTCCCTACAGCCTGCTCGCCGGAATCCTCTCCGTGGAGATCCGGGGCAAGGCGTACGTCGCGACGGTGGCCGGAGTGGTGGATGGCACCGGCTACCTCGCCGCCATCCTCGCCGGTCAGCAGTTCGGCCGCGTGCTCGACTTCGGCGGTTACCAACTCGGCTTCGCCATCCTGGCCAGCCTCGCCGCCGTCGCGGCGGTTCTCTGCCTGTTCCTGTATCGCGGCAAAGGCCGCGTCGAGCCGTCCGCCCCAGACGACCCGATATGACTTTCCCAAGACCTCACCAACGCGAATGAGAATCCAACTGGTCGTTTTCGACATGGCGGGGACAACGATCCGCGACGATGACGCGGTGAACCGCTGCCTCCGGGAAGCCCTGCAGGCCGAGGGCATCAACGTCACCCGCGACGAGGTCAACGCCGTCATGGGCATTCCCAAGCCCGTCGCGATCGGGGCGCTGCTGTCCCAGGCCAAGCTGGGTGGCCAATCCGCTCCGCCAGGAGAGGTGGAGCGGTTGCATGCCGATTTTTTGCGGCGGATGATCGAGTTCTACCGGGCTGACCCCGGCGTGGCGCCGATGCCGGGCGCCCAGGCCTGCCTGGAACAGTTGAAGCGAGCCGGCATCCGCATCGCGCTCGATACCGGTTTCAGCCGCAACATCGTCGACGTCATCCTGGACCGACTTGGCTGGGACCTGCCCGGTTTCCTCGATGCTACGGTGGCCAGTGATGAAGTGCGGCGCGGTCGCCCGCACCCCGATTTGCTTCTCGAGGCCATGCGCCGTTGCGGTGTCGACGACGTGCTGTGCGTGGCCAAGGTCGGCGACACACCGTCCGATCTGCTGGAAGGCACCCACGCCGGTTGCGCCCTGGTCGTCGGTGTCATCAATGGCACGCACACGCGCGCACAACTCGAAGCGCACCCACACACGCATCTCCTCGCCCACCTCACCGACCTGCCCCCGCTCGTCCAGGCGTGGGCTTGAGCCATTCCCAGGCAAAAGATGAAATCCCGAGAGTCCATTCGAGCCAGCAAGCCAGCCTCAGCCACGGGCAAGAAGACCCACCCCCGCGAGAACCCCACCGCCCCCCCGCCCCCGGCCGGGTCGCTCGCATCTCCAGCCCTTGCGCGGGACAAGCTCCTGTTCACTCCCGGCCCGCTGACCACCAGTCTGAGCGTCAAACAAGCCATGCTCCACGACGCCGGGTCGTGGCACTTCGAGTTCAACGCCAAGCTCAGTTGGATCCGCAATGAACTGCTGCGCATCGCCGGGCTCTCCCGCAGCCGCGGTTGGGAAGTGATCCCGATCCAGGGAAGCGCCACCTTCGGCGTCGAAGCCGTCTTCGCGACCTGCGTTCCGCCCAACGGCAAAGTCGTCGTGCTGGCCAACGGCGCCTACGGCGAACGCGCCGCCCAAATGCTCGTCCATGCCGGGATCCCGCATACGGTCTTGCGCACGAAGGAAGACACGCCCAACGATCCCGCTGCCCTCGACGCCCAATTGGCCCGTGACCCGGCCATCACCCACGTCTTTGTCGTTCACTGCGAAACCACCTCGGGCATCCTCAACCCAATTGCCGACGTCGGCGAGATTGCCCGACGACACGGCAAGACCTTCCTCGTGGACGCCATCAGCAGCTTCGGTGGCCTCCCCATCCCGTTCGAGGATTGGGGCATCGACTACCTGGTTTCCTCTCCGAACAAGTGCCTCGAAGGTGTGCCCGGCTTCAGTTTCGTCTTCTGTCGCCGTGAACGGCTGCTGGCCTGTAAGGGGTGGGCACGGAGCCTGAGTCTGGACCTCCTCGGCCAGTGGAAGGGCTTCGAGAAGAACGGTCAGTTCCGTTACACTCCCCCGACCCATAGTTTGCTGGCTTTCGGAACGGCTCTGCTCGAGCTGGAAGCCGAAGGCGGCGTGGCCGCGCGCGAGCATCGCTACCGCCAGAACCACGCCGCCCTCCTCGCGGGCATGAGCGCGCTCGGCCTCCGCAGCTACCTCCACCCCGAGTGGCAAAGCCCGCTCATCACCAGCTTCTACTGCCCGGACGATCCGCAGTTCACCTTCGACGCCTTCTACCGCGCCCTCAGCGACCGCGGCTTCATCATCTACCCGGGCAAGATCAGCCAAGCCGACCTCTTCCGCATCGGCACCATCGGACGCATCTTTCCCTCGGACCTCGAGCAGTTGACGGACGCCGTGGGCCGCGTCCTGCTCGGGATGGGGTGCGCCGTGCCCGTGAAGTGCCGGGCGCACGGACTCCGGTCCGAGGAATCGTAGGGGCTCGTGAGCCGGCGGAAGAACCGCCTGCTTCGCCGTCGGTGTAAGGGCTGACCATGACGGGCGGGTTCAGTCGGTAGTGAATCCCGGGAATCACACGGGCTCGAAGACCGGCGCCAGCCGAACGCTCTGCCCCGCTTCCACCCTGACGTCATCGCCCTGCGCCCAGGTGAGGTCATTCAGCAGCAGCTTGAAGATCACCGGTCCGCGAGCCTTCGCGGATTGCCAGACCCAGAGGCATTCTCCTCTGCAGGTCAAGGCTTCTCCTTTCTCCCACGACAAGCCGTCGCCCTGTCCGCGGATGAACAGCGCGTTGCCAAAGCCAACATCGACATTGGCCTCGACGGTGGTGGAGGGCGGCTGCTCCGGAGTGATTCTTGCCGCTGTTTCCGTGGCCGGCTTGCGTCGGAGCCGCGTCTTGGCAGATGGGGCGTTGGTCGATGCCTCATGCCCCGGGGATGCCGGCGGCGGTGGGTTTTCGGATGGGGCGGGCGATGGCTTCGAGAGGCGGTCTTTCTTTGGGCTTGGAGTTTTCATGGTTTCTTTTCTGCGATCGCACTGGATGAAGGAACGGAGGATGACCCTTCTTCAGTCGTCCAGGGCAATGGTATCGGCCAGGATGGCTTGCTGGATCTTCTCCTCGGCGGCGGCCGCGAGCCGGTAGGCGAACCGATCGTCGTCGCTGTCCGCAAGGCGCGAGGACTCGGCTGACGACTGGCAGCCAGAGGGCGGACCCCCGAAGCGATGCCTCCAGGCCTTCCGATGGAGACTGGTCAGGCAGGAGTGGATCAGGGCGCGGTGAGCTCGGCGGAAGCGCCGGATGGCGCTTGCGGTCACGAATTGGTGCATGCACAAGTAGTGGATCGTCCGGTCCGCGGCGGTTGCCGCTTCGATATCCTCCGATGCATACCGGCCGGTGGCGTAGCAATAGGTCAAGGCCGTGAGCATCATGGGGACCGGAGGGCCATCGGCTACGAACGCGGGTGCCGGCGAGTAGCCCTCAAGTGCGTCGCAGACGATCTCGAGAATCCATCCCACCAGCGTTGCTTCGTTCACCCACTGCCGCAGATCGGCGGGCAGAGTGGCCAGGACGGTCCGGGGGGACCATCCGATGCCAGCGGTTGGTGGGCGCGTCCCTTTGAGCGGCCAAGTCGTCCTGTTCATATCTGCTCTGAAGATGCCTCCCCGTGGTGACGGAGACGCGGCGAGCGGGTAAAGATTCTGCATCAGTCTCCGTGGGGCGGGAGCGGGTCCCTCCGGGGGCGCAGGCAAGAAGACCACCTCGTTCGAAAACGAGATCCAGCAACGGGGTGATGTTCAGCTCGTGCAGCGAGCCATGATGCGACTGCGAGAACTTGCGGACCTTGCGTCTCATCGCCGGGCGATTTCGCTGTCGTCCTGCACGTCGAAGCGCACAATGAAGCGGTCGGGAAAGCCTGCCGGCGGTTTGCGGCCGATGTCGGAGACCCGCTTCAGGTTGCGTCCGACCGAATCGTCCCAGCGGGCGTTTCCGGACGCGCGTTTCCACTCGGCTGGAATGACCTCCGGTTCCGGCTGCTGCTGCAAATGTAACAATTGTGTTCTTGCTCGGTTTGGCCCTTGTGGTAAGTCGTCCCCGCAGAACCTGTACCACGCACACATGTTCGGAACGCGTTCCTGACAGACCCCGACACGAATGCGCTCCGGTTACGAGTATCGTCCCATGAATGCCAAGAACGTGAGCGAGGCAGAGGCCCAGCCCATCGAATCAACGGAGGCTTTGGCCGCAGATCTGGCCAGGGCGGAACGAAGCGTGGCTGCGGCGGAGAAACGCACCAGCACGGCACGAGCGAAGCTCCGGGCGGCCAAGAAGGCCTTGCGCTCGGCCAAGAAGGTCGTCAAGAAGGCCAAGAAGGCCCGGAAACAACTCCGGGCCCGTCTCAAGGAGGCCAGCGGGAAGGCCAAGACCTCCACCAAGCGAAAGCGAGCCAAGTAGGGGCACGGCTGGACCCAGGAGGCTCCTCAGAAGAAGCGGTAGGAGATCTTGTTCATCAGTTGTCCGGCCTCGCGGCAGCGGTCGATGATCGTCTGCAGCCGTTCTCCCAGGTCCTTCACCATGACCGTGTGCAGCGGCGTGGCCGGCGGTTGAAAGGCCTGGGCCACGATCCCGTCGGCTAGGGTCTCCGCTCGCTCCGCCATCCGCTCGAGGCGTTCATAGAGGCCCTTGATCCGATCCAGGCTCTCGAAACCCCGCAGTTGCCGGATCATGTCGAGGAGGACGTCGCTCAGTTCCTCGATCCAGGTGAAGGCCGGGCTGAAGTCCACCGCTTCCTGTTTCTCGTCGGCCAATTCGGCCCTCTCCGCGAACTTTTTGGCCGCCGCCGTGATTTCGGCCAGGGCCGAGGCCAGGGCTTCGATGTCGGCCTTGGGCAGGCTGGCGATGATGGCATGTGAAAGGTGGGTGCGGATCTCCTCGACAATCGCGGCGCACCGTCGCACGGGCTCGTCCGCAGCCGCTGGGGGTGGCGTTTCCTCCGTGGCCTTGCGGGCCAGGAGCTTGACGCTCGCTCGGGCCTGCTCGCCACCGGCCTCGAGCAAGTCGTAGAGGCGGCCGTCCGTCAGTTCAGGGACTGGGTTCATGCTACTGGGAATCTGCCTTCGTTGGCTTCAGTGTGCAAGTTGGCCTTCGTTGGCCCGCGTGCAACCTTTTGTCGTATATACGACAAAAGGTTGCACGGGGGTACGGATCGCGGCAGCGCCGACCCGGGACGGGCCGCGCCTTGGCGGACGGACGGCCGACCGTGCCAGCGGCTGTGGAGTGTGTCAGTCATTGGGTGTCGCGGCTTTCGAAGCGACGCCGTTCACCGCCCGCACCGGGAGGGTGAAGCGGAAGGTCGCCCCCTGGCCGGGTTGGCTTTCGAGTCCGACCTCGCCCCCATGGCACTGCACGATGTGTTTGACGATGGCCAGGCCGAGCCCGGTGCCGCCCTGTTCGCGGGAGCGCGCCTTGTCCACCCGGTAGAACCGTTCGAAGAGGCGTTCCCGGCTGTCCGGGGGGATTCCGGGGCCGTCGTCCTGGACGGAAACCTCGATGCAGCCGGGCGCGGCGGGGCGCCCGTGGATGACGGTGCGTCCGCCGGTCTTCCCGTATTTGATGGCGTTGTCGACGAGGTTGAAGAGGACCTGTTCGATTCGTTCGCCGTCGGCGTGCGCGAACAAGTCGGCCGGCACCTGGTTCTCGAGAGTCACGGACTTGAGTTGCGCGCGAGCCTGGAGATCCTCGACGACGCGGGCGGCGACGTTGCGGATTTGGGTGGCGCGCAGGTTCAGGGCGAGGCGTCCGGACTCGAGCTGGGAGATCGTGAGGAGGTCTTCGATGAGGAAGGTGAGGCGATCGGCGTGTTTGTCGATCGTGCCGAGGAACCGGTGCAGGACCTTAGGATCGTCCTTCGCGCCATCCAGGAGGGTCTCGACGCAGCCCTTGATGAGGGAGAGGGGGGTGCGCAGTTCGTGGCTGACGTTGGCGACGAATTCCTGACGGGTATTCTCGAGGCGCTTGATCTCGGTGAGGTCATGGAACACGAGTAACATGCCTTCCGGCTGGCCCTGAGTGTCGGCCAGCGCCTCGGCGTTCACCGCGACGCAGCGGCGGTCCAGGCCCGGCAGATACAACTCGTGTTCCGAAACCGTTTTCCCTTGGGCTACTTGTGCGGCGAGCGCGGCGAGTTCCGGCGAACGCAGGGATTCGGATAGCATCCGGCCGTGCACGTCGCCGGTTAGGCCGAACATCCGTTCGAGGACGGGATTAGCGAGTTGGATGCGGCCGGCGGCGTCGAGGAGCAGCACGCCTTCGCTGATCCGTTCCAGGATCAACCTGGTGGTCGCGTGCTGCTGGGCTTCCAGGCGGCGCTGTTCGTCCAGGGCGTCAGCGGCTTCGCGCCCGGCTCGATCCAGGTGCTCCTGGAGTCGGGCGTGACGCCCGCGCCACCAAATATGGAGGGCAACCATGCCGGCAGCGGCGAGCAGAGTGAGGAAAGGCCACATGGGACGAATCAGCGTTCGAGGAACCGATAGCCCACGCCGCGGACGGTGTCGAGGAAGTGGGCGGCCGGGCCCAGCTTCTCCCGCAGCCGGCGCATGTGGGTGTCCACGGTGCGGGTGTCGATCAGGTTGTCGTATTCCCAGACGTCGCGCAGGAGTTGGTCCCGGGACTGGACGCGTCCGCGCCGCTGCGCCAGAAGGGCTAAGAGTTTGAACTCGGTGGCGGTCAAGTCGATGTTGCGGCCGTGGACGGTCACGCGGTGGCCGGGGATGTCGATTTCGAGATCGCCCACATGCATCACTTCCTCCGCCTTCTCCGGGCCAGTGCCACGCCGCAGCAAGGCTTTGACCCGCAGGGTCAGTTCGCGCGGGCTGAACGGTTTGGTGACGTAATCGTCGGCGCCGAGCTCAAGGCCGAGGACGCGGTCGATCTCGGCGGCCTTGGCGGTGAGCATCAGGATCGGGATTCCAGAAGTGGCGGGGTTGCGCCGGAGGATCTTGCAGACCTCGAGCCCATCGATTTCCGGCATCATCAGGTCGAGGATGACCAGGGTGGGATTGGTCTCGCGGACCTTGCGCAGGGCTTCGGCGCCATCCTCGGCGGTGACCACATCGAAGCCGGCGTTGCTCAGGTTGAAGTCGAGGAGTTCGAGGGCGTCGGGTTCGTCGTCCACGACCAGGATTCTGGATTTCATGGGGGAACGGTTTCGGTTGGGCCCGGTGGGGTCGTCGCGGGAGCGAGCTTGGGATGACGGATGTCGCGGGCCTCGGCGAGGTAAACGGCTTCTTCGGCGATGTTTTTGGCGTGGTCGGCGATGCGTTCGAGGCTTTTGGAGACCACCATGAGGTGGAGGCAGCGGGTGATGTTCGCCGGTGCTTCCACCATGAAACTGGCGAGTTCGCGATGGAGTTGACGATTCAGTTCATCGACTTCCTTGTCGGTGGGAATGACCGCCCGAGCGCGGTCGGTTTGGCCGTGCACGAAGGCGTCGAGGGCCTGGTGCAACATGGCGAGGGCGAGGGTGGCCATGCGGGGGATGTCGATGAACGGTTTCAGGGGCGGTTCTTTGCCGAGCTCGAGAGAGCGTTTGGCGATCTGGACGGCTTCGTCGCCCACCCGCTCCAGGTTCTGGGAGATCTTCATCGCCACGGTGATGAGGCGGAGGTCGCTTGCCAGCGGCGCCTTGGAGAGCAGTTGGATCGCTCGCTCGTCGACTTCCTTCTCATGCCGATCCAGCGCGTCGTCACCCTCCTTGACGGCGCGGGCAAGGTCGTCGTCGCGGTCGACCAGGGCGCGGACCGCCCGGGTGACGGCCTGGTCCGCCTGGCCGGCCATGGCCAGCAGGGTTTGTTTGAGCGCGTCGATTTCCTGTTCGAGGTGTTGCATAGTTGAGCCTAGCCGAAGCGGCCGGTGACGTAGTCTTCGGTCTGCTTGTTGGCCGGATTGGTGAAGATCTTGCGGGTGTTGTCAAACTCGATCAGGCGGCCGAGGTAGAAGAAGGCGGTATGATCGGAGATGCGGGCGGCCTGCTGCATGTTGTGGGTGACGATGATGATGGTGAACTCCTTCTTCAG
>CAYSPU010000227.1:9201-9551 GCA_964432995.1 uncultured Verrucomicrobiota bacterium
AATTTTTGGCGGATGTTAATGGGCTTTTTGGCGATTTTGGCGGTGGCAATCGGGTCCAGCGCCGAAGCCGGTTCGTCCATGAGGATGATCTCGGGGCGGACGGCGATGGCGCGGGCGATGCAGAGGCGTTGCTGCTGACCGCCGGAGAGCCCCAGGGCGCTGCTGTGCAGGCGGTCCTTGACCTCATCCCAGAGCGCGGCGCTGCGGAGGCTCTGTTCGACCACGCCGTCCAGTTCGGATCGGCTGCGGATTCCGTGGAGCCGCAGGGCATAGGCGATGTTCTCGTAGATCGACTTGGGGAACGGGTTGGATTTCTGGAAGACCATGCCCACCCGTTTGCGCAGTTCGAT
>CAYSPU010000228.1:0-9550 GCA_964432995.1 uncultured Verrucomicrobiota bacterium
GCGGCCGTCTCGGCCGCAGAAATGTTCGATCAGACGAGGGCGGCCTTTGAAATCGAAGCGCTGTTCCGCGACGAAGCTCCCTGCGCCCGGGACGGGCGCAATCCACAGCGACGACCGCGGGTCGTCTGACCCGCAGTGCAAGACGCATACACTACGGAGATGAATAAAGCCTCACGCCCACGGTGCGGGGCCCCCCTCTCCCAGCGGATGGGAGAGGGCGGGGGTGAGGGCGCACGTGCATGGAATTGTGATGTGGAGTATGGTCCGCACCCTTCATCCAGCCCAGGCTCGACGGCCCGGCCACATCCCGCATACTGGCGCGGTGCGCCTCGAGTGGTTTCTCCGGCTGAACCCGTTTCTGCGCTGGCCGACGGTCACGCTGGCGGCGACGGGCGTGTTGGTATTGTTGCTCGGCGCGCGCTGGTTGACCTTCGAGGTCAGCACCGAAACCGGCACGCTGCTCGCCGGAGACCAACGCAGCCTCGCCACCTACGAGGAAGTCCGCCGCATGCTCCGCGACGAGACGGTCGTCGTGCTCGATCTTCAATGCGGACCCGTATTCACGTCCGAAGCCATGGCCACGATTCGGCGCCTCAGCGACGCGTTTGCCAACCAGCCCGGATTGATCGACGTCAAGAGCTTCACGCACTCCTTCCTCCCAGTCCGGAGCGGTCTGGGCTTCGACATGGTGCCGCTCGTCTCCGAGCGTCCCGAGGCAGCGGAACTGGAGCGGTTGCGGCGGTTTGCACTCGAGAATCCCCTGATTCGCAACGTCATGGTCTCCGCCGACGAACGCCACACCATCCTCCTGAACACCTACGACCGCGACCTGTCGCGCCCTGAACAACAGGCCCGGTTCCGCGAGGAAACTATCCTGGAACCGTTCCGAGCCGCAGGCTGCACGATTTCGGTCCTGGGCCTTCCTTTGATCGAAGAGGAAATCCGCCGCACGCTGCATGGTGACCTACGCGGTTTCCTGCCGGCGGCGGGCTTGATCCTGGTTGCCATCCTTTGGCTGACCTACCGGTCCTGGCGCATCGTCCTGCTGCTCGGCAGCAACCAGTTGGCGTTGCTGCTCCTGATCCCTGCCCTCGTGGAAGCCCTCGGCTATCAGATCAATGTCTTCACCGCCATCCTCCTCCCGATGCTCGTCGCCATCCACCTGACGTTGCTCGTCCATCTGTTCACCGCCTGGACTCGAGCGCGGGCGCGTCACGCCGAACCCGCCGCGGTCATGCGGGAGGCACTCGCCGAGGTGCTGCTCCCGAGCTGGTTCGCGGCCCTCACCACCGCGGCCGGATTCCTCTCGCTGCTGGCGAGCGAGGTGCGCCTCGTGCGCGAAACAGGCACGCTGGGCGCCGCAGGGGTGGCGCTGGCTTTCGCCGTCGCCTTCGGCCCCGGGCTTGCCACCCTGACCCTGCTGGCCCGCCGGAGATCAGTCCCTCTCTCACGCATGACCTACCCGGAGAAGGCTCCCAGCACTCTCCTCCGCCCACGCCCCGCCCTCCTCTACGGCACCGCCCTCCTCGCCCTCGCTCTCGCCGGAATCGGGTTGACGCGCCTGCGCTGCGACGTCCGTCCCGCGGAATTCCTGAACCGACACAGTCCGACGCGGCAAGCGCTGGCGTCGCTGAACGCGCACTACGGCGGCGTCAACGTGGTGCAGATTGAAGTCGACACCGGGCAGCCGGGCGGCATTCAGAGTCTGCCCTTTTTGCAGTACCTGCAGTCCGTGGAACGTTTCACGGCGGCACAACCGGAGGTGTCTGGCGCGTACTCCTACGCGCAGCTCCTGGCCTTGATGAACCAGCTCTGGGAAGGCCAGGCGACGGGCGCTTCCCGTCTGCCGGACAACGCCTGGACCCTCCAGCTCTTCACGCTGGCCCTCAAGGCATACCCGTCGCCGTTTCTCACCGCCCTGGCTGACGATTCCGCCCGCAAGGCATTCCTCATCGTGCGGACCCCGGATCAACCGGCGCGACAATACCTTGAGGTGCTGCACCGGATCGTCGACTTCGCCCAGACCCGCGCGCCTGCCGGGATCCGGGTCAATGCCGCCCAGGGGTTGCACACCATCCTGGAAGCCGACCGCCGCATCTTCCGCAGCCTGACACGGACTGCCGGCCTCAGCGTCCTTTCGATCCTGGTGGCGCTCGCCGTTCTTTGGCGATCGCTCCGTCTCGCCCTCGTCGCGCTGGCCGTCAACCTCTTCGCCGTCGTCCTCGTGCTCGGCCTCGCCGGTTGGGCCGCCATCCCGCTCAACTCGGTCACGCTCATGATCGTCGCCATCACCCTGGGTGTGGCTGTCGACGGCTCCGTCCACCTCCTCACCCGGTGGCGTGCCGAACGCCGGGACGGCACCGACGTGGAACGCGCGCTACGGCGGACCCTTCAGGTCAAGGCGCGCCCAATCGTCAGCGCCGCGCTCGTGTTGCTGGCGGTCTTCCTCCTGTTCGGATTCTCCTCGTTCCCACCGGTGGTCGACTTCGGGTGGCTGGCGGCGGGGACTTTCGCCGCCGCTCTTCTGGGGGTCCTTTTCCTCCTGCCGGGCCTGCTCAGCCGACGGGGAATGCACGGGGCGACGCCGCCGGGTGGCAGTGCCGCCGAGGCTCTCGCGGGAAATGCTATGGTGGATCGCTCCCGCCCGGAATGACGTTGGAGACACGCGGCCTCGCGTGTCCATGCGGTCGGGAACAGCAGGTGCGTGCTCTTGAGGACGCCCGAGGCCGGGCGTCCCTACCTTGCGCGGGTGCGAGCCTGCATGCGGAAGGGCCGTGTAGTGCGGCCCGCGACCTATCCGGTGAACTTCCGGGCGAGGATCGAGGCGTTGTGGCCGCCGAAGCCGAAGGAGTTGTTGATGGCAGCGTCGATCTTCATCTTGCGGGCCGTGTTGGGCACGTAGTCGAGATCGCACTCCGGGTCGGGGACGAGGTAGCTGATGGTGGGCGGGGAGATGCCCGTTTGAATGGCTTTGGCGCAAACGGCCATTTCGACGGCGCCGGCGGCGCCGAGCATGTGCCCGGTGGCGCCTTTGGTGGAATTGACGGCCAACTTGCGGGCGTGAGCGCCGAAGACCGCCTTGATCGCCTGTGTTTCGCAGATGTCACCCGCGACCGTCGCGGTGCCGTGGGCATTGACGTAGTCAACGGCCTCGGGAGGCAGGCTGGCGGAACGCAAGGCCATCTTCATGCAGCGGGCGGCGCCTTCGCCTTCGGGGGCCGGAGCCGTGATATGGCTGGCGTCGGCGGTATTGCCGTAGCCGACGATTTCACAGTAGATCCGCGCCCCGCGGGCCTGGGCGTGCTCGAGGTCCTCGAGGACCAGCACGCCCGAACCTTCGCCCATCACAAAACCGTCGCGCTCCTTGTCGAAGGGCCGCGAGGCGTGCTGCGGGTCGTCATTGCGAGTGCTCATCGCGCGCATGGCGCAGAAGCCGCCGATGCCGAGGGGAATGATGGTGGCCTCAGTCCCGCCGGCGAACATGATCTGGGCATCGCCCATCTTGAGGGTGCGCCAGGCTTCGCCGATGGCGTGGTTGGAGGTGGCGCAGGCGGAGCAGGTGGCGAGGTTCGGCCCGCGCAGTTGGTAGAACATGGAGAAGAGCCCCGATGCCATGTTGGAGATGAGCATCGGAATCATGAACGGGGAGAGCCGCCCCGGACCGCGGTTCAGGAGGACCCGGTGCTGATCCTCAATCGTCTGCAGGCCGCCAATGCCGGAGCCGATGAACACCCCGGTTTCGTCCCGGTTGATGCGGTCCAGGTCGAGCCCCGAATCCCGGAGCGCGAGGTAGCCCGCCAGAATGCCGAACTGCGCGAAGCGATCCGTGCGCCGAATCTCCTTGGCCGACGGAAAGGCCGGGGTGGGGTCCATCTCCCTGACCTCAGCGGCAACCTGACAATCGAATGCGGAGGGATCGAAGGCCGCGATGCGGCGGACGCCGCACTGGCCGTCGATGAGGTTCCTCCAAAAGGTGTCCACATCGTTGCCCAGAGGGGAAACGATTCCCAAACCGGTGACGACGACCCTGCGCTCTGTCCAGTTAGATACCATTAGACGAAGGGGGCAGCGGGCGATCTCGTGCGCCGTGGCTGCCCCCGAGAAAAAGGGAAAAGACTACTTCTGCTTCTCCTCGATGTACTTGATGACGTCGCCCACGCTCTGGAGTTTCTCGGCCTCTTCGTCGGGGATTTCCTGGCCAAACTCCTCCTCCAGCGCCATCACCAATTCGACCGTGTCAAGAGAGTCGGCGCCCAAGTCCTCGATGAACTTGGCCTCGAGGCTCACCTGTTCGGGTTTCACCCCGAGCTGTTCAACGATGATGTCCTTGACTCTCTGTTCGATGGATTTCTCGGCAGCCATGGGTTTCTCCGTAAGTTTTGTTGTGTGTCTATGCAACGTTCCACCACGCGTCAAGCCCTGAATCGAAAAAGTTCGACGACCCACGGGCTCAGGTCATGACCGGCAAAAGCCGTTTGGCCATTGGCACTTCCGCAACGACTCGTGCTCGCGCCCGAGAGCCCTCAGCGGTCGGTCGACCGCGGCTTCCAGACGAACCGGAAGCCCGGGAATCACGGCGCACGGCAACCCCGAAGGCCAATCTCACCACCGTTCCACCGGCCCTCGGGGCAACGGAATGTGCGGAGTCTTTCCCGCGGCGTCCAGCAGAAAGGAAGAAGGCGGCGGAACCGGCCGGAACCGGGGCAACAACTCCCCTTGCTCATCCACGAACTGGCACCGCCACTCACGGTAGCCGTCCAGCAGTTGCTCAAACGCCACCCGAGACGAAAGCTGCACCACGCGCTGATTGAAATACCTGGCCGGCCCGAACGCCCGCGCATACCAGGGCGCCACCTTGCGGAACATCCGGCAACCGTGCGTCTCCCCAAACACCTCGATCATCCGGTCCAGATGCCGCCCCATGAGCCGCAGTCGCTCCTCAAACCCCGCGGATGGCGCCCGCTCTCCCGTCCGCAGGAACTGCACCGTGTCCCGGAAGATCCACGGATCGTAGAACGCCCCCCGGCCGATGCTCACCCCCGCGCATCCCGTCTCCGCCAGCATCCGCCGGGCGGCTTCCGGCGTGGTGACATCCCCGTTCCCGATCACCGGGACCGCCGGCACCGCCTCGACCACCGCCCGAATGCCCGCCAGGTTCACCCCGCCCCCGAAACCCTGGGCCCGCGTACGCCCGTGCACGAACACCGCCGCCACCCCCGCATCCGCCAGCGCCCGCGCCAGCTCCGGGGCCGTCAGATTCTCCTCGTCCCACCCCAGCCGCATCTTCGCCGTCACCGGAATCCGAACCGCCTCCACCACCCCGCGCACCAGATCCGCCGTCCGCTTCCATTCCGTCATCATCGCCGACCCGCCTCCCACGCGGCAGACCTTCCGCGCCGGACACCCCATGTTGACGTCCACCGACGTCACCCCGACCGCCTCCAGGCGCACCGCCGCCGCGCGCATTTCCCCCGCTACCGAGCCGAAAAGCTGAACCGCCAACGGGCGGTCCTCGGGACAACTCTCGATCAGCTTCAACGCCTTCGGCCTGTTCTCGAGCAACGACCGGGCGTTCACCAACTCGGTCGTCGCCCACGCCACGCCGCCCAACTCCCGCACCGTCAGTCGAAACGGCAGGCTCGTGTACCCCGCCAGCGGCGACAGGAACAGATTCGATTCGAGCTCCAGAGACCCAATGCGCATCGGCAGCGGCCATTGTAGGCCCGCGGCATCCGGTGGCGACAACGAATGGCGCGCGACCAACCCCTTTGGGGAATGCCGAACATCAACTTCCGTGGGACGAAACGCGGTGGCTTTCGGCGTTGACGCTTCGCGCATGATGCGTTGGAGTGCGCCCGATGAGTCCACGCTGTTCCCACCGAACCCTGGCGCTCGCGTTCTGTTGGGTTCTGGCCGTCCTCGCAGCGCGCGCCGATGTCCGGCTCCCCGGGTTGTTCTCCGATCACGCGGTTCTGCAACAGGGCCGCCCCATCCCCGTGTGGGGTTGGGCCGACCCCGGCGAGAAGGTCACCGTCAGCCTGGGGGGCAAGACCGTGTCCGCCGTGGCGGCCGACGGCCGGTGGCGCGTGCACTTGCCGGCTCGCAAGGCCGGCGGCCCTTACACCCTGGTCGTTCAGGGCCGCAACCGCCTCGAGATCACCAACGTCCTCCTGGGCGAGGTCTGGATCGCCAGCGGTCAGTCGAACATGGAATGGCCCTTGTCCGCCAGCTTCGAACCGGCAGCGCACATGGCCGCGGCCACCAATGCAGAGATCCGCCTGTTCACCGTCCCCAAGCTGAAGGCGCAGGAACCCCAAACGAACATCGCCAGCTCGTGGAAGGAGTGCACCCCCGAAACGGCCAGGAGCTTCTCCGCCGTCGCCTACTTCTTCGGCCGCGACCTTCACCGCGCGCGCAAGGTCCCGATCGGCCTGATCCACACCTCCTGGGGCGGTTCCCCCGCCGAAGTGTGGGTCCGGCATGAGGTCTTGTCCCGACACCCCCGTCTCCGCGCCGAGATCCTGGACACCTACCCGGCGCGGGCGCGCCAATTCCAGGAGGAAGTGGCCAAGTGGGAACAGGAAACGGAAGCGCTCAAACGCCAGGGCCGGGAACAGAAACGCGGACGCCCCTGGTGGGACTGGCCGCCGTCGAGCCTCTACAACGGCATGATCGCGCCGCTCGTCCCCTATGCCATCGCGGGTGCCATTTGGTACCAAGGGGAATCGAATGCCGACCGCGCCGATCAATACCGCACCCTGTTTCCCAACCTGATTCAGAACTGGCGCGACGACTGGCAGCAGGGCGATTTCCCCTTCCTCGCTGTCCAACTCGCCCCCTGGGACAAGGGGCGCAACCGCTCGCTCATGGAAATCCAGGGCGTCCCCGGAGACAGCGATTGGGCCGAACTGCGGGAAGCGCAATCCATCGCCGCGCGCGAAATGAAGCAGGTCGGCCTGGCCGTCATTACCGATTACGGCGACAAGGACGACATCCATCCACCCCACAAGGAACCCGTGGGCGCCCGGCTGGCGCTCCTCGCCCGCGCCATTGGCTATGGCGAGCCCGTGGCCGCCCGGGGACCCGCCTGCCGGAAGATGCAGGTGAAGAAGAACCGAATCGTTCTCACCTTCGACCATGCCCAGGGCGGTTTGGAGGCTCGCGGCGGGAAACTGCGCGGCTTCGCCATCAGCGGCGACGACGGCCGGTTCCTCTGGGCCGAGGCCCGCATCGACGGCGAGCGCGTCATTGTCAGCCATCCGTATCTGACCGATCCGGTCGCGGTGCGCTACGGGTGGGCCGACTATCCGATGGTCAATCTCTTCAACCGGGCCGGTCTCCCGGCGTCGCCCTTCCGCACCGACGATTTCCCCATGATCACCGCGCCGAAAGAGTGAAACCATGAAGGCCACCACCCTCTCCATCCGCCACCGTGCATGGCCCCCGCTGCTCGCCATCCTGCTGGCGGGCTGCCGCAGCACCCCTCAAACCGCAGCCCCGTCCGCCATCGCCCAACAGCCTGGCTACGTGAAAGCAGAATTCCTCTGGACCAGCGCCCCGTTCCGCAGCGCCCACGCCTCGACCATCGTCGAATCCCGCCACGGCCTCGTCGCCGCCTGGTTCGGCGGATCCGACGAAGGCAACGCCGATGTCGAGATCTGGCTCTCGCGGCGCACCCGATCCGGCTGGTCGGCGCCGCAGTCGGTTGCGGACGGCCGCCAGCCCGACGGCCAGACCCGTTATCCATGCTGGAACCCCGTCCTCTTCCAGTCGCCGGACGGCCCCCTCCTCCTCTTCTACAAGGTCGGCCCCAGCCCCTCGCGCTGGTGGGGCATGCTCACCACCTCGACCGACGGCGGACAATCCTGGTCAACACCTCAGCGCCTCCCCGAGAACATCCTGGGCCCCGTCCGGAACAAACCGGTCCTCCTGCCCGACGGCTCCCTCCTCTGCGGATCCAGCACCGAAGACGACGGCTGGCGTCTGCACCTCGAACGCACCGCGGACCTGGGCCGCACCTGGGAACGCACGCCCCCGCTCAACGAACGGTCCGAAGCCGGCCTGATCCAGCCGACCGTCCTGACGTGGCCGTCCGGCCGAACCCAACTCCTTTGCCGCAGCCGCCAAGGTGCGATCTACGAAAGCTGGATGGGCGCTCGCTGGTCCGAATGGTCGAAACCTCAACCCATCCAACTCCCCAATCCCAACAGCGGCATCGACGCCGTCATGCTTGCCGACGGACGCGCCCTCCTCGTCTACAACCACACCCCGCGCGGTCGCAGCCCGCTGAACGTCGCCGTCTCCCGCGACGGACGCGCGTGGCAAGCTGTTCTCGCGCTCGAAGACCAGCCCGGCGAATACTCCTATCCGGCCGTTATTCAGAGCCGCGACGGACGGGTGCACCTCACCTACACCTGGAAGCGCCAGCTCATCCGGCACGTCGAGTTGGACCCACGCCGCTTCTGAACACGAGAAGACCGGACGCCCGCTGCCTTCTCACGATGCCGCCAGCTCTTGCCTTGCCTTGCCGGGGCACGGCGGCATCGTCACCACGGGTGGTGGGTGCGAAGCCACTGCTGGGTGGCGTCTTCCACGGCGCGCAGCGCGTCGTGCAGCCGCCGCAAATCCATCGGGGCGCCACGCAGGTGAAACATCAGGGTGTCCGGATCCAGGCTGCGCTGGAAGACGTCCTCCCTCGATCCGAGCATGGTGCCGGTGGGCATCAAGTTCATGTCCACGTAGCCGCTCTCCGGCAGGCGGAGGAGCCAATCCTCGTAGGCTTCATCGAACTGGTCGATCTGCTCGCGGCTGCCGCCCATCCGCACGGGGGAGTCGGCCGGTGTCCGGAGCGCGGTCCGCAGCGCCTCCCCGCGCGACGCCGAGGACACCCGGGCAGGCCATAGCATCCGGGAGACCATCACCGCGTGCGCCAGAAAGGCGTGCACCTCCAGAAAGACCTTCTCGTGGTCCGGTTCATGAAGCCGCGCCCGCAACAGTTGGTATCGCGCCTGGGCAAACCGGCACTGCTGGCGCACTTCCTCCACCATCCGATAGAGCACCTTCGTATCCATAGTCGCACGGCCTTGCGCCCCTCGCGACGGGACAGGCGCGACAAGGTCTGGTTTGAACTCTGCGTCGGCTCCCCCTGCCGGTCAACTCCTCCGTGAGGAGACTCCTCGGCGGTGGCGGCGTCCGGGGGGGGACGCAGGCCACTGTGCTGGCGGTCCCGGGTTTTGGCCCTTGACAGGGTGGACGTTCCTGATACACGTGTATCAGATCCCCACAGGCGGAGCCGTCCGACCGCCGGTCATCAACCCGCGGGCGGTGCCGTGGCGCGCCACCGCCGCCGAAGATCATGAGCCTGACCATGCAGGAGCTGGCCGCCGTCACGGGCATTCCGCGCGTCACCATTTCCCGTGTCATCAATCAGCACCCGCACGTCTCGGAGCGGATGCGCCGGCGGGTGCAGGAGGCCATCGCGCGCTACGGTTATGAGAGCAACATCATGGCCCGCAGCCTGGTCATGCGTCGCAACAACCTGCTGGCCTTC
>CAYSPU010000229.1:0-9520 GCA_964432995.1 uncultured Verrucomicrobiota bacterium
TGGGATACCACTTCGCATGAAAGGTAGGGCGACCTCTCCGAGGGCGCCGCAAGATGGAGGCGCCCGTCGCGGGCAGTTGTCCGGACACGCGAGACCGCGCTGATGGTGACCCCCGAGAACTGGCATTCAGAAAGGCGAAGGGGCCGGCGCCACCGGCGCCAGCCCCTTTCCGCAACCACCTATTTACGACAATCGTCTCGTCTCACGCACCGCAACTACCTGCAGCGGTCGCGCCCGATCGTCAGTCCGCCGCCGACTACTGGCTTACGATGCGAGCCGAAGTGCGGTCCGCGAGCCACTTCCAATCGTTCTGCGGCTTACCCGAGAGGCTCATCGTGGAAACCGACTGCCCCTGCCTTAGGGCCGTGTGCGGGTCCTTCCACTTGTGGATCTCGGAATGCCCATCGGCGAAGGCCAAGCCACATGCCATGTTGTGATAGGTGCCCGGCCAGTCGATCCAGGAGGGAATAGCCATGCTGACACCGAAACCGGCGTCGTTCAAACTCTGGGCGTCTTCATCAATCAGAACCCACGTCTGGGCCGGACCCGGGTCGACGAAATCGGCTGCCTTGCCGTAGGTGCGCCAGGTCTGGCCGTAGACGTGATTGTGGTTGCCGTCCAGCCACGGGCCATTCACTGGCGACTTGCCGCCAGGCGACGAAGGCAGGGTGCCGACAGCCTGGCTCATGGCGAAGGTCCGGGCGGCGGGCACCTTCGTGCCTCTCTTCGCCGGATCCGTCCCCTGGTAGAGACCCGGCTTTCGCTTGTCCGCCGGGCACTTGAACATGGTCACCTCATTCCCAATGTACGAGGCCAGCATCGAGCGGGTCGGGTCCTTCAGGATGTCCGGATCGTACTCCTGGGCGCCGCCAACCCCAGCCTGTCCCGGGCACCAGTTGTAGCCGGGAGTCGTGTTCCCGTCGTCCGGGTTCGGTGGGTAGTAATCGTTGTTGTCTCCGTTGTAGAGCGCAATGGACAGCATCAACTGCTTGCCATTGTTCATGCAGAAGATGCCTTGCGCCTTCGTCTTGGCCTTGGCCAATGCGGGCAGGAGCATGCCCGCCAGAATGGCAATGATGGCTATCACCACCAGCAATTCGATGAGCGTGAATCCGCGCGACCGCCTGTTTCGCCAGTCTCTTAGTGATTTCATTAGGTGCCTCGTCAGAACGTTAAGCTGGAGGTCTTATATACGCGGCAGGACGGCTGGTCAACTGCGCGTTCCGACGCACAGGCGGACATCGCGGGACCTGCCGCCCACGGCCGCCGCCCTCCCGCGCCAATGGCGCGCTCCGCGGCGTGCGGACCATGGATTCGGCAGATTTCCTTTGCCACGTTGATGGTTCTGGGGCAGAGATTTGTGCCGATGAATCGGTACTCCTTCTGGCTGGCATCCGCCGTGGCGCTCTGCTCATTATTCGGAGCCGGCCACCTCTCCACCCACGGGGCCGCCACCTACGCCGAAATGGTCCAGGCCCGGAAGGAAGGCAAACCGAACATCATCCTCATCGTGGTCGACAGCTTGACTGCCGATGACTTGGGTGCCTACACCCAAAAGGCATCGCGCACACCCCGCACCGACCGGCTGGCTGCCGGCGGAATGCGCTTCACCCAGGCCTATGCCGGGGCCGCGGATCCCTTCCTCTCCCGCGCCGTTCTGCTCACAGGCTTCAGTCCGCGCCGGATTCGAATCGAGGACGACTGTCCCCCGGGCTTCCTGCCGGCGTCGGACGTCACGGTGGCCGAGGTTCTCCAGGCGGCCGGTTACAGGACCGGAGCCGTGGGACTCTGGAACCTGGGCGGACCCGGCTCGCTCGGCGCCCCGAATCAACAAGGCTTTGACGAATGGCTCGGCTGCCAGGACTCCCGCCACGCCCGCGACACGCACCCGGAGTTCCTCTGGCGCAACGAACGTCAAATGCCCGTCCGCGAGAACAGCGGCGGAAAGAAGGGCGTGAAGGCTGCCGACTACTTCGCCCGTGCCGCGCTCAACTTCGTCCGGTCCTACCAGCGTTTCCCCATTTTCCTGTATTGGGCCTACCCGGCGCCGCCGCCGGAGGAACGCGAAAGCCTGGCGGTGCGGTTCGATGCCCACCTGGGCCAGTTGCTCGATCTGCTCCGGGAGCTGCGCCTCGAAGACAGCACCGCGCTGTTCATCACCGGAGGACGCGGCACCGCCTTTCCCACGGCGCCCCCCCCGTCCAATGGCACCAACACGTTGAACTCCCCCGCGAGCCACGGGGACCTTGCCGATCAGGCGTTGCGCGTGCCGCTCATCGTCCACTGGAAAGGCCGCATTCCCGGAGGCAAGGCGAGCAATCAACCCTGCGGGTTCCTTGATTTCCTCCCCACCGCCGCCGAGATGGCGCGAACGTCGCCCGCCTCCGGTTTCGAAGGGCTTTCCCTCATGCCCGCCCTCGGAGGTGACGCCACAACGGAGATCCGGAGGCTGCTCTCCTGGGAGGCGCGGCGGCCGGTCTTGCGCGAGGCTCTCCGGCGCGGCGAATGGAAGGCGCTGCGCACCGCCCCCGAGAAGCCGATCGAACTCTATCACCTCCTGAATGATCCCGGCGAAACCAACAACGTCGCCCTCCAACACCCGGACCTGGTGAACGAATTGGCGGAGCATTTCCGCAGGAACTGACGGCGTCCCTCGCGCTCAACGCGGCGGCGGCCCATCGCGCACGCAGCGGAATCCCGTGTGCCCCATGGTGAGGTCGCCCGCGACCATCCGCCGGGCGGCCGGTCGGTAGTCTTCCTCGCCCGACGTCACACTGGTGAACGAACCCCCGCGTGTCGGCCGGTCACCCGGTTCCTCCGGGCCGCGCCCGTCGGCACACCACTCCCAAACGTTGCCCGCCATGTCGAACAGCCCATAGCCGTTCGGCGGATAGCTCCCCACCGGGGCTGTCCCCGCATGGCCGTCTTCGGCAGTACTGACCAAGGGAAACTCGCCTTGAAACAGGTTGGCCAACCAACGACCGCCGGGACGGAGTTCGTCACCCCAGACATACCGTTGGCGTGCCGTGCCCCCACGCGCGGCGTATTCCCACTCCACCTCGGAAGGGAGTCGTTTCCCCGCCCAACGCGCATAGGCGGCCGCGTCCTGCCAGCTCATGTGAACGACCGGGTGCTGGCCGCGGTTGGTCAGGCTCGAACCCGCGCCTTCCGGAGTCCGCCAGCACGCCCCGATCCGCATCTGCCACGGACTTGCCGCTGCTTCGGCCACCGCCAGATCCCGGCGTGGCTCGAACACCAGCGAACTGCCTCGAAGAAACTCCGATGCCAGTCCGGGAAACGCCTGCGCACTCAAGGGCTTCTCGGCCGTCGTCTGGTAACCGGTCGCCGCCACGAACCGTGCAAACTCGTCGTTCGTCACCTCCGCGGCGTCCATCCAGAAACCCGCGATGTCCACTGTGCGCACCGCCTGCCCCGCCTCCGCGTCGGAATCAGGCTCCAACTGGAGGGTGCCCCCGGGAATCCACACCATGCCGTTGGTTTGCGCCGGGACTCCCGCAACCTTCGCCCCTTCCGGCACGTCCGCGTCCGACCGCTGAGCGCCCGCCGGACACTTCACGCGCCCCGCCAACCAGGCGCCGACCGCGAAGCCGCCCAGCGCCAAAACCAGCCCCAGACTCACCACCCAACGAACGCGTTGTGCTGACTGTGGCGGCATCGGCGTGCTCTGATTTGTGCCATCGCCTTTCGTCCCATAGCCGCGCCCGGAGCGCAAGGCAGACCGAGCCCACAGCGCCACTCACGCGAGGATCCGGGGCCGGACAGCGGGCTCGACGCCGCCGACGCCGGTGCTATAGTGCCGGCGTGGATCCGCGAAAAGGCGACGAGTTTGACGAACGCCTCCAGCGCCTGGCCGAGGCTCAGCAGATTGCCCGCGGTTATGCGGACCATTTGCGGCGCAAGGCGCTGGTGTCGGCCCTGATCGCCTTGGGCTGCATTGCGGTCATGCTCGGTGCCTGGTGGCTGGCCACGTGGGAATCACCCGCACCCGCCAATCCCACGGTCATCGTGGTGCCCGCCAGACGATAGCGCGCGAGGGCATGACCGAACCACCCCATCAAGCGCCCCAGCCCCCATCCGACATCGACCTCGTCCGCGAGGCCAAGGCGGGCAACCTCTCCGCCTTCGAGGAACTGACCACGCGCTATGAACGGCAGGTCTTCCTGCACGCCCTCCGGATCCTCCGCCACCAACACGACGCCGAGGATGTCACTCAGCAAACCTTCCTGAGCGTCCTCGAGAACCTGGGAGGTTTCCGGGGGGAATCGCGTTTCTCGACCTGGGTCTTGCGCATCGCAACCCACGCGGCGCTCAAGATCCTCCGCAAGCGCCGCGGCCTGGACGTTATCTCTCTGGACGACCCCGGCCCGCCGGACGCCGACGGCGCTCCCCTGCCCCACCCGAACTACATCGCCGACTGGAGGAGTTCGCCCGATGAACTTGTTCACCGGAACGAAATCCGCCGGTTGCTGGAGGAGTCGCTCGACCAACTGGACGAGAAACACCGCTTGGTCTTTCTCCTCCGCGATGTGGAAGGCTTCAGCATCCGCGAGACTGCCGACGCCCTGGGCTTGTCCGAGGTCAACGTCAAGGTGCGCCTCCTGCGTGCCCGCCTGCAGTTGCGCGAGCTGCTGACGCGCGTCCTGGGCGACCCGGGGCGCGTGGTGCCCCACGGAATGCCCCATGGAACGTCGGAGGCCTGATGCCGAACAGCCGGCTGCCGCCCAGCAGCTCCAGCCGCCTTCCGGTGCCCCACACCCCCCGCAGTGCAACCTTTTGTCGTATATACGACAAAAGGTTGCACTGCCCGCCCCTCGCTTCCAGGACTGCCCCGGCGGCGCGCACCCGAGCCGGTCGGCACCCGACCCCGACTGTAACCTTATTCCGCGCCGAGGCTCAGAAACGCGAGAAGCGACATCATGAAATGTGAGGAACTGCTGGCCATCCTGAACGAATACGTGGATGGCACTCTGGACCCGGGCGTGTGTGACGCCTTCGAAAAACACATGGCCGGGTGCAACCCGTGTCAGATCGTCGTCGACAACATCCGCAAGACCATCACGCTCTATCGATCGGGTCAGACCTACGAGCTGCCTCTGCAGTTTCGCGAACACCTGCACCAAGTCCTGCGCGACAAGTGGAAGGAGCGAACGGCGAAACCGTAGAAGCAGCCCTGCCGGCCGCATTGTCGCCGGCATGCGGCGCGTCCTGCTGGCGCACCGCGGATCGGTGCCCAGCGGGGGGGTGAACCACGTCGGCTAGGTCCGCCTGGCTTCGGCTTGCGCAGGCTAGAGGCTCCAGCCTTTGCGGTACTCGTGCGGCACGAATTCCTGGGCCCGACCGTTGTTCCGGCACCGGCATTTCGCGGAGTCCCACTCGACCCGGCACTGAGCGCGGTAGGCGACGTTGCCGAGCAAAGCCGTTTCGCTCAGGGGCCCGGAGTAATCGAAGGAACAGGTGGTCGGCCCGCCGGTTTTGCAGGCCTGGAGCCACTCCTTGTGATGGCCAATCGACTCCGGAATGGACTTCTCCGGCCTGCGGAAGTCGCGGAACTTCTCCTCGGGCAGGAGCACGTGCCGGGTGTAGTCGGAGATGAGTTGGCCCTTCTCCCCCACGAACAGGACGCCGCTGTTCCAGGTGAAATCGCCCCCTTCCGGCAGTTGGCGTGGTTTTCGGCCTCCGTGATACCAGGTCACCCGCACGGGCGGTTGCGCGCCGCGCGCCGCGTGTTCATACCGCACGATCAGCCAGGGAGGCGTCGACTCGGGATGCACCGGCGGTCCGTCGATGACTTCCGCGCTAATGGCGTGCCGCAGGCCCAGCGCCCAGTGCGGCAGATCCATGAAATGACAGCCGAAGTCCGCCAGGGCCCCGCCGCCGAACGCCCACCAATTCCGCCACTTGAAGGGCACGTATTCCGGGCTGTAGGGCCGATACGGCACCGGTCCCAACCACAGATCGTAGTGCAGATGGGGCGGCACCGGCGGCGTCGCCTGCGGCCGTTCCATCCCCCCGTAGCTCGCCCCCACCCAGACGTGCACCTCGCCAATGCGACCAATCGCCCCCGACTGCACCAACTCGACGACCCGCCGGTAGTTGCTCCCCGCGTGGATCTGGGTACCGATCTGCGTCACGCGCTTGTGCCGTCGCGCCGCTTCCGTGATGGCGCGCACCTCCGAAATGGTCCGCGCCAGCGGTTTCTCGCAGTAGACATGCCGCCCCGATTCCATCGCCCAGACCGCCGCCACCGCGTGGGTGTGGTCCGGCGTCGCCACCACCACGGCGTCGATATCGCGTTGGTCCAGCAGCCGCCGGAAGTCGTTGTAGACCTGGGCCTGCGGGAACTTCTCCTTTGCGGCCGCCAGGTACGTGTCGTCGACGTCGCAGAGGGCCACGATGTTCTCGTGCGCCACCTGGGAGAGGTTGTACTGGCCCTGGTTGGCGACGCCGATGACCGCCACGTTGAGCCGCTCGTTGGCGCCCACTGCGCGCGGCCGGGTCGAGGTGGAGTGACAGCCGGCGCAGGCCAGCCCGGCCGCGGTGAAGCCGGCGTTGCGCAGGAATGTGCGGCGGGTAGAGAGTGTGTTGTTCACAAGTGCGGAGAGTCTACGCCGCCGGGGCGCGGCTGTCACGGATCAGGTTGCGACCTTGAGTTTGTTGCGACACCCCGCGCGGTTTCTCTGGCGCTCTTCGAGGACATGAAGCATGATCCGGCCGTCAAGGAGTTCCCATGAAAGCCGACGGACCACACCGATCTGACCGATCTGACCGATCCGACCGATCTGACGGATCAGCCGGCAGCCCGGGTCGCCGTAAACGTCTCCGCCCGGCTGGCGGTTACCGGCAGCTTGCCAGCTTCCAGACGGCCACCCTCATCTACGACGCCACCTATTGGTTCTGCGAGAAGTTCCTCGATCCGCGTTCGCGGACTGTGGACCAAATGGTCCAGGCGGGCCGCAGCGGTCGGCAGAACATCGCCGAAGGCAGCCGCTTCGCCGCGACCTCGTCCCAAACGGAGTTGCGCCTGGTCAACGCCGCGCGCTCCAGCCTCGAGGAACTGCTGCTCGACTACGAGGACTACCTCCGCCACCTGCACCTCGTCCAGTGGGCGCCGGATTCACCTGAGGCCCTCGCCGTGCGCGAAGTGCCCGCGCGCTGGCGCGCAGACAACGATCGGTCTCATCCGTCAGATCTGACGAATCTGACGGATCTGACGGATCACCAGCGCTGGGCGCTCTATGCCCCCTGGCTCGAGCACGCCGACGCCGCCGTGCGCGCCAGCGCGACCCTCTGCCTCATCCACCAGGCCAATTACCTGCTCGATCAGCAAATCAGCGCTCTTGAGCAGGCGTTCATCGAGGAGGGCGGTTACTCCGAGCAACTCGCCACCGCGCGCCTCGCCCACCGTAGCAGCAGCGACCGGTCGGATCGGTCGGATCTCATCCCCCGCTGTCCCCGATGCGGCAAGCCCATGGCCCTGCGCACTGCCAAGACCGGCAAGCACGCCGGCCGCCAATTCTGGGGCTGCACCGCCTACCCCGAGTGCAAAGGCATCGCCGAGGCATGAGCCACACGCCCACAGGACTACCACACATCACCGCCGCCCTCGTCTCCGTGGTTCCCTCCGACGAAAGGAGCGAATGGGCCACTGCTCCTGTCACCGAATTCGAAAATTGACACCCCCGCGCCATGCCGGACGATGCGCGGTATGAGAGCACCGCGTGGTCGACCGTCGTCCCGCCCGGCGGCGGGACTCGGCTCGCTCGCGCTGCTGCTGGCTGCGCACAGGCTCCTGTCCGCCCCCGCCGCGGTTCCCGTTGCCGCCCCGGAAACCGATCCCGGCCTCGTGGTGGAAGTGGCGGCGGCCGAACCTCATGTCGTCCATCCCGTGGCGATTGACTGGGATGTTGCGGGCCGGCTCTATGTCGCGGAGTGGGTTTCCGAGCAGTCCGGCCCGGGCACGGAAGCGGGACCTTCGGGACGCGTCCGCGTGCTGGCCGATGGCGATGGCGACGGCCGCTACGAGCCCGTCGCGATCTTTCTCGACCAACTTCCCCCGATAACGAGTATCCGGGCCTGGGGACGCGGTCTGCTGCTGATCGCCGCCCCGGACCTGGTCTACGCCGAGGACAGCAACGGCGACGGAGAGGCGGACGTGGCGCAGCGCTGGCTGGTCGGACTCGGGGCCGAGACCCCTGGCCGGCGCGCCAACAGCCTGAGTTGGGGACCGGACGGGTGGATCCACGTCGCCAACGGGCTCGGGGACGGCGTCCTGCGCGCCCTGCCCGACTGGAATCCGTTCCCGGGTTGGACGCCGCCCCGTGATCTGGAGATCGCCGGAACCGATTTTCGCTTTCGTCCCGACACCGGTCAGCTCGAGGTCGCCGCCGGCCTGAGCCAGGTCGGACGGGCACGCACCGATTTTGACGATTGGTTTGGAGGCGATGCCCAGGGCCGGATCTGGCATTTTCCCCTCCCAACGGCCTATCTGCGCCGGAATCCGGCCGCGGCGTATCCGGACCCCGCGGTTCTCCTGGAAGCGACGGTCGACCGCTCGGAGACTGGCGAGGCGTTCGACGCAACGGAGGCACTGCCCGCCTCCGGTTGGCTGACGGTGTATCGCGACCAGGCGCTCGGCGCGTCCTACGCCGGCTCCCTGCTTCAATGCGTGCCCGCCCGACACCAAGTGAGGCGATGGACGCTCGAGGCCCGCGGGGCTTCATTCCAGGCGACGCCGGCGGCGCGCCCGCTTCTGGCGTCAGCAGACCCGTGGTTCTGCCCATTGCAGGTCGCGACCGGACCCGACGGCGCGGTGTGGGTTATCGACGCCCGGCTTGGCGCTGAAGCGCCGCGTGGAGGAGGCAACGCGCCCGCTGCCGGACGTCTGCTTCGGATCCGCCCGGCCCAACTCCCGCCCCGCGCCATCGAAGACATGACCAAGCTCGGCCCGGCGTCGCTCGTTGCCGCGTTCCGCTCGGCGAATGGTCCTGCGCGGGATCGGGCGCACGCCGAGATCATGCGCCGCGGCGATCCCGTGCTGGTCGGTCCGTTGGCCGACGCGTTGTCGCCTTCGACCGAGACCAACGCGGCGGTGCGCGCCCAGGCGCTGCTGGTGCTGAACGCCCTCGGCCGCCTGCTCCCGGAGCACTTCACCGCCGCGTTGGCCGACCCGGACCCGAATGTCCGACGAACCGCCCTGCGCCTCATGGAGCCGCTCCTCGAGCGTGGGCAAAGGCTCCCGACCGAACTCGAAGTCCTGTCCCGTGATTCCGATGGCGCCGTCCGCTTCCAGTTGGCCCTGACCCTCGGCGCGTCCGGCAGTGCGGCGGCGGCCGTGCTGCTCGATCGCCTGCTGCGGCAGGCGGAGGACGACCGCTGGATGCAGGCCGCAATGCTGAGTTCGGCGCGGAGGTCGGCGGGTCACCTGCTGCGCTCGTGGCTGGACCGCCAGCCGCCGGATAGCGTGGCGGGGCGGGCGCTAGCGGGGGCGCTTCTCGACACT
>CAYSPU010000230.1:0-9518 GCA_964432995.1 uncultured Verrucomicrobiota bacterium
GTGCGGCTGTCCTCCAGGCGCCAGCTTTCGGCATGGCCGTCGGCAAACGCGAGGACATAGCGCCGGTCATGCCGCGACGCGGGGGCATTAAGGAGACCCTGCTCGCCCGACATGTCGAAGGCGAACCAGCCATCGTCGATGCTCCGTTCGTGCTCGTCGATGAGGACCCAGGCCTTGGTCGGGGTGGGGTCGATGATCTCCTCTTCCTTGAGGAAGATCCGGAACTGGTCCTGTCCGGCCAGGGGGCGGCCGCCCATCCAGCCGTTCATGGAGTAACTCCGGACACGCGGCACGCCCTGGGTGGTGCTGCGATCTCCGGGACAACGGTAAATGCGCGTCGATCCGTTGTAGGGGAAGAGCTTGCCCTGGGCGAGGGCGTTGAGGTTGGTGGAATCCAGCGCGCCGGGGTCGACCTGTCCATAGGCGGGGTTGTCGTTCATGGTGCCGCGGACCCAGATGTTCAGGTTCGGCTGGCCGGTGTCGTCGAAGAAGTAGTTTTCCGGCAGGCGCCCGTGGTCCTCGGAGTACATCTTCCAGCAGAGGATCAGTTGCTTGAGGTTGTTGAGGCAGGCGGTTTGGTTGGCCTTGCCCTTGGCCTTGGCCAGCGCCGGGAGGAGCATTCCGGCCAGAATGGCGATGATCGCAATCACCACGAGGAGTTCAATGAGAGTGAACCCCGCGCGCGTCGGCCGGTTCCGCCGGAGCCACCGGACCCAGCATGTGTTGCCCATAACCTCAGGCCTCCGCCGCGGGCGCTCCCCCGCTTCCGCGCGGCAAGGCGGCCGCATTCCAGCACACGCCCCCCCAAATGAAAAGGGTTGAAACGGCTCCGCCCCGGGCTAACGATTCGGCCAATCCGCAGGACCGCTGCGGTGGAATCGTCCCCGGACGCTGCCTATGAAGAAAGCCCTGTTCTGTTTCCTCGTTGTGGCGGGCCACCTCCTCACCGTTCCACTGGCGCGCGCTCAAGGGAGTCTGGTGCCGCCGGGCCCCCCCGGGCCCACCATGAAGACGCTGGACCAGATTGAGCCGCGGCGGCTGATCCGTTCCCTGCCCGCGACGATTTCGGCCGCAGGTTCTTACGTGGTGACGGCGAACCTCACCGGAGCGGCGTCCCAAAACGGCATCACCGTCACCGTCGACAACGTGACGATCGACCTCAACGGCTTCACGCTGACCGGAACGCCGGGGTCCACCAACGGCATCGCCACGGTGGGTCAGGTTCTGGCGCTGACCGTTCGCAATGGCACGCTGCGCAATTGGGGCGCTCACGGGTTGGACCTGGCGTCGGCCGCTGGCGCCCGGGTGGTTAACGTGACCGCCCTGCAGAACGGCGGGTGCGGCATCTGGGCTGGCGAGCAGAGCCGGGTGGACGACTGCAGCGCTCTCGAGAACGGAGACCAGGGAATCCACGCCGGCCCCGGAAGCACGGTGCGCAACTGCACCGCCGCCCTGAACGGCAGCCATGGCATCGGCGTCGAAGCCGCCGGTCAGGTGGCCGAGTGCACGGCGCGCGCCAATCTGGAGAGCGGCATTCAAGCTGGTCCGGGCAGCCGCATCGCTTCTTGTCTGGCGGTCCAGAATACCCTCGACGGCTTCGGCGCCGAGGCGGACTGCGTCCTCGTCGACTGCACGGCGCGCGGCAATGCCAACCGCGGGATCCACGGGGGGGACGGCGTCGGGATTCGTTCGAGCCTGGTGGCCAGCAACACGACCGGCGGGCTCGTCCTGGGAAACCGGGCGAGTGTGATCGAGACGAAGGCCCAGGGCAACGGCCAGGAAGGGATCCGAGTGGGGGAATCGAGCACGGCATCCGGATGCTCATCCCAAAAGAACGGAACCACCGGAATTGCGGGTGGAATCCGGTGCGCGGTGTTCGACTGCCTGGCCGCCGACAACCTCGGCGCGGGGATTTCCCTGGACGCGCGGGCGCGGGTCACCGATTGCCAGGTGCAAGCCAACACGCTGGGCGGGATCCAGACCGGCGCGGGCAGCACCGTCAGCGGGTGCACGGTCGAGGGCAATGCCGCCGGCGGCATCAAGGTCTCCTCGGACTGTCGCGTCACGGGAAGCCAGGCGTCGGCCAACACCGGCATCGGCATCCAAACCGGCGCGGGAAGCACCGTCAGCGGGTGCACGGCCCAGGGCAACAGCGGCGACGGAATCCAGGTGTCCGCGGAATGCCGCGTGGTCGGCAATCAATGTCACCGCAACACGAGTCTCCTCTTCTCCTCGGGGATCCGCGCCACGGGGACCAAGAATCACATCAGCGACAACAACACGACCTCGAACGACCGGGGAATCAGCGCCGACGCGGCCGGCAACTGGATTACCCGCAACACCGCCGGGAACAACTCGATCGAATACAGCTATGTCCCCGGCCAGATCATCGGTCCGGTCCTGACGTCGCTCGACAATCCGGACGCTTCCAAAGAGCCTTGGGCGAACTTCGACTTCTAGCCAGGGCGAAATATCAAGGGAAAGGAGGTGCCCCGGCGAAGCCGGCCGGAGAAATTCCTGGACATCGCATTGCGATTTGGTGTTCTGTATCGCGATCCTCAGCGCCAGTTCCCCGAGCCGTATGGCATGGGAGAGGGAGTTTTCGTATCTGCATGAAGACAAACACATCAGAGGCGGGAATCGTCCAGATTCAGGAACCCACTTCAACAAACAGCCGCTCCCAGGTTGGGCCGCCGGCCGCCGCCGAGGCGGTCCGGGGCGACGCGAGTCGATGGGATGTCGCGGTCTACCGGCAGGTGTTCGAGCAGAGCCCTCACGCCACGTTTGTGGTGGACGCTTCTTCCCAAGCGCTTCTGGCGGCGAACCAGGCGGCGGTGCGGCAGTATGGTTACAGCGTGGAGGAGTTTGCGGCCATGCGGTTTTCGGATCTGGCGGCCGGGGGCGGCGCGCCGGTGGACCCAGCGGGGACCGGGATTCAGCCCGAGGGGGCTCGCCATCGCACGCGCGACGGGGTGCTGCTCGATGTGGAGGTCAAGGTCAGCTCCGTCCGGGTGTCGGGTCGCGAGGTGTGGGTGGCGGCCGTACACGACGTCACGGAGCGCAAGCGAAGCGAACGGGCGCTGGCCGAGGACCGGCACATGCTGGACACGTTGCTCAACCACTGCCCGGACCGGATCTACTTCAAGGATCGGGAGTCGCGCTTCTTGCGCTGCAGCCAGGCGGTGATTGCACCGCTGGGGATTCGGGATGCCTCCGAGGCCCTGGGAAAGACGGATTTCGATTTCTTCAAGGACGAGCATGCGCGTTCGGCCTTTGCCGACGAGCAGCGGATCCTGGCGACGGGGGAGCCGATTGTGGGGAAGATCGAGAAGGAGGTATGGGCGAACGGCTCGGTGACCTGGGCCCTGACCACCAAGCTGCCCTATCGGGATCCGCAGGGGGAAGTGATGGGCACGTTTGGCCTGACGAAGGACGTGACGCCGCTGAAGGAGGCGGAGGCGAAGCTGGACCAAATGCACAAGCAGTTGGTGGACGCCTCCCGCCGAGCGGGCATGGCGGACGTGGCGACCGACATTCTGCACAACGTGGGCAACGTGCTCAACAGCGTCAACGTGTCCATCAACTTGATTCGCGACGGGCTCCGCCGTCCCACCGTTGCCAATCTGGCCAAAGCGACGCGCATTTTCGGCGAACACCAGCACGATCTGGCGGCCTTTCTGACGTCCGATCCCAAAGGCCAGGTTCTGCCCGGCTACCTTCAGACCACGGCGGAGCGCCTGGAGACGGAGCAGGCGGCGTTGTTCGAAGAAGTGCAGCTCCTCAACCGGAACATCGAGCACGTGAAGGAGATCGTGGCCATGCAGCAGAGCTACGCCAAGGTCTCCGGGGTCGTGGAAACGCTGACGATCAAGGACCTCGTCGAGGACGCCGTCCGTCTCAACGAGGCCGCGCTGACCCGACACGGCGTGACCGTCGTGCGGCAGTATGACGAAGTGCCGCTCATCAGCATCGACAAGCACCGGGCGCTGCAAATCGTGTTCAACCTGATCCGCAACGCGAAATACGCCCTCGACGAAAGTGCGCGCCCGGACAAGCGGCTGGTGCTCCGTGTGGCGCGGGTCGATCCCGATCGCGTGCAGATCGCCGTGTCCGACAACGGCATCGGCATTCCCGAGGAGAACCTGACGCGCATCTTCTCGCACGGTTTCACGACGCGAAAGGACGGGCACGGCTTCGGGCTGCACAGCGGCGCCCTGGCCGCGAAGGAACTGGGGGGAAGCTTGAGCGTCCGCAGCGACGGCCCCGGTTTGGGGGCGACGTTCGTTCTGGAGTTGCCGCTGAAACAGCCCGGCAATGTCCGTTGAACCCCGCTGCCTGCCATGAATATCGACAACAACCGGATTCTGATCATCGACGACAACCCCGCCATCCACGAGGATTTCCGGAAGATCCTGGCGGCGGCCGCGGGGAGCAACAACCCGGCCGCGGACGCCGAGGAGATTCTCTTTGGAGCGGCCAGTGCGCCCACCCCGCACGGAAGCTTCGAGGTGGACTCCGCGTTTCAGGGGGCGGAGGGGCTGGCCAAGGTGCAGCACGCGTTGGGCGCCGGACGGCCGTACGCGCTGGCGTTCGTCGATGTCCGCATGCCTCCGGGATGGGACGGGATTGAGACGATCAACCATTTGTGGGGCGCGTATCCGCTCCTCCAGGTGGTCATCTGCACGGCCTACTCCGACTATTCGTGGAGCGACATCATGGGTCACCTGGGCGGGAGCGACAACCTGCTGATTCTGAAGAAGCCGTTCGACAACATCGAGGTCCTGCAGTTGGCGCACGCCTTGACGCGCAAGTGGGCGCTGGCGGTCGAATCCACGCGGCGGATGGCGGATCTGGATGACTTGGTGCGACAGCGCACGGCGGAGTTGCAGACGGCGAACGATCGGCTGCGGAAGGAGATGAACGAGCGGGCCAGCGCGGAGGAGGAGCGGCGGCTTTCGGACGAGCGCTTCTCGATGGCGTTTCGCGCGAGCCCCATCCCGCTGGCGATCTACGAGCCCAGGCGCGACCGGCTGGTGGACGTCAACGATCGCTTTCTCGAGATCAGCGGCCGGCCGGCCCCGGGCCAGCCGGCGCTCGAAGTGCGGCTGCGGAACGATGGCCGATGCCTCGATCTCCGCGAGTTCGGCTGGGAACGCCGGGTGCGCAACCTCCGCTGCACGCTCCAGCGCCAAGACGGCCTGGAGCGCGAGGTGCTGCTGTCCACCGAGACGCTCAACCTCCGGGGCGAACCCCATCTGCTCATCATCCTGCCGGATGTCACCGACCAGTTGCGCCTGGAGGAACAGTTGCGGCAGGCCCAGAAGATGGAGACGATGGGCACGCTGGCCGCCGGCATCGCCCACGACTTCGGCAACATCCTCACCGTCATCCAGGGCCACTCGCAGATCCACCTCGCCCAGGGGGTCGCGGACCGCAAGTTGGCATCGTCGCTGCGGGAAATCGCCAACGCCTCCGAACGCGCCACGGGCTTGGTCCGCCAGTTACTGTCCTTCAGCCGAAAACAGGTGACCCAGCCGCGTGTCATCGATCTCAACGCCACGATCCGCGGGCTGGGCCGCCTGCTCCGGCGGTTGATCGGCGAGCATATCCGGCTCGAGTGCGATCTGGGGGCGCCGTTGCCGGCGGTTTTCGCCGATCCCTGCAACCTGGAGCAGGTCATCATCAATCTGGCGGCGAACGCTCGCGACGCGATGTCGGCCGGGGGGCGCCTGGTGCTGCGCACCGAGGTGGTTCAGAACCCGCCGCTGCCCGCCGACGCCGCCGGTCTCCCGGTGACGACCGGGCGCTTCGTCTGCCTGAGCGTGATTGACAGCGGCTGCGGCATGGACACCGAGACGCTGCGCCGCAGTTTCGAACCGTTCTTCTCCACCAAGGGCTCCGGTCGCGGGACCGGTATGGGCCTCACCACCGTCCAGACCGTCGTCCGCCAGCATGGCGGCTGGATCACGGTCCACAGCAAACCCGGCGAGGGCACCTCCTTCCGCATCTTCCTCCCGGCGTCGGACCGCCTGGATACGGTCTTCATCCGCCGCGACGGAGACCCCGGCGCCGCCACCGGCCACGGCACCGTCCTGGTCGTCGAAGACGAGAGATCGGTTCGCCAGTTGATCAAGGCGGCGCTCAAGCGCGTCGGCTATCGTGTCTACGCCGCCGATGGCGCGGAGAAAGCCCTCGAGATCTGGCGCCGTCGCTCCGGCAAGTTCGACCTGCTCCTCACCGATCTGGTCATCCCGGGCGGCACCTCGGGACAAACACTGGCCGAAAACCTGAAAGCCCAGAACAACCAATTGCGCATCGTCTACACGACCGGCTACAGCCTCGAGTCCGTGGGGATCAACGCGAAATGCCTCGATGACGGCCTGTTCATTCCCAAGCCCTTCACCCTGAGTGCGCTCGCGGACACCGTCGCCGCCGCGATGGTCACCGAGGGTGTCCGGCCGCCAGCCACCATAAGCGCGTCGTAATCCATCCCCGCGCCGCCCCTTTTTTCCTGGTCTCCGGTTTCCCGGAGACGGCAGAATCACCGCATGAGACGATCCAGGCGTCGGCGGTTCTCTTCACGAACCTTCATCGGGCCGCGGCTCCTGCTGGGAGCTTGCTGGGCCATCGCGGCGGTCGCGGCAGCCGACGAGACTGTGGGTCGGAAGGGGGAGGGGCGGATGGTCTTGCCGGTGCACCAGGTGGTGACGCCGGCAGGCCGGCAAGTGGAGTTGAAGGGCTTGCGTCCGCAGGCCCTGGCGCTGAGCCCGGACGGCCGGCTGCTGGTCACCGCGGGCAAGACGCACGAACTGGTGGTGGTGGATCCCGCCACCGGCACCATTCGACAGCGGGTGCCGTTGCCGGCCAACCGCGTCGATGAACCCCGGCCGGCCGCTCCTTCGGCGAACATTCTGAAACCGGACAAGGAAGGCCAGCTCAGTTTCACCGGGATCGTCTTTTCGCCGGAAGGAAAGCGGATCTACCTGAGCAACGTGGACGGCGACATCAAGGTGTTCGCGGTCGACGCGGCGGGGGAGGTGACCGCCCTGCACTCGTTGCCCTTGCCGGCGGCAATGGCGCCGCGGCGCAAGGAGGAAATCCCATCGGGCCTGGCCCTCTCCCCGGACGGACGCACGCTCTACGTGGCGTTGAACCTGTCGAATGGCCTGGGGGAATTCGATACGGCGACGGGGAAGATGTTGCGTCGGTTCGAGGTGGGGGTGGCGCCCTTCGATGTGGTGTTGGTGGGGCACAAGGCCTACGTGAGCAATTGGGGGGGGCGCCGTCCGCAGGCGGGCGATCCGACCGGGCCGGCGGGCCGCGGCACCGAGGTGAAGATTGATCCGGCGACGGGCGTGGCGAACGAGGGTTCGGTCACGGTGGTGGATCTGGAGGCCGGCCGGGTGGCGGCGGAGATCGTGGTGCAGTTGCACGCCTCGGCCCTGGCGGTGTCGCCCAATGGTCGCTACGTGGTCTGCGCCAACGCCGCGAGCGACAACTTGAGCGTGATCGACACGCGCACCGACCGGGTGGTGGAGACGATCTGGGTGAAACCGAGTCCGGCGGATCTGTTCGGTGCTTCACCGACCGCACTGGCCTTTGCGCCTTCGGGGAAGACTCTGTATGTGGCGAACGGGACGCAGAACGCCATTGCGGTGGTCCGGTTCAATCCGGCGGCGCGCCGGTCGCGGCTGCAGGGCTTGATCCCGGTCGGGTGGTTTCCGGGCGCGGTGGTCTTCGACGCCAGGCGGAAGGAGTTGTGCGTGGCGAACATCAAGGGGATCCCGGCGGCGAAGGGCAAGGACTCGACGAGCGGGGGTGAAGGCTACAACTCACATCAGTATCACGGCTCGTTGTCGCTGGTGCCGTTGCCGAAGGCCGCGGAGCTGGCGAGGCACTCGGCGTTGGTCTGGGAGAACTACCGGCGGGAGCGGATGGCGCAGGCGCTCCTGCCGCCGCGCCCGGGGCAACCGCCGCGGCCGGTGCCGGAGCGCATCGGGGAGCCCAGCGTGTTCCGGCACGTGGTCTACATCATCAAAGAGAATCGCACCTACGACCAGGTGCTGGGCGACGTTCGCGAAGGCAACGGGGATCCCTCCTTGTGCATCTTCGGCGAACGCGTCACACCCAACCAGCACCGGATGGTCCGCGACTTCGTGCTGTTGGACAACACCTACTGCTGCGGGATTCTGAGCGCTGACGGGCACCAGTGGTCGACGACGGCCATCGGGACCGACTACCTGGAGCGCTCCTTTGCCGGCTGGCCGCGGAGCTACCCGGACGTGATGGGCCCGGACGAAGTCGACGCGCTGGCCTACGCGCCCACCGGTTTCCTGTGGGACACCGTGCTGCGGGCCGGGCGCACGCTGCGCGACTACGGCGAGTTCGCCCTCCCGGCGGTGCGTTGGGCCGACCCGCAGCGCAAGGGCGAGCCGGATTGGACGGCGTGCTGGAACGAGTTCCGTGAGCCCAAGGGGGAGATCATCTTCCGTTCCGAACCAGGCGTCGAACCCCTCCGGCCCTACATGGCAACGAACACCGTCGGGTGGATCATGGAAGTCCCGGATGTCTTCCGCGCCCGCTATTTCCTCGAGGAACTGCGGGAGTTCGAGCGCCGGGGCGAGTTCCCCAACCTGGTGTTGATCTGTCTGCCGGACGATCACACGAGCGGAACGAGCGCCGGTTCGCCGACGCCGGCGGCCTGTGTGGCGGACAACGACCTGGCGTTCGGGCAGATCGTCGAGGGCATCAGCCACAGCCGGTTCTGGAAGGAAACGGCGATCTTCGCCATCGAGGACGATCCGCAGAACGGATGGGATCATGTCAGCGGGTATCGGACGACAGCCTATGTGGTCAGCCCCTACACGAAACGGAAGACCGTGGTGTCCACCCAATACAACACGACCAGCCTGCTGCGGACCATCGAGCAGATCCTCGGCGCCAAACCGATGAACCAGTTCGACGCCGCCGCCACGCCCATGTTCGATTGCTTCACCGAGACGCCGGACTTCACGCCGTTCCGGTGCCTGACCAACAACATCCCGCTGGATCAGATGAATCCCTCGCCGAAAAAGATCTCCGACCGGCTGCTGCGCGAACACGCCATCGCGTCGAGCCGCCTCAACTTCCGGCGCGTGGACGCCTGTCCGGAAGGGGTGCTGAACCGCATCCTGTGGCACGCGATGAAGGGGAGCGATGCGCCCTTCCCCGACTGGGCGGTAAGCCTGGTGGAAGACGACGACGACTGAGCCGGGCCGCTGCGAGCTTCGCGGGCAGGAACAGCAGGACGGGTTTGAGGGGCGCATTCGGCCGCGGTCACCCACCCGCGCCCCCTGTTGGGCCTCGCCCGGAGCGCGACCGGTCCCTCGGTCGCAGCAGCAACGAGCGGGCGGAAGGCGGTTGGAGGTTCGGAGGCGCGTCCGGCGTGTGGTGCTGCTGCCCGCCGGGACGTCGGGCGGTCCGTGGTCGGAGCGCGACCGGTCCCTCGGTCGCAGCAGCAACGAGCGGGCGGAAGGCGG
>CAYSPU010000231.1:0-4332 GCA_964432995.1 uncultured Verrucomicrobiota bacterium
GGGGCTTTGGGGAACCGCGGGGGGGGGGGGGGGGGGGGGGGGGGGGGGGGGGCGCCTGGTGCGGCGGGGTGGCGAACGTTGGTGTGGACGCAAGCGGTTTGCCAACCGACCAAGGTGTTGATCCTGCCAATGGCGTTGCTGACGGTCTTCCCGTTCGGTGCGGCTCTGGCGTTTTACGAGAACCTGACGGTGTCGGGAGCGGCGGAATCGGCCGGCGGTTTGGAGGAGCGCTTCCGGCGGGCGGCGCGGCAGGCGGGATTGTGGCCGCGGCAGAACCATCTGGCGCTGCTGATCCTGTTCCTGTTCAGCGCGGTGGTCTTGGTGAATATCGCGACGGGTCTGATCCAGGTGCCGTATCTGCTGAAGACATTCCTGGGGATCGAATCGGCTTTCACGCGCGGGTCGTGGGCGCTCTTGAACACGACGTACCTGGCGGTCTGTGGCGGCCTGACGTTTCTGGGCGTCGATCCGCTCATGAAGGTCTTCTATGTGCTCCGCTGTTTCCACGGGGAATCGCTGGCGTCGGGCGAAGATTTGCGGGTGGAACTCGGGCGCATCCGGAGGGCGACCGCGGGACGGGCGTTGCTGGTGGTGTTGGTGCTGAGTTTGGTGGCGGGGGGTGGCATCGATGGCCAGGGGGCGCCGGCGGAGGCCCCGCCGCCGCCACTTCCGGAGACGATGGACGCCGGACAACTGGATCGGGTCATGGACCGGGTGTTGGAGCGTCGCGAATACGACTGGCGCCTGCCGCGGGAGCGCAAGCCGACGGCGGAGCAGGGGGTCGTTGGGGCTTTTGTCAGCGGGGTGTACCAGACCATTCGCCAGTGGACACTCGCGGTCTACGAATCGCTGCGCAAGGCGGGCCGCTGGATCCGGGATGCGCTGGATCGGATTCGGGATGGGTTGTTTGGAGGCAGGGGCGGGGGGCGTTCGGGATGGGGAGCGGGCGCGGAATCCATGGCGGTGACGCACCTGCTGCTGTGGGCGTGCCTGGCGCTCGTGATTTCCGGGCTGATCATTTTCGGTTGGCGTGCCTGGCGGAGCCGACGTCGCCCGGTGGTGGGAGTTGGCGTCCCGCTGGCCCCGTTGCCGGATGTTGCCGATGAATCGGTCCTGGCGGACCAGTTGCCCGAAGAGGAATGGCTGCAACTGGCTCGGGATCTGGTCGGTCGCGGCGATCTGCGGCTGGCAGTGCGGGCCTTCTATCTCGCCTGCCTGGCGCATTTGGCCCACCGAGGGTGGATCCGGATCGCGCGCCACAAATCCAACCGGGATTACGTGGTCGAAGTGCACCGACGCGCGCGTGAGTTGCCGGCATTGCAGGCGGCGTTTGGCGAGAACGTGGCCATCTTCGACCGGGTGTGGTACGGCCTGCACGAGGTGACGGCCGAAGCTCTGAGCCGGATTGAGGACAATCTCGAGAGAATCCGCGCATGCTGACGAGCGACCGAAGCTACCGGGTGCTGCTGGTTCTGGTCCTGACCGGACTGGTTCTCGGGCTGGGGCGTTTGGTCCAGTTGCGTTTCGATCGCGGCGACATTTATCCTCCCTATTCGTCGCTGCGGGCGGATCCGCTGGGCGCCAAAGCCCTGGCCGACAGTCTGGCCGAGATGCCGGGGTGCGAGGTTCGTCGACATTTGCGGTCCGGCCCCCAATTGCCGGACGGGCGCGGCGCGGCGCTGCTGTTCCTCGGCATGGACTCGAGGCAGATGGAGCACGTGCCCGAGGCGGAAGCGGAGGCGCTGGAGCGTTTCGCGCGCGAAGGGGGACGGGTGGTGATGGCGTTTCGGGTGTCCGCGCATGCGCGGCTGCCGGAGGCAGAGCGGGCGCGGGGCGAAGAGGCGACCGTGCCACCGCGAGAGGACGGGGCGCGGAAGGGTCGGGAGTCGCGGCAGGGCCGACGGGAGGAGTTGGAGGCCCGATTGCGTGGAAAGCGGGTGTCGTTGTGGAAGTGGTGGGGCGTACGCTGTGTGGGAGAGGCGTTGCCGCCGGGCGCGGAGGAGGCACCCGCGGAGCCCGCGATCCGGAGAGTCGAGGCTCCGCTGCCCGCGGAGATGATGTGGCGGACGGCCCTGCATTATGAACTGACATCGACGAATTGGGCGGTTGTGTATTCGCTGGGAGACGCGCGGCCGGTGGTGCTGGAGCAGCGCTGGGGCCTGGGGACGGTGGTGCTGTGTGCGGACAGTTACCTGTTCAGCAACGAGGGGTTGCGGCGGGATCGCCAGCCCCAGTTCCTGGCCTGGATGATGGGCGCGGCGCGGCGGGTGTGGTTTGACGAGGATCACCTCGGGGTGTCCGAGCAACCGGGCGTGGCGGCGTTGGCTCGGAGGTATCGGTTGCACGGTCTGGTGTTGGGACTGGTGCTGCTGGCGGGGTTGTTTCTCTGGCGCAGTGCCACGAGCCTGGTGCCCGCGGAGGTGGAGCGATCCGTGCTGGGCGGGGCGGAGATCGAGACGGGTAAGGAGGTCATGAGCGGTTTCATCAACCTGCTGCGGCGGAGCGTGCCGGCGTCGGATTTGCCGGTGATCTGCCTTGAGGAATGGCGGAGAAGCTGTGTGGGCGAACGGGCGCACCTGCTTGCCCACCACCCGGCGATGCGGCGGGTGCTGGAGGAGTACGCGGCCACGAAGCCGGCGGAGCGCGATCCGGTGGGCACCTGTCGCCGGCTGGCAGCGCAGCAGGCGCGGCGGCCCGACCGGGAACGAAAGGAACATGGAGAATGGAAACGGATCAACTGAGAGAAAGCCTGACTCGGGCGCGGGCGGAGGTGGCGAAGGTCGTTATCGGGCAATCCGAGGCGATCGATCTGGCCTTGATCACCATCTTCACGGGGCATCACGCCTTGGTGGAGGGCGTGCCGGGCGTGGCGAAGACGCTACTGGTGCGAACGTTGGCGCGCGTGCTGGGTTGCGCGTTTGCCCGGATTCAGTTCACGCCGGATTTGATGCCGGCCGACATCACGGGGACGAACGTCTACAATCTGCAGCGAAACGAGTTTGCGCTCGTCCAGGGACCGGTGTTCACCTCCTTTCTCCTGGCGGACGAAATCAACCGGGCGCCGGCGAAGACGCAGTCGGCACTGCTGCAGGCGATGCAGGAGCGCCGGGTTACGATCGACCGCGAGACCCATCTGCTCCCGCCGCAATTCACCGTGTTCGCCACGCAGAATCCCGTCGAGTATGAGGGGACCTACCCGCTGCCCGAAGCGCAGAAGGATCGGTTCATGCTGAAGATCACCATGCGCTGTCCGGAGCGCGAGGAGGAACTCGTCCTGGCGCGGCGGATGTTGGGTGTGGATTCACCCGAGGCGATGCTGGATGCGGGAGCGGTGAAACCGGTCATCAGCGGCGAAGCGCTGGCCGCCCTGCGCGAGCAACTGCGGCACATCACCGTGCGCGAAGAGTTGGTGGCCTATCTCGTGGACATCATTCGCGCCACGCGTCAGCACGAGAGCGTGCTGGTGGGGGCCGGGCCGCGCGCCACGCAGGCCTTGCTGTTGGCCGGCCGCGCATTGGCGGCCCTCGCCGGACGCGACTTCGTCACGCCGGACGACCTCAAGGCCATGGCCGTCCCGGTGCTCGAACACCGGTTGATCCTGCGTCCCGAGTTTGAGATTGAAGGCGCGACCGTGGTGGAGGTGATTCACAAGATCCTGGAGCAAGTGACGGTGCCGCGATGATGGTTCCGGAAACACGATTGCTGGTCTGGGCGGGCGCCGCTCTCCTCCCCATGGCCGCCACGGCCTCGCCCATCCCCGGCGTCGCCCTCCCCGGGCTCGTCCTCTCCCTGGCCCTGCTCGCCATCGCCTCCATTGACGCGCTGCGGGCCCGACGTGCCCTCGAGGGAATCACGGTTCTGCTCCCGGATGTCGTCCGCCTGGCCAAGGATCGAGCGGGGCGGATCGACGTGCGGATTCGGAGCGCGCGGGAGCAACCCTGCCGTTTGCGGCTGGGACTTCCTCTGCCCGCCGCCGTGGAATCGCCGCAGGAGGACACAGTCGCCGTGCTCCCCGCGGGTCCCGCGGGGGCCTGGGTTGCCTGGCCGTGCACGCCTCGAAAGCGGGGTCGCTTCGAGCTGGGGGCTTGCTACCTCGAGGCGAGTTCTCCCTGGGGTTTGTGGGCCTGGCGCCAGGCGCAGCCGGTGCGCACGGAGATTCGGATCTACCCCAACCTCCTCGCGGAAAGGCGCGGCGTCGCGGCCCTCTTCCTGAACCGCGGGATGTCCGGAATCCACGCCCAGCGGCAGGCGGGCAAGGGGCGCGACTTCGAGAAGCTGCGGGAGCACATGGCGGGCGACAGCTTTGACGATGCTCATTGGAAAGCGACGGCG
>CAYSPU010000231.1:4342-9434 GCA_964432995.1 uncultured Verrucomicrobiota bacterium
CGGCCGGTGACCAAGGTATTCCAGATTGAGCGAACCCAGGAGGTCTACGTGGCAATCGACACTTCGCGCCTGGCGGCGCGCGAGGTTCGCGTGCCGGCCAACGCGCCGCCGCCGCCGCTGACCGGAGACCAGGATCGGCCGGCGCCCGAGCCGGCGACGACCGTGCTCGACCGGTATCTCACCGCCGCGTTGGTCGTCGGCCTGGCAGCGCAGAGACAGGGAGATCTGTTTGGCCTGCTGACCTTCGACGACCGCGTGCAGCGATTCGTCCGCGCGCGCAACGGGCGGGATCACTACAGCGCATGCCGCGATGCCTTGTACACGCTGGAGCCGCGCCTGGTAACGCCGGCGTTCGAAGATGTCTGCTCTTTCATCCGCCTGCGGCTGCGTCGTCGGGCGCTGGTCCTCTTCCTCACGTCGCTCGATGACCCGGTCCTGGCCGAGCAATTTGTGCAGGCGGCGGACTTGGTTTGCCGCCAGCACCTGGTGCTGGTCAATCTGCTGCCGCCGCCGGGCGTCGAGCCGCTGTTCGCCGGAAAGCCGGCCGACTCGGCTGAGGGCCTCTACCGCCAATTGGGAGGCCACCTGCGGTGGCAGGAATTGCGTGAGTTGCAGACCGTTCTCCAGCGGCGGGGAGTGCGGCTCAGCCTCCTCACCCAGGAAGCGCTCAGCGCCCAATTGGTTTCCCAATACCTCGAAGTGAAACGCGCCCAACGCCTGTGATCATCGACCTCCAGCGCTTTCTCCAGACCGAACGACCGTTCTGGTCTGAGCTCGAGTCCTTCCTCGGCCGGATCGAACAGGATCCCGGCTACCGCCCGGGGCTCGGCGAGAGCAAGCGGTTTCACTACCTCTACGAGCGGACGGCGGGGGATCTGGCGCGTCTGGTAACCTTCGCCTCCGAGCCGGAACTGCGCGGCTACCTGGAGTCGCTCGTCGCCCGCGCGTATGCGGAGGTGCACGAGAGCCGGACGCGGCCGCGCCGCGCCTCCCCCTGGCGCTGGTTCACGGAGAGATTCCCACAGACCTTCCGTCGGCACCGCCGCGCCTTCTGGCTCTCGGTGGCGGCAACGCTTGCCGGTTGCCTCCTCGGCGGCTTCGCCGTGGTGCTCGATCCGGACGCCAAATCCGTGCTCCTGCCGTTTCCGCATCTCCAGGGCAATCCCGCCGAGCGCGTGGCCGACGAGGAACGTCAGGCGGAGAGCCCCGGCGTCGGCCTCAAGACCACGTTCTCCGCGGTGTTGATGACGCACAACACGAAGGTGGCGATCTTCACCATGGCGCTCGGGTTGAGCTGGGGGATCGGCACGCTCGTCATCCTGTTCTACAACGGGGTGATTCTCGGGGCGGTCAGTATCGACTACCTGATGGCCGGCCAGGGAGGATTCCTCGCCGGCTGGCTGCTGCCCCACGGGTCGGTGGAGATTCCCTCGATCCTCATCGCCGGTCAGGCCGGTTTCGTCCTCGCCAGCGCGCTGATCGGGTGGGGCCGGCGGGTTTCCTTGCGATCCCGACTCCGCGCCGTGGTCGGCGACCTGGTCACGTTGATCGGCGGGGTGGCAGTAATGCTCTTCTGGGCGGGCCTGGTTGAGGCGTTCTTCTCGCAGTACCACGAACCCATCATGCCGTACGCGGTCAAGATCGCCTTTGGCCTTCTCGAACTGACGGGACTCATTCTGTTCCTGACCCTCGCTGGCCGGGCGCCGCCCCCCGCCGCCGTTCCCCAGGAGGACACCCCGACATCGTGATGTCGATCGGACCTTCCAGCCGCCTCGAGATCCGGACGCCGGAAGGCATCCTGTTTTCGTTGTCCCTCGCGGGCCCCGTGGCGCGCTTCCTCTCCTGGATCGTCGACGCCGCCGCCATGAGTTCGGTCCTCCTGATCGCGGGGATGATCCTCCGCGTTCTGGATCTGTTTGGGGGCGCGTTCTCCGATGCTGCCCGCGTCCTGGCCTTCTTCATCGTCCAAATCGGTTACGGGATCGCGCTCGAATGGTTCTGGCGCGGGCAGACTCTGGGGAAGCGGCTCTTGGGCCTGCGCGTCATGGACGCCCAGGGGCTGCGCCTCCAATTCAGCCAGGTCGTCGTCCGTAACCTGCTCCGATTCGTCGACATGCTTCCTGTGTTCTACCTGGTGGGCGGCGTCGCGTGTCTGATCAATCGGCGGGCGCAGCGGCTCGGTGACCTCGCCGCCAACACCATCGTTGTTCGACAGCCGCGGCTCCTGGAACCGAACCTCGATCAGCTTCTGGCCGGAAAGTACAACTCGTTGCGCGATCACCGCCACCTCGTTGCCCGGCTCCACCAGAGGATCTCGCCCGAAGAAGCGCGCATCGGCCTGGAAGCGATCCTCCGACGCGAAGAGCTGGATGCCGAAGCCCGCGTGCGGCTGTATGCGGAAATCGCGGCGCACTACCGCGCCGCGGTGGAATTCCCTCCCGAGACGGTGGAAGGGATCACCGACGAGCAGTATGTGCGGAACGTGCTGGATGCCCTGTTCCGTCACGCGTGAGCTGCTGCCGCTTCCAGATCTTGCGGTGAAGCCCCGAAAGCGGCAGCCGCTCGATTTCGTCGGGTCTGAACCAGCGGCTGCCGTCGCCCGGCAATCCGGGAATGTCCAGGCCCCGCGTCCAGCGCGCCGCAAACACGTGAACCGTGTAGCGATACCGCGTAATGGCGTGCCTCAGGCGGAAGCGCTCCCGGACCGACCGCCCCGCGGGCTCCGCTCCAGAGTGCGCCGCGGACGCAGAAGACGGCGGCGCCTCGGAGCACGGGAATTCCCAGTAACCACTGCGGCTTCGGCCCGCGGGATGGGGCCGGAGCCGAAACCGCCCCTGATGTCGTAGCAGCCACACCCACAGCTCCTGTCGGACCGGTTGCGGGCGGCGCCGGCGGTTTGGGTAATCATCGACCCGACCTGTCCTCCGCGCCACGCAACGCCGCCGCCACGGGCAGGTGGCACAGTCTGGCTGGCGGGGCGTGCAACACACCGCGCCCAGTTCCATCAACGCCTGGTTCCAGTCCGCACAATGCCGATGACGTGCGGCGGGTTCCCTGGCCGCCGCCTGGACGAGGACCGTCGCCAGCCGCGCCAGTATCTCTCGCGTGCGCCGGCGGTGCGGATCGCCGCTGATCCCCCACACGCGCGTGAGCACCCGCGCCACATTTCCATCGACGACCGGAACCGGCTGATCGAAGGCAATGCTGCAGAGCGCCCCCGCCGTGTAGTCACCTACCCCGGGCAAGGATCGGAGAACGGAGAACTGCGACGGGATCCGCCCCGCAAAGCGGGCCCTGACCATCCGCGCCGCCGCCTGCAGATTCCGAACGCGAGAATAGTAACCCAGGCCTTCCCACAGCTTGAGGACGCGATCCTCGGGGGCGGAAGCGAGCGCCGCCACATCCGGCAGCGCCCGCATCCAACGCTCCCAATACGCAACGACCACCTGGGCGCGCGTCTGCTGCAGCATGACCTCGGAAACCCAGATCGCATAGGGATCGCGCGTCCGCCGCCAAGGCAAGTCTCTCGCCTTGGCGCGGTACCACCGCAGCAGGGTGCGCACGCGCGTCCGCATGGTTGCGGAGGGTAGGGGAGAAGCATAGCATGGGGCAACTTTGGTGACGCCAGTGACCAACTACACACGCAAACTGCAGCCGGGGGAAGGCGACCGGTTGAAGAGCCTGCTTTCCGAGCGCGGCTACGCCTTTCGCGACGTTCCCCACGCCCGCTTCGCCGCCGACCGGCCCCACACCAAAGTGGTCCTCTACAACAGCGGCAAGCTGGTTGTCCAGGGCCAGGGCACACGCGAGTTCGTCGAGTTCCTGCTCGAACCCGAAGTCCTGGGACGAGCCGAGTTGGGATATGAAACCGTGTTGAACCCGGCCCTCAAGATCCCGCGATTGGGGGTGGACGAAAGCGGGAAAGGCGACACGTTCGGCCCGTTGTGCGTGGCCGGGGTCTACGGCAACGAGGCGATCGTCTCCCGGTGGATGGATCTCGGTGTTCGCGATTCCAAGTCGATCAAGAGCGAGAAGAGGATTGCCGACTTGGCGAAGGAGATTCGCGCGAGTCCAGGGTGTGTTGTTGACGTTGTGGTGATCGGCAACGAGGCTTACAACCGCTTGTATCGTAAGTTCAACAATGTCAATAGCTTGCTTGCATGGGGGCATGCGCGTGTCATCGAGAACCTGGTGTCCAAGGCCGACCGGATGCAACCGCCGCCGGAGAGGGCGGTTGTGGACCAGTTTGCGGCGAGTCAGGAGACGGTGAGGCGTGCTTTGATGTCTGGTGGGCGGGGGCTTGAGCTTGTGCAACGACATAAGGCCGAGGAAGATCCGGTGGTTGCGGCGGCTTCCATTCTGGCGCGGCATGAGTTCGTGACCCGACTTTCCCGGCTGGAGGCTCAGTTCGGCGTCCGCCTGCCCAAAGGGGCTTCACCGGCGGTGGCGGAGGCCTTGGCGGAGTTCATGGGAAAGCACGGAGAGGAGAAGTTGGCTCTGGTGAGCAAGCTTCACTTTCGAAATGTTGCGGCCGTCAAAAAACCAATTGACACTCCTGAAGGGCTCTCATAGTTTCTCGCCGCCATTTGACCGCAAAGCACGAATTCGTTGGTCCCGGGTTGGGTCTTTTATATGAGATGGCGGGGCCGACGGGGCTTTGTCGTCTTTTGCGGCGGGTCAGGAAGCACTAGCTGTTGCCCATGTAGCTCAGTTGGCAGAGCGCGTCCTTGGTAAGGACGAGGTCATCAGTTCAACCCTGATCATGGGCTCCAGTTGAACCATCCGCGGAAGGCGGCAGTTTTTGGCAACGGAACAGCAGTCAAAACCAGCTAATCAAATTAGGAATCGCAATGGCAAAGGAACAATTCCAACGGACCAAACCGCACGTGAACATTGGCACCATTGGTCACATTGACCATGGCAAGTCGACCTTGACGGCGGCGATCGTCGAGGTGCAGGCCAGGAAAGGTTTGGCGACACGCATTTCCTACGCCGACATCACCAAAGGGGGAACGGTCCGCGACGAGATCAAGACGGTCACTATTGCGGTATCGCACGTGGAATACCAAAGCAACGCGCGCCACTACGCGCA
>CAYSPU010000232.1:0-9399 GCA_964432995.1 uncultured Verrucomicrobiota bacterium
ACGGCGGTGCGGATCGCCCCGGCCTACAGCGAGCCGGTGGCGCATGTGCTGGACGCGTCGCGAGCGGTGCCCGTGGTGGGGAGCCTCCTCAACCCGGAGCAGAAGCCGGCTGCGGTCGAGGCATTGCGCGCCGAACAGGAGCGGACGCGATCGCAGCACGAGGCAACGACGACGCGCTTGGTAACCCTCGCCGAGGCGCGGGCCAATGCGCCGCGGTTAACGCATGCAGACCCGCCGCGACCCGAGTTCCTCGGGGTGCGAACGGTCTCGACGGCGCCCGACGCGCCCTCGACCCGCGCGATCGCGTGGGCGGACCTGATTTCGATGATTGACTGGTCGCCATTCTTCCATGTGTGGGAGCTGCGCGGCCGGTTCCCGGCGATCCTGCAGCACGCGAAACACGGCGAACAAGCCCGCCAACTGTTTGCCGACGCCCAGCGCGTCCTCGAACGCATCGCCGCCGGAGACCGACTCGTGGCTCGCGGAGTCTACGGCTTCTTTCCCGCCAACTCGGTGGGTGACGACGTCGAGCTCTATCGCGACGCCGGCCGGACGGAGGTGCTGGCGAAGTTCCATTTCCTGCGCCAACAGATCGTCAAGGACGACACCTCTCCCCATCGGTGTCTGGCGGACTTCGTGGCCCCGCGCCCGGCGGCCGGACCCGGGGGAGCCGCCGATCACCTCGGCTTGTTCGCGGTCACGTCGGGTCACGGCCTGGACGACTGGGTGAAGAGCTTCAAGGCCGAGCACGACGACTATCACGCGATCCTGGCGGAGGCGCTGGCGGACCGGTTGGCGGAAGCGTTCGCCGAGTATCTCCACCGCCGGGTCCGCGCGGAGTGGGGCTACGGCCGGGACGAACGCCTCAGCGTGGAACAGTTGATCGACGAGGAGTACCGCGGGATCCGACCGGCGCCCGGCTATCCGGCGTGTCCCGATCATTCTGAGAAACGGACCCTCTGGACGTTGCTCGACGTCGAGAACCGGACGGGGATACGGCTGACGGAGAGCGGGGCGATGTGGCCGGGCAGCAGTGTTTCCGGCCTCTACTTCGCCCATCCGGACGCCAAGTACTTCGTCGTGGGCAAGCTCGGGCGGGATCAGGTGGTGGACTACGCCGGCCGGAAGCGCGTGCCGGTGACCGAGGTCGAGCGTTGGCTCAGGCCGTATCTGGCATACGAGCCGGAAGTCTCCGCCGCCGCCCCGAAGCAGTCCTGAACGCGCGCCGGGACCCATGAACCGCGCAGCGCCGTCATTCCATCCCCAGGACGATGCGAATCGCCTTGAACAATTGCTCCGCCTCAAAAGGCTTGGTCATGTAGAGATCCGCCCCCAGGTCGTAGGCCGTCTTGCGCGAAGCCGCGTCCTGCCGCGCGGTCAACACGATGATCGGGATCTTCTTGTCCGGCATCCGCCGGCTCAGCCACTGCATCACGCCGAACCCGTCGAAGTTCCCACCTCCGAAGGGATCCGAAGGGAGCCCCAGGTCGAGCAGGATCAGGTCCGGCGGATTGTCCTGGGCCTCAGCAAGCGCCTCGGAACCGTCGACGGCCGTGACCACTTGATATCCCTGGCCGGCCAGAAGAAGCTCCAGCGTGCGCCGGGTGACGCGTTCGTCTTCGACGATCAAGATCCGTTTGGCTGTGCCGGAGGCTTGCGGGCCGCCGTTCGGTGAAGATTCCATAGGCATCGCAGAATTCCTGGACGATCTCGCCGCCACGCGCCGAGTCAGCCGGCCGTCGGCCGCGACTCGGACCGCGCGCACGTGTTCCGCAGCCACTCCGGCGCGGAGACTGGAGTGGTATAGCAGATCCGGTCGCGGGTTGCCAACCGGGAAGCCACGCGACAGATTTGGGGCCATCATGAACAGCCCCCGTTCTCGCGGCTCTGGCAACCGCCGCTGTCGCCCCGCTGGTCGGCACCGGCATGACCTGGTGGTGGGAGAGCATCCACGGCGCCAACCTCTATCATCCCTGGTCCGCCCTCGCCCGGTTCCTGGACGGAACGGCCATCGCTTCCCCTCACCTGCAACCGGCGTCCGCCACCGTCAAGGACGCGCTCGCCAGAGTCTGGGCCGTGGCCACTCCCCGCGAAGCCCTCATCTGGTTGCTCAACCCCGCCGCGAATTGGCCCGAAGGCGCAAACCTCGAATCGCCGCCTTCCGTCTCCGGCGCAGTCGGGACCGTGCCTGCCATGGACGACGGCCCCTACTCCGTCGAATGGTCGGACACCCTCGAAGGCAAAGTGGTCGCCACCGCCGAAGCCCGCGCCACGACAGGCCAACTCACCCTCACCGCCCCCGACTTCCGCGTCGACCTCGCCGCGCGAGTCAAGAAGCGGTAGGGCGTTGAAAACCGGGGCCGTCTCTCCTATTCGAAACAGAAGACCGTGTACGACAGGTCGGTAAACGTCACGGCCGGATGGAGGAGCTTGGCCGACGACTCCGGGATCCGGATGTTGGTTTGCGGCAGCAGTTCGAGTCGCAGCGCCAGGGTGGATTTCCCGGCCGTCAGCTCGCCGGCGAGGTCGAAGTCCTGTTCGTACCAGCGCAGGTGCTCGTTCCGGTATCCCCAATACCAGGTCCCCGCCTCGGTTCCGTCCACAAAAACCCTGGCCCCCTGGCACGGCACTTCCTGGTCCAGCCGCCGGCGCAGCCGCACGCCCTGGTTGTTCGGGTCGACCGCGACCGCGAAACGGATCGCCCCGCCTTCGTGGTAGCGGCCGTCTTCGGTCCAGACGGTCTCGAAGAAATCGCCTTCCGGATGCGACCGCGCCGTGCGAACGGTGGACTGGCCGGTGCAGGCGTATCCGTGGGCCTTCTCGCTCTCCGCCTTGCCCACGTCCAGGAAATCGGTCTGCCTCATCCGCGCGCGGCGGTTGAGATATGCGAAAGAAAGGCTGCGGTAGCGGCTCAGGATGTGGCTCAGCCCGCCGTGCTGGATCTTCGCCGTGATGCCGGAGTAGAATGGGATCGGTGCTTCGAGGTGGTAGCGGCTGTAGCTGCTCGGCACGTTGTAGGCGCCGAAGTAGTAGCCGCCGCCTTCGACGGAGATGTCGCCCGCCACACCGCCGAAGGGCAGGTCGAAGTCCTGATTGGGCCAGAAGCAACACAGGTAGTAGTCTTCGGTGCCCGTGCCGTTGATCTGCGGGGAGATCGCGCCGTCGAGGTAGAAGTGCTCGTCCCCCTCACAGTAGTGCTCGTGCTGCATCGACTGGACGGTCCCGGCGTACCAACCGCTGCCGGCGCCTTCGAAGAGCAGCCAATCGTGACCATAAACCGTCTCCCCTTCCTGATACCGCGTCGTGAAATACGTCCCGTCCTCGCGCAAGATCGGATTGGGGCCAACCAGGACCGTGGCCTGGACGGGCGCCATCGTCCGTTGCGTGCGGTTGACGATCGCGATCTCGGCATCCTGCCAGAACGGCATGGGGAACCGGCAGCGCAGGCGCACTCGCCCGTCGTCGAGTTTCTCCATGTCCAACGGCAGGCTGCGCGTCTCGTTGGCCCGCACCGCCGAACCGAAGAAGATGCCGATCGGCGCCAGGACCTGGAAGCGCGGCACCGAGTCCCACTTCATGCGAATCCGGCCGTGCTGGAGGAACTCCTCGGAACCGTCGGTTTCCAACGTCAACTCGCGGATGATGCCCGCGGTCTGCTTCGCCGAGTAGACCACTGCGTCCCGGCCGGCGTGGAGGCCGTCTTCCATGGTGAACTCGACGCGCTGGAGCCCGGCCTCGTTGATCCGGACGGCGCCCCCAAAGGCGGCCAACAGCGCGCTGCGCTCTTCCGGACCCGTGAGCGAGGCCTTCTTCGCGCCGGCGGGATACGTCTCATAGAGGATGTGGTAGAAGTGAGCCGTGCCCTGGACGGTGATCTTGAGCGATTCTCCGAAAGGGATGGGCACGAAGGCGTTGCCGGCGAACGGCTTGTCCCCATACTTGCCGCGCCGTTCGTAGGACACCAGCGGCCTTGGGAAACCCGGTAGCGCGCCTCGGTAGAAGTCCACGATCCCGCCCTGGCAGCGGGGCGTCGTCTCGCCGTCGAAGTAGAACTTGATCACGTCGTTCGTGTCGAAATTCGTGCCCCACATGCTCTTGACACACCCCGGGCCCTTGACATCCAAGAGCACTTCCTCGCCGTTCTCATCCACATACTGGGGCCAGTGCTCGTCCCCGTTGTGCCCCGTCTTGTTGTGCGAGGACGTCTGGAGCACCTGGATTTGCCGCGGCACACGCAGCAGTTTCTCGAACAGCAGGGCCGCAGAAGCCTCGCCGTCTTTCGGGTAAGCCGGACCGGTGGACACGACGCACAGCAACAAACAAAACGGGAACGAGAGGTGTCTCTTCATAGACGGATGGACAGTAGGAATCCCTTCTTCACGCCGCAGCCCGATCTTAGACCGCCCATTTCACACACGGCAAGCGTGTGAAATATGTGCTTGGCCGGGAGGCTAGGCCGAAGCGTGCCGCCGCGCATCTTTCGTCGCGAGCTTGGTTCCTCGTGGCCAGCGAGGCGGCGCCTCAGACCATGGCTGTTCAACTCCAGTGAGCGTCTTTGCGTCTTTGTGTCTTTGTGGTTGATCTCCCTTGAGAGGCTGCCACGGAAAGGCCCGCAGAGCAGGGCGGCGAGTCGGCACGGCGGGATGCCAGCCGCGAAAAGGCGCAGAAGACGCAAAAGGGCCTCTGGTTTTCGTCCCTTTCATGTTTTTCGCGGCTCAAGTCCCCGGCTTTGCGCTCCTCTGCGTCCTTCTGTTCAAAGACCAAGCCGGCACGGCGGCGAGTCGGTACGACGGTACGACGGTACGACAGTGCGACGGTGAGCCGAGCCGCGGTAGCAGGTCCGGAGGGGCCCGGGAGGGCAGGCGCTTCCTCACTCGAGGTGCGCATCGTCTGCCGCGTGGGAGTGAACTCTGCAGCCAATGCCAGTTCCAACTGGCGCAGTCGCCTCCCCAGCCCCTCCGGACCTGCTGCCGTCGCGGCGGAGTTCCAACGTCCGGGCCAGACTATCGCAAAGCCCATTAAGCCTCGATTAAGGCAGAATGAAGCGGAGAAACGCCGTTCCACCGCGAAACCCAGGACGGCGTGGAGACCCGGGGTGCGGTCCGGTCTGAAACCGAAGGCCCTTTCCGCTTTCCCGGAGCACCGTCTTTCGGCTAGCCTCCACCCGCAACACCCCAGACCCGAAAAGCCGTGGCAACCAACGCCAGTGTCCCAGCCCGGAAACCTCGTGCCTCCATGAAGAACACGATGCCGACGCTCCACCTCATCACCGGCGCCATGCTCTGCGCCGCCGCCATCGCCGGCCCCGCCAGGGCACTCGAACTCGACGACATTCCCAGCGACGCCCCCGCAGATGCCGTCATGGCCAGCCCGGCGGAGATCCGGGAGATGCTCGAATGGGCTGCCGCCGCCTTCACCGGAGACCATCCGTCGGAAGCCGAACCGACCGTGCGCGTCCAACTGCGGCGTCAGGACCACTCTGTTCTGCGCTTCGGCCAGTCGTGTATCGAGACGCCGATCCGTATCGGCACGCGCGAGTTCGCCCGCGGTCTCGGCACGCACGCCAACAGCGAAATCGTTCTCCACCTCCCCGCTGACGCGAAGACTTTCGAGGCCTTCGTCGGGATCGACAACAACCCCGACACCGGCGGCCAACGCGGCAGCGTCCAGTTCAGCGTCGAACTCGGCGGCCTCGAGGTGTTCCGCACTCCCACCCTCACGGGCCGGGATGCCGCCGTTCCCGTCAGAGTGGACCTCCCACCGGGAACGCGCGCGATCACCCTGAAGGTGGACACGACCGCCGATGGCGCCAGCCATGACCAGGCGGACTGGGCCGACGCGCGCGTGATCCTCAACGACGGTCGCATCCTGTGGGCCGATGAAAACCGACTGCCCTTGGTGACGGGCGACCCGCCGTTCTCGTTCGTCTACGATGGCGCTTCTTCCCGCAACCTTCTGCCGGGCTGGAAACGCGCCGCCGCGACTCGTGAGGTGGGCAGCCGCACGGTTCACACTGTCTCCTGGCTCGAGGAACGGACCGGCTTGAAGGTCTCGGCGACCGTCACCGCCTTCAAACGCTATCCAGCGGTCGAATGGCTGCTCCATTTCGAAAACACCGGTTCGGAACCCACGCCGATCCTCGAGGACATCCACACCCTGGACGCTCAACTGCGCACCGGTTACTCCCGGAAGCCAACCCGGCTCCGTCAAATCACCGGCGATGTCTGCGGCGAGCAGTCTTTCCTGCCCCTCGAGACGTTGCTCGAACCGGGCAAACCGGTGGCGTTCGCTCCCGCCGGCGGTCGCCCCTCGAACCAGACCTTCCCCTTCTGGGACGTCGAGTACGGCGACGATTCACTCATCGTGGCGATCGGTTGGTCGGGCCAATGGGCGGCCCGGCTCGAACGGTCGCCCACCGGCCCCACCCACCTCGAGGCCGGACAGGAAAAGACCCATCTCCGTCTCCTCCCCGGCGAGCAGATCCGCACGCCGCGCATCCTGCTCGTAACCGGCAAAGGCGACCGCGACACACTCCACAACCGCTTCCGCCGTCTGCTCCTCTTCGAGTATGTGCCGCGGATCGACGGCCACCCCTTGCGCCTCCCTGTCGCCGCCCAGTGCTTCGACCGCTACAGTTGGGTCCGCCCCGAATGGAGCACCGAAGCCGGCCAACTCCACGCGGTGGAAGCGACGCGTGCGCTCGGCTGCGACACCCATTGGTTCGACGCCGCCTGGTTCGAGGGCGGCTTCCCCAACGGCGTCGGCAACTGGTTCTGCAAACCCGCCGGTTTCCCTCGCGGACTCAAACCAGTCGGTGACGCCTGCCACCGCGCCCAGCTCAAATTCCTCCTCTGGTTCGAGCCCGAACGCGTCGCGACCAACACCCAGATCGCCCGGGAGCACCCGGATTTCGTCTTCGGCGGCGCGAAGGGTGGCTTGTTCAAGCTCAACGACCCGGCTGCTCGCCAATGGCTGACCGAACTCCTCTCCCGGCGAATCACCGAGTTCGGTTTGGATGTCTACCGAAACGACTTCAACATCGACCCCCTCGAGTACTGGCGCGCCGCCGATGCCCCGGATCGACAGAACATCACCGAGATCCGCTACGTCGAAGGCCACTACGCGCTCTGGGACGAACTCCGCGCGCGCCACCCGGGCCTCTGGATTGATAACTGCGCCAGCGGTGGGCGCCGCATCGACCTCGAAACCCTCATGCGCTCCGTCCCCCTGTGGCGCAGTGACACCGGCTGTTCGCCCGGACACGCCGATTGGGATCAGACCCAGGCCCTCGGCCTGGCCCCTTACGTCCCGTTGTTCACCGCCTGCGCCTGGGAACCGACGGCCTACGTGCTCCGCAGCGCCGCCACCGGCGGTGCCATCACCCAGTTCGACTACCTCAATGACCAGTTCTCGATCGACCAAGCCCGCGCCGCCCTCGCCGAGGCCAAGGAAAACCAAAAGTTCTGGTACGGCGATTTCTACCCCCTCACCCGCGCAGCCCTCGGCCCCGAAGCCTATACCGCCTGGCAACTCCATCGCTCCGATCTCGACGCCGGCATCGTCCTCGCCTTCCGCCGCGCCGAATGCCCATTCCCCATTCTCGAGACGCGGCTCCGCGGATTGAAGCCCGAAACCAACTACGCGGTTGAGTTCATCGACGAACCGCGCCAGCGCCGCACCGCCCGAATGACCGGACGCACGCTCGCGGACCGCCTCGAGTTGCGCATCCCCGGGCGAGCCACGAGCCTGTTGGTCCGTTACCGCGCGGAGTAGTCCGCCGTTCTTGCCGCCCGCACGGCGCCAGTACCATTCGCGAGATCAGATACAAACGTGTTCTCTGACGAAACCAACCACCATGAAGACCTACACGAAAGCCGCGGCGGTCGTCGCCCTGACACTGTGCGCAACCATCGGGCACAGCGCCGAGGCGCCCATCGGCAACGAGCACGCCCTCAGCAAGGACTACGTTCGGCCCCAGGATCCGGCCGTCCAAAAGAAACTGGAGTGGTGGCAGAACCTGAAATTCGGCCTGATGATGCACTGGGGGACTTACAGCCAGTGGGGCATCGTCGAGTCGTGGTCGATCTGTCCCGAGGACGAGGGTTGGTGCCAGCGCCGGGGCGCTTACGCGAGCAACTACTTCGAGTATGTGACCGCGTATGAGAACCTGCGCAAGTCATTCAATCCCGTGAAATTCAATCCCGAGCGGTGGGCGACGGCCGCCAAGCGTGCCGGTATGCGCTACGTCGTCTTCACGACCAAACATCATGACGGTTTCTGCATGTTCGACACCGCCCAGACGGAGTACCGCATCACGTCGCCCGATTGTCCGTTCCACACCCATCCACGGGCCAACATCACCAAGGAAGTGTTTGCCGCCTTTCGCCAGGAGGGCTTTGGAATCGGCGCCTACTTCTCGAAACCCGATTGGCATTCGCCCGCCTATTGGTGGCCCTACTTCCCGCCCAAGGACCGCAATCCCAACTACGACCTGGCCCGCTACCCCGACCGTTGGCGCCAGTTCAAGGAATTCACGTGGAAGCAGATCGAGGAGCTCATGACCGGCTACGGCAGCGTGGACATCCTGTGGCTCGATGGCGGTCAGGTGAGACCGCCACGCCAGGACATCGACATGAACGGCTTGGCCGCCATGGCTCGCCAACACCAGCCCGGACTGCTGGTCGTGGACCGGACCGTGAGCGGCGAAAACGAGAATTATCGCACACCCGAAAACGAAGTGCCGGGACAACTGCTCCCGTATCCCTGGGAAACCTGCATGCCGATGGCGACGTCCTGGAGCTACGTTCCGCACGACCGCTACAAGAGCCCCGGCACGATCGTGCGGCACCTCTGCCGCATCGTCGCGCGCGGCGGCTGTCTCCTCCTGAACATCGGGCCCAGCCCCGAAGGCGACTTCGACCCGGATGCCTACGATCGCCTGGAACGAGTCGGCGAGTGGATGAACTTGAATGGCGAAGCGATCTACCATACCCGCCCCATCAAACCGTACGAGCAAGGCGACTGGGTCTTCACCAGCCGACAGGACGGCACCGTCTACGCCATCCTGCTCGCCAAGAACGATCGGGAACCGCTACCGAACACGGTCTCCATCCCGCCCGCCATCTCCTCAGGAAGGCCCCACGTCGAGCTGGTCGGCGGCGGCAGGCTCACGGCCGCTGCGACGGAGAACGGCATGGCCACGTTCACGATTCCGGACGCGGCGCGCGGGAAACTGCCGGCCATCGGCGCCTGGGTGTTCAAGCTGGAGAAGTAGGGTTGCCGAGGAGGGGATCAACAACCACGCAAAAGGACTTCTGGTTTTGTGCCTCCTGTGTTTTCCGCGGCTCAAGTTCCCGGCTTTGCGCTCCTCTGCGTCCTTCTGTTCAAAAACCAGGTCGG
>CAYSPU010000233.1:0-9344 GCA_964432995.1 uncultured Verrucomicrobiota bacterium
CTTCATCAATGATGCCCCGCGCCTCCATGCACCGGAGCGCAAACAAACGGTTGGCCCAAGTGTAAGCAGATTCACGGACGAACTCGGCAACGGCGGCAGCGCGTTCGACGTCCGCCTCGGTGCGGAGTTGAAGGTAGCCATCCACCAAACGACGCGCGGCCTTGTCCTCGGAGGAGAGGTGCGGCATTTCGTCGAGCGGCTTGCTGGGCCGGTCCCTCCAAACGCCGATTTCATTCAAACGGCGCTCAAGGTCACCGGGATTCCAAGCGCCGGTCTTCTTGTCATGCCAGCCTTCCAACTCGTGGCGGAGTTCGAGACTGATGCCACGCAGAATCTTTTTTAGGCTGGCGTCCATGATGGCAGTTCAATCGGTCTTGGCGTCGGTCGCAGCAGGCAGTGCCAGCAACTCGGTTGCTTGAATAGCGCGAGTGGTTTTCTCCACAACCACAACGGTCTCGATTTCTTTGTCTGACGCGGCACCGAGTTCCTTGAACTTGCGGGCGGTGATCAGCACACGGCTTTCGAGCGAACCAGCGGCTTTGTTGTAGGCTTCCACCGCGCCATCCAGTCTGCTCCCAACGGTGGCGAAATGCTCCGCCAGCACCCGCATCCGGTCATACAGTTCCCGGCCGAGATTGCTGATGGCCTGGGCATTTTCGGCGATGTGTTCCTGCCGCCAGCCGTAGGAGACGGCACGCAAGAGGGCAATGAGAGTGGTCGGCGTGGCCAGAATGACTTTTTGCTCAACCCCGGATTCAATCAGGCCGGGGTCCTGTTCCAAGGCGGCGCTGAAAAAGGTTTCACCCGGAAGGAACAGCACAACGAATTCGGGCGCGGGCTTGAATTGGTCCCAATAGCCTTTGGTTCCCAGCTTGGCGATGTGGTCTGAGACCTGTTTGGCGTGCTTCTTGAGCTGCGCCAGGCGGGCGTGTTCGTCCGGAGCCGATAGCGCATCGAGGTAAGCCTGCAAAGGGCATTTGGCGTCCACCACAACGTTCTTGCTGCCGGGGAGTTTCACGACGAGGTCGGGGCGCAACCGGCCTTCCTCGGTGGTGACGGACTCCTGCTGGAGGAAATCGCAGTGGTCAATCATGCCGGCCATCTCCACGACCCGCTTGAGTTGGATTTCACCCCAGCGGCCTCGCACCTGGGGCGCACGGAGGGCTTTGACGAGATTGGCGGTTTCGGTGTGAAGCTGCGCTTGGGTCGTTGCCAATGATCTGACCTGCTCCGTCAGTGTGGAATAAGCGGACCTGCGTTCCATCTCGATGACGGCGATCTTGCCATCCACTTTTTCGAGGGATTCCTTCAACGGCTTGACCAGATCGTCAATAGCCCGCTGTCGCGCTGTCAGATCGGTTCGTGCGCTCTGCTGGAATGCTTCAAGCACGGTCTTGGCGAGGTCCAGAAACGTCTGGTTATTGCTCTTGAGCGCATCAGAGGAAAGCGCTTTGAAGGCGTCACCGAGTCTCCGTTGGGCGTCGTTCAGGAGCGCGAGTTTCTCGTCGGCAGCCTGGCGTTCCTTTTGCAGGAGCGTGTTGAGTTGAGCCTGCGCTTCCCTGAGTTTGGCGACTTCCGTATTCAGCGCAGCGAGGTCCTGGCCCTTCGCCTTCACTTCGTCTTCCAGAATCGGGATGCGAGTGTTCTTTTCCTCGGCGGCTGCGCGTCCGGCCGATTCTGAGGTGAGGTTCGTTTGGAGCCGGGCGGTTTCGCCAGTCGCTTTCTCTAACGAAGCGATCACGCCTTGAAGTTGCGCATCCCTGGCTTGGAGCGTAGCGCTCAAACCTGCACACTGAGCCTCGGCCTCTGCCTTTGCCTTGTCCGCCGCAGCCTGAATCCTCCCTTTGAGGATGAGCCAGACGGCAACGCCGCCGACAGCCAGGCCGACGGCAAGCATGGCGACCTCGGTCGTCATATCAGTCCTTGTGGTTGCTGCAGTCTCATCCGTGGCTTCAAGTCGGGAAGGTGTGCGCTCATGGTTTTGGAGTGTGGCCTTCGGCCTTCGCTGATTGCACTCTTTGCTACATCTGTACCTGAGGCGGCAATCGCTACAAGCTCCGATCCATCTTCCGTCACACTTCGAGCCGGCGTACGGCGCATCCTGGGGGCGCGCACTGGATCGGCGCACCGCAGGGGTGTGAACTATGCCGGCTGGTGGAGGTGTAGTGGCGGAGTACGGTTTACCCTGCATAACCGTTTTCCCGGAACCACCGGACGGCGTCGCGGAAGGCCTCCCGGGGTGGGGTCTGGGGCAGACCGAGTTCGCGGATGGCCTTGGCGGGGTTGAAGAACATCTTGTGGCGCGCCATGCGGACGCCGGCCAGCGGGGCCTTGGGCGGTCGGCCCGTGCAACGGGAGATTGTCTCGCTGACGTGCGCGGCGGCGAGGGCGACGACGTAGGGGATGCGGACGCGGGGCGCCGGCAGGCCAGTGACTTCCGCCAGAACGTCGAGGGCCTGTTTCATCGTCCAGTTCCCCTCGGCATGGCCGAGGATGTATCGTTCCCCGACCCGTCCTTTCTCGGCCGCCAGAACGTGTCCGACGGCCACGTCCCGGACGTGGACCCAGTTGAGTCCCGTATCGAGGTAAGCGGGCAGTTGACGGCGGAGGAAGTCCAGGATGACCCGGCCGGTGGGCGTGGGTTTGACGTCGCGCGGTCCGATGGGGGCGCTGGGGTTGACGATCACGATCGGCAGGCCGCGCCGGGCGAATTCGAGCGCGATCTGTTCCGCCTGCCACTTGGACAGCTTGTAGGGGTTGCTCATTTGCGCCATGGAGACCGGCGCCGATTCGTCCGTGGGCTGGAGGTGTCCGGCGTGCGCGCGGGGGAGGCCGATGCAGCCGACGGTGCTGGTGTAGACGATACGGGAGCAGCCCGCTTGGGAGGCGGCTTCGATCACATTGCGTGTGCCTTCCACGTTGGCGCGGAACATGGGCGCGTAGTCCGGCAGCCAGAGGTGATAGCTCGCCGCGACGTGAAAGCACCAGTCGCAGCCGGCCGCCGCCCGGCCGAGGGAAGCGCGGTCGGCCAGGTCGCCGCCGACGGTTTCGCACGTGGCGCCCGCGAGTCCGCGGAGGTCGCTTCCCGGGCGGATCAGAGCGCGAACGGAGTGGCCGCGAGCGGCGAGTTCGTGGACGAGGTTGGCGCCGATGAATCCGGCGGCGCCGGTGACCAGGCAGCGCGTGGGCATGCCGTATTGCGGGGAGTTCGGGGCATGGGGTCAATGATGAAAGAGGGGTGTCGAACGCGCGGGTCTTCTGATCCGCAGCGGAGATGGCGCACCCGATGGGCTGCGGTTCGAGCCGCCCTCGCCGGAGGCTTCGGCGCGCCGGGAGCGAGCCGCGGTCCCGACTTGGCGGGCCGGCGACCGGAAACAAGAAAGCCGGCTCGGGAGAGCCGGCTTTCGCGCAAAGGACAGGTTGGGGAGTGCTAGAACTTCTTGCTCACGCCCACGTACCAGAAGCGGCCGCGAGGATCGTGGGTGCCGATGTCGTAGCCTTCAGTGTCATAGTCCGAGAAGGGCGGGGCGTCGTCGGCGACGTTGAGGCAGCCGGCGGTGACCTTGAAGTCGTAGGGCAGTTCGACACTGGCCTGGACGTCGAACGTGAGCCACGCGTCGATTCTCGTGGCGTCGGCTTCATAGGCTTGGCCGTAGCTGCCGATGTAGTTGGCAACGCCACCGAGCGTGTAGCGTTTGTAGTTCCAGAACAGGCTGCCCACGCCGCGCCAGCGCGGGTAGTAGAACGTCCCCGCGTAATCGGTGGTGTCGCCGCTCCCCAGTGGCTGGTCCTCCCACTTGTTCAGGTAGGTGAAGTCAGCAGCCGGGGTGAACGTGCCGATGTCCGTGTCAATCTCCCAGGAGGCACCGAAGTCGATGCCGTCCACCTCGCGGGTGGCGAGGTTCTCGTAGGAGTTGAAGGTTTCGAGGATTTCGTGGGTGACGGGGTCACGAATCACCCATCCGGCGAACGCCGCTCCGCCGCTGTAGAAGTTCTCCTCGACGATGTACTGGTCGGAGAAACTCGAGATGGCGTCCTCGTGTTTGATCCACCAGTAATCGACGTAGAGGCTGAGGCCTTTGACCGGCTCCCAAACGGCGCCCACGGAGAACGACTCGGATTCCTCGGCATCGAGGTCTTCGTTGCCGCTGAGGGTGACGTGGTACTGGGTTGGGGCACCGTAGCGGGGGGACTCGGGGTCGGGATCGTAGATGTAGTTATAGGCGACGGATTCACCCATATAGAGTTCCGGGAGCGACGGGGCGCGGAAGCCGGTGGCATAGGAGCCGCGGAGGGCCAGTTGGCTGAACGGCTTCCATTTGGCGCCGACCTTCGGGTTGACCGAGTTGCCGAAGTCCTCGTAGTTGTCCCAGCGGAGGGCGAGCTGGAGGTCGAATGCTTCGATGAAGGGGATGTTGTTGTCTTTGCTGGCGAGGGGGATGGAGAGTTCGCCGTAGAGCGCCCCGGCGTAACGGGAGCCCCGTGCTGCCGTGCCGCCCGAGGAAACGATCTGTTCGGTGGCGGAGAGGGAGTCCGGCGTGTCGGAGAACCGCTCGTGGCGTCCCTCGATCCCGACGAAGACCGCCATGGTTCCCGCCCAGTTATCCACGATGGGGCCATAGGCTTTCGCGTCGAGCAAACTCAGTTCCGATTCACCTTCCCGGAAGGTATTGACCCTGATTCGGTCCAGCACCTCCGGGTTGTTGGCCATGACCTGGCCGGTGTCGCTGACGTAGTTCGCATAGGGGGCGAAGACGTTGAACGCCCGGGAAGGATCGGTCTCAAACAACGCTTCACGCAGCGCCTGGGCATCGATGTAGTTCTTGCCGCGGCTGATCGTCTTGTTGTTGTTGTAGAGGAACCCGGCTTCGGCTTCCCATTCTGCGCCCAGATGGAACTTCGGTCCCACCAGGAAGCGGACGGCATCGGTATCCAGCTCGTTGATGCGCTGCCCGGCTTCGGTCGGGCGATAGCGGAAGTAGACATCCTCGCCGAACGGGTTGTAGGGGTTGCTGGCGGGGACCATATAGGCGAGGCCTGCCGGATAACCGGAGTAGAAGGGCGGGGAGTTTGCGGCGATCGGCGTGGGCGCCATGTAGGTCACCGTGTTGACGTTCCGGTAGGAGGCTTCCGCGAAGACCTCGGCCCAGTCCGCCAAGTCGTGGCTGATGAGGCCCACGAAGCCGTAGCGTGTGGTCTCCGGAATCAAGGAGCTGTAGGGATTGAAGTCGAAGTAATTGACGACACCTGGTGTGAAGCCGCTGCCGTCGGGATTGACCGAGACCCAACTGTTGCCGCCGGGGTAGACGCCAGTCTCACCGTCGCCGATGGCGTTCAGCGAGCCGTCCACGGCGTAGATGCGGGCTGGGTTGGGTCCGATACCGCTGCGCTGGTCGTAGCCGCCCCGCCGGGACTGGTCCGCGCTGCTGGAGTAGTCGCGGTCGCCCATGAAGATCGCCTCGCGGCTGTAGTAATCCGCCACGAAGAGGGCGGACGACTTCTCGGTGGAGATGCCGGTGACGATGCTGTAGACCTGCTCGAGGGCGTCGTTATCGGTGGTGTTGCCGATGCGGGCGCTGATCTCCGTGCCGTCGTATTCCTTGCGCAGGATGATGTTCACCACCCCGGCGACGGCATCCGAGCCATAAAGGGCGGAAGCGCCGTCCTTCAACACTTCGACGCGCTCGACCGCGGCGAGGGGGAGGCTGTTGAGGTCAATGAACACCTCGTTGATGTTCTGGGCGAAGCCGTAGGGAGCGATACGGCGGCCGTTCAGAAGGATGAGGGTGTTCTGCTGGCCGAGGCCGCGGAGGGAGATGCCGGAGGACCCGGGGGCGAAGGAGTTCTGGAACTTCTCGTCGAACGACGGGCCGTTTTGCTGGGGCAGGCGGCGGAGGATCTCGGAGACGGTGGTGAGACCGGTCTCCTCGATCTTCTCCCGTGTCAGCGAGATGACAGGCGAAGGCCCGATGGCGTCCACTGTGGGGAGCAGGGAGCCAGTGACCACCATTTTCTCCATTTCGATGGGCTCGCCTTCCGGGGCCGCGCTTTCCTGGGCCACCACCGTCGACAGCGCCAACGCGAAGGCCGCGAACGCGACGCCAGGGCGGCGTCGTGCCAATGACTGGATCGTGGGTAGATGTCGTGTACTCATAACCATGTTTGTTTGGGCCGGGTTGTGTAAACCAACAGGGAACCGAGCCGCAACCCCCTCGTAACACTGGGCGGAACTCCATCCATGGTTGTTCCTGGCTTGCCGTGCGCGCAATGCACCGAGTTACGCATCCTGGGCTCGCTTCCGTTTGCTATCGGGTCGTAGCTAATGGGTTACAACGGCGGACCGTAGAGAATGGCGGGGAGGGAGTCAAGCCCAACCTTAATGCAACATCTTGCAGGGGCGGCGGTTGACGTAGCGCGGGGGGTATGCGGTCCGCCAGCCCGTTCCTCCCAAACCCGCGTTCAAGCCCGACATCGCGGTTCGAGTGCGCGCTCCTCGAGGCTCGCCCGCAGCCCGGCCACAGCGGTCGGGTGAGGATCCGGGTTCCGCGAGGCACCTTGATCTTTTCGTGGCCACATGCTGAGGTCGGGACCATGGATTGGCTCTTCAACCCCGAAATCTGGATCAGCCTCTTGACCCTGACCGTCCTCGAGATTGTGCTGGGGATCGACAACATCGTGTTCATCTCGATTCTGGCGGGGAAACTCCCGGAGAATCAGCAGGACAAGGCGCGCCGGTTGGGTCTGTCGCTGGCCATGATCACGCGGATTCTGCTGCTCGCGGGTCTGGTGTGGCTGGTCAAGCTCCGGACGCCGCTCTTCCATCTCCCCACCTTCGGGCTGGCCGACCACGCGGTCGGCGTGTCGGGTCGGGACTTGATCCTGCTGGCGGGCGGGCTCTTTTTGATCGCGAAGGCCACTCGGGAGATTCATGAGAAGCTGGAAGGCGAGGACGGGGAGGTGACGCGGAAGTTGCCGCCGACGTTCACGGCAGTGATTGTGCAGATCCTGCTGCTGGACATTGTGTTCTCGTTGGACTCGGTGATCACGGCGGTGGGGATGGCCCGGCAGTTGCCGGTGATGATTGCGGCGGTGATTCTGGCGGTGGTGTTCATGTTGATCTACTCCGGGCACATCAGTGCGTTCATTCAGCGGCATCCGACGATCAAGATGCTGGCGTTGAGCTTTCTGCTGCTGATCGGGGTGGCGCTGGTGGCCGAGGCTTTTCATCGGGAGATTCCCAAGGGGTATCTCTATTTCGCCATGGCCTTTTCCGTGGGGGTGGAAATGCTGAACCTCCGGGTGCGGACCCACGCGCCGGTGGTTGAACTGAGTCAGCCCTACCGGTAGGGCGAATCGAAACTCGGCTTGCCAGCGGTTGGCGGCTCACGTTAGGTTGGCTCCGCAACACATCCTGGATCGGGGCGTTGGGTTCCCCGAGACCCGACTGAACGCTATGAAGATTTGGACCCCACTGTCGAAGTTCTGCGTCTGGGCATTGCTGGCCGCTGTGACCGGCGGGCTGATGACCAGTTGCTCCACCAGCTCCCCGTCAGCGGCGCCTGCCGCGCCCGTCGACACCTCCACCGGCTTCCTCCTCCGCACGAACTACCACGGCTGGAAGGACGCCGTCTGGCTGAGCAACGGCCGGGTGGAGGCCATCATCGTTCCCCAAGCGGGCCGGATCATGCAGTTCCGCTTCGCGGGCGAGACCGAGGGTGTCTTCTGGGAAAACGAGGGCCTCCGGGGAAGGGTGGGGAGCCCCGCGTCGAGCGAGTGGTTGAACTTGGGCGGCGACAGGGTTTGGCCGGCGCCGCAGTCGCATTGGGACGAGTTCATGCCGACGAACTGGCCACCGCCATTGGCTTTCGATGGTCTGCCGCACGAAGTGCGGATCGAAGGCTGGGTGGTTCACCTGAGTTCGCCGGTGGACCCGCACTACGGGATTCGGGTCCACCGCCGCATCGCGCTGGATCCCAACGAACCCGTCATGGAAGTCGCGACGACCTTCGAGAAGGTCAAGGGTCGCACGCTGTCGGTGGGCATTTGGGGGATTACCCAGGTGGCAGACCCTGTGGCGGTCTACGCTCCGCTGCCCTGGGATTCGATCTTCCCGCAGAGGTACAGTCCGATTTCGGGGCGTCGTCCGCCGAGTCTGGACATACGGGAGGGGCTCTTGTCGCTGCAGCGCGATCCGAAGGGGCCGCACAAGATCGGCCTCGACACCGGTCGTCTGCTTTGGGTGGGGAGGCAGCAGATGCTGTTGATGGAGAGTGCCCGCCTGCCTCTGGAGACCTATCCGGACGCCGGTGCCAGTGCCGAGGTGTCCACCAGCCCGGACCCGCTGCCGTATGTGGGCCTGGAGATGCTGGCCCCCGTGCGCCAGATGCGCGCGGGCGAACGCGCCACCTCCCGCACCACCTACCGTCTGCTCCGGCGGAAGGAAGTGGACCCCTTCCTCGAAGCCCAACACCTCCTGCCGCGCTAGCCGGGTGCGGCGACCACAGGCCGAGACCGCGAGCACCGGTGTTTCGTCCCTGCATTGACCTGCGCGAAGGGCGCGTCACCCAGATCGTCGGAGGCACTCTGCGCGATCACGGAGCGGGCCCCCGCGTCAACTTCGTCACCGATCGCCCCGCCTCCGAGTTCGCGCGGCGCTATCGTGACGACGGCCTGACCGGGGGCCACGTAATCCAACTTGGACCGGGGAACGAAGACGCCGCCCGAGAGGCCCTGGCGGCGTACCCGGGGGGCTTGCAGCTCGGCGGAGGAGTGACCGTGGACAACGCCCGGGTGTGGCTCGAAGCGGGCGCTTCCCACGTCATCGTCACGTCGTGGGTGTTCCGGGAGGGGCATCTGGATGCGGACCGCCTCGCCGCGCTGGCCGCCGCCATCGGCCCCCAGAGGCTCGTGCTGGACTTGAGCTGCCGCCGGCGTGGGGACGACTACTTCGTGGTCACGGACCGCTGGCAGAAACTCACCGACCTGCGCCTCTTGCCCGAGACCCTCGCGGGGTTCGCCGGCCAATGCGCGGAGTTCCTCGTGCACGGTGTCGACGTCGAGGGACTCTGTCTGGGAATCGACCCTGAACTTGTGCGGCGTTTGGCCGCGTGGAGCCCGATCCCGACAACCTACGCCGGTGGCGCCCGATCCTTGCAGGACCTTGAGGAGGTCACGCGGATCAGCAATGGTCGCGTCGATCTGACCATTGGCTCGGCGCTCGACCTGTTTGGCGGCACCGGTGTCCGCTACGCCGACGTCCTGGCCTTCAACCGGCGTCAAACCGGAGCCCGCTAGAGTCCTTGAAGTTCAAAACACGTTGTTGACAGATCAAGTTCTGAATTCGG
>CAYSPU010000234.1:0-9215 GCA_964432995.1 uncultured Verrucomicrobiota bacterium
GGTGCTCGAGCCCTTCCTGCCGCAGCGCTATTCCAAGCGCGCGACGTTAGCCCTCGTCAACGAGTTTGTCGGCAGCCTGGCGCATTACTCGCTCATCAGCCAGATCTTCAAGACCGGGCGCTGGTATCTGCCAGGGCAGAAGGCCTACGTGGAATTGCTGGTCGACAACTTCATGAAAGCCACTTCCGTTCCGCCTCTCTCGCCGCGCCCATGAAAACGCCGGGCTTCTTTCTGTGCTACTTCGAAGCCACCCGGCGCTGCGACCAGGGATGCCCCAACTGCATGAGCGAACGGGCCACCCCGCCCGCCAACACCGAACTCTCCACGGACGAGGCCCAGCGCCTGGTGCTCGACGAACTGAAAGCCGTCTACCCCAAAGGCGCGGTCTCGTTTTCCGGCGGCGAGATCCTGCAGCGCCCCGATCACCTGGAACTCGTCGCCCACAACGCCCGGAATGGCCTGTACACCTTCGTCAATACCAGCGGCAGCGGACTCGATGCCGCCAAACTCAGACAACTGAACAACGCCGCCGCCGGCCGGCTGACGATGGGCTTCTCCCTCGACTCGGTGGATGAAGACATCCAAAAGAGATGCCGCACCGGCGGCCGGGAGAATCTCGAACGGCTGCTGGGACTGTGCGAGGCGGAACAGGTTCCCTACTTCGTTCTGGTCACGATCTCCCGGCAGAACCTCCAGTCGCTGCGCCCCACGATGGAGTGGCTGCATTCGAAAGAAGTCGCCGTCATCCGCTCTCCCTTCGTGCCGCGCGGCGCCGCCGCTAAGTCCCGGCATCTGTGCTTTGACCGGAACGACATGGAACGGGCCATCCACCCGGTTCTGCGGGATCACCCCTTGTGTTACGTGAGTCACACGCCGTTCTTTGCGGCGCCGGATGCCGCCCGCCTGACGCTGGGTGGCTGCGAACTCACCCTCGGCAACCTGGGTTGTCAGGCCGGCCGCACCTTCATCGGCATCAACGCCGAAGGCGACGTCGCTCCCTGCGTACACCTCTTGGACAGCGCGGTCTGCTGCGGCAACGTACGCGCACAACCCCTTTCTCGGATCATCGCCGAGTCCGCCATCCTGCGGACGCTGCGGGGCGAGCGCCCGGCCGCCGGCAAATGCGGGCGCTGTCGCTACGGAGATTCCTGCCGGGGCTGCCGGGCCCTGGCCTACTACCACACCGGCGACTACCTGGCAGAAGACCCGACCTGCTTCTTCGAGCCGGAAAGCCCCGAAAGCCGCAGCCCGTATGAAGAGATGCAGACGGCCAGCACGCGGGTCTTCCTGAAGCACCTCGTCCAGAACCGTCCGTGGAGCGACATCTTCGGAGGCGGCGCACGTCTGGGGGTCACGCTGCTCGATCTCCAGGCCAAACTCCGCGCCCTCGTGGGCCACCGTTGACGATGCGGATCCTGCTTGTCAAACCACGGTGGTTCGTCAAGGACGGCGTCTATCGTTTCCTCACCCACGTCACCTTCCAGCCCCTGAACCTGGGCATCCTGGCCGCCCTCTCCCCGGGACATCACGTGCAGGTGGTCGACCTCGATTGGGAGGGAATCCCGGCGAACGAGGACTTCGACCTGGTTGGCATCACCGCCAGTTCGTTTTCCTCCCGGCGGGCTTTTGCCCTCGCGGATCGGTTCCGGAAGAAGGGCGCCTGGGTCGTGATTGGCGGCGTGCACGCCTGTCTCATGCCGGAAGAATGCCTCGAGCACGCCGACGCCGTGGTCATTGGCGAGGCGGAATACGTGTGGCCTCAGGTGCTGGCGGATGCCGCCGCCGGCGCCTTGCGGAAGAGATATCAGCAGGAGCAGCCCACGGACATGGACGACGTCCCCATCCCGCGGCGCGACCTCCTCCGGCAGGATCCCCTCGTCGGGATGCTCCAGGCGACCCGCGGCTGCAATCACTCCTGCAAGTTCTGCTACCTGCCCCGGGTCCCGTGGCACCAGCACCGCCGCCGTTCGCCGGACAAGGTCTTCCAGGAAATCCAGGGCATGAAACAGAACGTCATCTTCTTCGTGGATGACAACCTCTTCGTGGACGAAGACTACGCCATTGCCCTGTGCGACAAGATCGCCCCGCTGAAGAAGGCCTGGTCCGTGCAGGCCCCCACCTCCATCACCAAGAACCTCCGGTTGCTCGAAGCGATGCAACGGTCCGGCTGTTTCTTCGTCCAGGTGGGTTTTCAAACGGTGCACCCGGACTCGCTGCAGCGGGCTGGCGTGGTGCAGAACCGGATCGACAACTACCAGGAAGTCGTCCGCCGCTTTCACGAACACGGAATCCTGGTCCAGGGATTCTTCATCTTCGGCTTCGACAACGAGGACCGGCGCATCTTCGAGACGGCGGAGACCTGCATCAAGCAGATGGACTTGGAGGACGCCATCCTCTACATCCTGACCCCCTACCCCGGCACGCCCATTTACGACCAGCTCAAGAGCGAAGGGCGTCTTCTCTCTGAGGAACGGGAGAAACTCGGGTGGGCCAACGCCGTGTTCCAACCGGCCAAGATGACGGCTTCCGAACTCGAACAGGGCGTGCAACAAACCTACGAACGCCTCTTCCACTTCTTCAAACGACGGGCGCCGAAGCAGATTCTGAAGTGGCTGCCTCTGTTTCTCCGCCATCCGCGCATGCTGTGGCTCGTCTGGCAAGCCCTGCACCGCCGGGTCAGTATCATCGCGCCCGAGGACGAGTGACCACTCCCGGCGGGCCGGCGCGACCACTCCGCCCGCCAACGGGCCGGGCCGGTTCGATCGCCGTGTGCAAAACTCTGTTGCACCTGCAACAAAGTTTTGCAGGCCGCGTCGGGTGTATTCGACTGCGGGAGCGACGGCACCGGCGGCGAAAGCGCGAGCGCCCGGTTCAGCCGGCCGCCTGGCGCAACGCCTGATCGACGTCCGCGCGAATGTCCTCCAGATCCTCGAGCCCCACCGAGAACCGGATGTAGTCTTCGGTCACTCCCGCGGCCTCCTGCTCGGCGCGCGTCAACTGCTGGTGGGTCGTGGACGCCGGGTGAATGACGAGGCTCTTGGCGTCGCCGATGTTGGCCAGATGCGAGAGCAGTTGCACCGAGTCGATGAACCGCTTGCCGGCCTCCAGGCCCCCGCGAATCCCGAAGCCCAGGATCCCGCCGAACCCCTGCCGCAGGTACCGGGCCGCCGTCGCGTGACTCGGATGATCCTCGAGCCCGGGGTAATTGACCCAACTGACCAACGGATGCGCCTTCAGCCACCGAGCCATCTCGAGGGCGTTGGCCGAGTGCTGACGCTGCCGCAGCGCCAGCGTCTCCAAGCCCTGCAGCAGGAGAAAGGCGCTGAAGGGACTGAGCGCCGCCCCCAGGTCGCGCATCCACTGCACCCGCAGTTTGATGATGAAGGCGACATTGCCCATCCCCGGCACGTTGCCAAAGGAATCCCAAAACACGAGGCCGTGATAGCTCGGGTCCGGCTCCGTGAATTCGGGGAACTTCCCGTTGTTCCAGGGGAACCTGCCGGCGTCGACCACGACCCCGCCCAGGGTGGTGCCGTGGCCGCCGATGTATTTGGTGGCCGAAGCCACCACGATGTCCGCGCCGTGATCGATCGGCCGCACCAGGCCGACGCCGACCGTGTTGTCCACCACGAATGGAATCCCCGCTTCGTGGGCGATCGCCGCGATGGCATCGAAATCCGGGACGTCCAGCTTGGGGTTCCCCACCGTCTCCGCATACAACGCCCGGGTTCGCGGCGTCACCGCTTTGCGGAAGGCCTGCGGGTCCTGGGAGTCGACGAACCGCACGGTCCGCCCCAGTTTGGGAAACGTGTTATGGAACAGTTGGTAGGTTCCGCCGTACAGGTTGTTGGCCGATACGATCTCGTCCCCCGGTTGGGTGACGTTGAGGAGCGCGAAGGCCTCGGCGGCCTGGCCCGAGGCCACGGCCAGCGCCGCGACGCCGCCTTCGATCGCCGCCACGCGCTGTTCGAAGACGTCGGTGGTCGGGTTCATCAGGCGCGTGTAGATGTTCCCGAATTCCTTCAGGGCAAAGAGATTCGCCGCGTGCTCGGTGCTTTTGAACACGAACGAGGTCGTCTGGTAGATGGGGACGGCCCGCGATCCGGTCGCCGGATCCGGCTCCTGCCCGGCGTGCAGGCCCAGCGTGCTGAGTTTCTGAGTCTGGATTTTCATGCATCAAGACGGTTTGATCCATTTCCCTTGTTTCGCTCCCCGGTACATCGCTTCCATAACGCTGACGCGGGCCGCGGCATCGCGCACGGGCACGAGCGGCAGCCCGGTTCGGCCTCCGACCGCATCGCAGAACTGATGAAGCGGCGCGGGCGGAGCCGGGGGCAGATCCGTCCAAGGTTTCTTACCGTCCGCCCCCGGGACTTTCTTGCAGGTGAAGAAGAGCTGGCCATCCAGGATGTAGGCGAAGCCTTCGGTGCCGCTGATCTGAAGCGAGACGGGGTTGGCGACGTCGACCCACCCGCCGGCGACGGTGCCGCTGGCGCCGTTGGTGAACTTCAGCAGGCCCAGACCCGACTCGTCGCACGCGCCATAGCGTCCGTTGACCACGGCGATGCTGGCGGTGGCGGATTTCACGCCGCCCCCGAGCCACATCAGGATGTCCAGGGAGTGCGTGCCGAGGTCGCCGAAGGCGCCCACGCCGGCTTGCTTCGGATCGGCCATCCAGCGCCAGTCGGTGTCGAACCAACCGCCGAGCGAGCCGCTGTGGCAATTGTAGCCGTGAAGCCGGGTGAGCTTCCCGAAGTTGCCCTGATCGATCTGTTGTTTCAGGAAGAGGTGCTCGGGTTGTCCGCGCATGAAGTAGCCGGTGGTGAAGAGAAGCCCGGCCTTCTCGATCGCCTCGGCCATTGCCCAACTCTCGCGGGCCGTAATCCCGAGCGGCTTTTCCACAAACATGTGCTTCCGGGCCAGCGCCGCGGCCAGCACCAGCTCCGAGTGCCGGTTCGTTTCCGAGCAGATCACCACCCCGTTCACGGCGGGGTCCGACCAGATTTCGTCGGGCGTGGCGGCCACTTTCGCCTTCAGTTTTTGGGCCGATTTGCCGGCGCGAGCGGCATCGTGGTCCCACACGTGCCTGACTTGGACGTCGTTGCGGTCGGCGAGCAGGTTGACGAAGCTCGGGGTGTGGATATGCGCGGCGCCCACGAGGGCCAGGACGATCCGGGGCTGGTCCGCGGCCAGCGCGGACACCGGGGCGAGGGCGGCCGCGGCGCCGGCATAGGTGGCGGTTTGGAGGAAACTCCGACGAGGGAAGGGGTTCATATTCGCAATGGTCTCTGGTTGGTTTAGGTCCAAAACCCGGTCGGAGTGTAGGGCCGTTCTGCTGCGACTGCAACAGGGCGCATGCGCCCCGGATCCTCGCGTAGGTGGCCCTGGCGGTTCGGTCGTCCCCGATCGACGCGCGGTTTTCGCCCCTGCGGATGGGCGTCCTGTCGGCTCCGGGAAGATCCCGCCTCGGCGGTAGGATCGCGCGCAACCGGTGGAGCGCGGAGTCGGGGGAGAAGCACGGGAATCTCATGCACGACTCCATCGCGAGGTTTCCGGGCCAGCGGCAGGGGGCGGGAGGGGTGTTTCAGCAGGCGTGGAATCCGCCTTCGCGCTTGACCCGGACCCCGTGCCCCGTAGCATCGCCGCCCGAGTCCGGTCGGGAGAGTTCATGAAAGCGATTCTGGCCCTTGAGGACGGCACGGTGTATGGCGGCGTTGGTTTCGGCGCGCGCACGAGTGCCTGTGGGGAGGTTTGCTTCAACACGTCGATGACCGGCTACCAGGAGATTCTAACCGACCCATCCTACAAGGCGCAGATCGTGACGATGACCTACCCCCACATTGGGAACTGCGGGGTGAATCGCGTGGATGTGGAATCGTGGCGGCCCCACGTGGCGGGATTCGTCGTCCGGGAGTTGTCCCCGGTGGTCAGCAACTGGAGGGCGGATCGTTCGCTGGCCGGGTATCTCGAGGAACACGGCATACCCGGGATTCAGGGGATCGACACGCGGGCGTTGACGCGGAAGCTCCGGGTCCGAGGGGCGATGAACGGATTCCTCACGACGGAGGAGATGACGGAGGCGGAGGCGGTGGAGCGGGCCCGGAGTTGGGGCGGGTTGGTGGGGGTGGACTATGTGCGCGAGGTAACGCATCGGGAGGCGTTCGACTGGGACCCGGAAGACCGGGAGAGCGCAGGTTTCAACTTGCTGCGTGGGAGGGGAGAGGAGGATCCGCGGCAGGTGCGAGATCCTCTGCCGGCGGCGACGATTCCGATCGTGGCCTACGATTTCGGGATGAAGTACAACATCCTGCGGCGGTTGCGGCAGTGCGGTTTTCGGGTGCACCTAGTGCCGGCGGCGACGCCGGCGGCGGAGGTGATGCGCCGTCGTCCGGCGGGAGTGTTTCTTTCGAATGGGCCGGGGGATCCGGCGGCTCTTGGCTACGCCGTACGCGCGGTGGGGGAGTTGGTGAGCGCCGGGGTTCCGATTTTCGGGATCTGCCTGGGGCACCAGATTTTGGGGCAGGCGTTTGGGGGGAAGACGTTCAAGCTGAAATTCGGCCACCGCGGGGCGAACCAGCCGGTAAAGGACTTGCGGTCGGGGCGGGTGGAAATCACGAGCCAGAACCACGGGTTTGCGGTGGATCCGCAGTCGTTGCCGTCGGATATACTGGTGGACCGGGTGAACTTGAACGACCAGACGGTGGAAGGGATGCGGCACCGGTCGAAGCCGGTGTTTTGCGTGCAGTATCATCCCGAGGCGTCTCCCGGTCCGCACGATTCGAGGTCGTTGTTCGAGGAGTTCCGCGATCTGATTGAGAAGTCCTGAGCGGGCGGGGCAGGCGACCGGATTTGGCCGCCTTGGGGTGGCTTCGTCGGAGCGCGCTGTCGGGGCGGAAAGCGATGTTGGAACGAAACCGTTTGACTTGAAGAAGTTGCCGGACATAATGCCGGCAACCGACCAGCCTATGGCCAGACTCGTTGTCCTCAGCGAAGGGTTTGCGGGGCTTTCCCACGAGCTGAAGGGGGAAAGGATCGCCGTTGGCCGCATCGAGGACAATACGTTCCAGATCGCGGAGCCCTCGGTGTCCAGTCATCACTGTGAGATCACGTTCCGAGGTCAGGATGTTGTTGTCAAAGACCTCAATTCGACCAACGGGACGTTCATCGACGGAAACCCGGTGACGGAGGGGGTTCTGAAGCCGGGGCAGGTTCTGCGGTTGGGGCAGGTGGAGTTGCGCATCGAGACGGGGGCCGGCGGCCCGGCGCCCGCACCCGCCACGGCCAAGAAGCCTTTGGACAAGACGATCGTGCTTGCTCAGGGGGTGAAGGCCAGCGAGTTCGCGACGGCACACACGACGTCTGTGGGGGCGGCGGGCGGGTTCAAGGCGAAGACCAACAAGGCGAACCGGATTTTCATCGCGGTGGGGGTGGCTCTCGCCGTGGTGATTGTGGTGTTGCTCATCCTCGTGTTCCAGAAGATGGGGTAGCCGGTGGGACTTGCGGTTCCTCCGCCAGCCACCGGGCGACGCTGCGCGCGGCGTAGGTGATGAGGATGTCGGCACCGGCGCGGCGCATGGCCAGGAGGCATTCAAGAGTGACGCGTCGTTCGTCCATCCATCCCCGAGCGGCTGCTGCCTGGATCATGCTGTACTCGCCACTCACCGCATAGGCCGCGGTGGGATAGCCAAACTCCGCCTTGACTCTCCAAAGGACGTCCAGGTAGGCGAGGGCTGGCTTCACCATGATGATATCCGCGCCCTCCTGGATGTCCGCCGCGACTTCCCGCAGGGCTTCGGCGGCGTTGGCCGGGTCCATCTGATAGGTGCGTCGATCGCCGAACCTCGGGGCGGATTCCGCGGCATCGCGGAACGGCCCGTAGAAACTGGACGCATACTTCGCGGCGTACGCGAGAATCGGCGTTTCCGTGAAGCCCGCCTTGTCCAGCGCTTCGCGGATGGCGCCGACACGGCCATCCATCATATCGCTGGGAGCGACGAGATCGGCGCCTGCTTCGGCGTGGCTGACGGCGGTGCGGGCAAGGAGTCTGAGGGTGGGGTCGTTGGCCACGGTCCAGCCGGACGGCTTGCGGGTTACGGTCCCGCAGTGGCCGTGGCTCATGTATTCGCAGAGGCAGACGTCCGTGATCACCAGGAGTTGGGGAAGCTCGCGTTTGAGAGCACGAACGGCCTGTTGCACGATTCCGTCGCGGGCGTAGGCTCCCGAGGCTCGCGGGTCTTTTGTGCGCGGGATTCCGAAGAGCAACACTGCGGGCACGCCCTCCCCCCAGGCGGCGGCGGCTTCGGCGACGAGCTGGTCGGGAGACAACTGGCAGACGCCGGGCATGGACTCAACGGGGCGCCGGAGCTTGCGACCTGGTCGCACGAACAGGGGAAGGACCAGTTGGCTGACATGGAGGCGCGACTCCTGAACCATGCGGCGGAGGAGAGCGGATTGGCGCAGACGCCGCAAGCGGGTGCGGGGGAAGCCGGATACGAGGGCGTGGTTCATGGGGGCTGAGGCTAGGCGAGGCCAGCGGCGGCGCCAAGTCAATCCGCGGAGTCCGTTGCGTCGAGCCTTTCCGCTTTCCCGGCGGGGGCATCGGGGCTAGGGTGCGGGCATGTGGAAAACCCGTCTGGCGATATTCGGCTTGCTGGGGGCGATTGCCATGGGGGTGGGGCTGTTTGCGGGCCTGTATCTGGTGGCGTTACCGGGCGCGGCGCAGCGCCCCCCGATTCAGACCACACCGACGATACTGGTGCAGATCCAGTCGGTTTCCCACCTGGTGACGGTCAAGTATGTTCTGGAGAAGGTGGTGGTTTTGGAGGACGTCAAGTGGTACGGGGACAGCCGGGTTCTGCTGGTCGCTCACGGTGTGGTCAAGGCCGGGATCAACCTCCAGAAGCTGCGGCCGGAGGACCTCGAACTCGAGGGGAGGACTTTGCGGCTGCGCTTGCCACCGGCGGAGATCACTGATGCCTACCTGGACGAACAACGGACGCGTGTCATCGAGCGTTCGACCGGGGTCCTGCGCGCCTTTGACAAGGAACTGGAGCAAGTCGCCCGGCAACAGGCCTTGGATGACATCCAGCGCGGGGCCAGATTCAGCGGGATACTCCAGGACGCCGAAGAAAGGGCGAAATCCCAGTTGGTCGCGCTTCTCCAGCAAGGAGGGCTGACCGTCGAGTTTAGGTAGCGGCGGACCAGGGGGCACGGGC
>CAYSPU010000235.1:0-9194 GCA_964432995.1 uncultured Verrucomicrobiota bacterium
GGTGTTCGCATACGTGGCCTTGGACGGTTTGACGCGGGCAATCCGATCGAGCGCGAGGTTGGCTCTGCGGATGGCGTCGACCGCGGACTTCCGCAGGGCCTCCGGTGTGGTTTCGAATGCCGGCAGCTCGAGCACCTCGTTCCAGGATCGGGCCGCCTTCTGGAAGAGGCTGAAGGGCTTCTCCGGCGGGGGCGGGCTGGCTTCCGCAGACAGCCCCCGACCCGAGGCCAACATCGTTCCAACGCCCATCCCTACTTGCAGGATCCGCATGATTCTCATTTCGCTGGCGAACAGTTGCGCGGGACCATACCCGAAATCCCCGTGATGGCAATACCTGCCCGGGCCCTGCGACGGGGGACGAACGAACTCCCAGCGCCACGCACGCGAGGATCCGGGGCACTTTTGACATTCCCAGGAGCCGATCTACGTTCTGCGCCATGAGGCACCTGGCCTTCCAGAGCGACGCTCTGCCAATACCAGCCGCCGTTCGCCCCGGGCGGCAGCGGAGGTCGGCCGCAAGCACCTAACCACTATGAAACCGAGATTCCTGTGTTGGACGAGTCTCTGGGGGCTCGCCGTCGTGGTGGCTTCGTCAGCCGCATCGGCGGCCACGGTAGAGGTCGGCATTCAGAACTTCGCCTTTGTCCCCCGCGACATCACGATCAACGTGGGCGACACGGTGCGCTGGACCCAGCGCGATACGGTGGCCCACACGGCGACCAGCGACACTGGCGTGTGGGACTCCGGATATCTGTCGCGCAACCAAGAGTATTCGTTCACGTTCACCTCGGCCGGCACCTATCCCTACTACTGCATCCCGCATCCGCACATGACGGGTACGGTAACGGTGCAAGAGATCAGCGTCGTCATCCCGCCGACGGTGGCCATCGTCATCCCGACCAACGGCGCCACCTTCGCCAGCGGCGACCCGATCTCCATCGAAGCCCAGGCTCAGGATTCCGACGGGACGGTCGCCCAGGTGGAGTTCTTCGACGGAACGAACTCATTGGGTGTGGAGTTGACCAGTCCCTACGGCCTGACGGTGACCCTGGCTCCTGGCAGCCACGTGCTGACGGCGGTGGCGACCGACAACCAGGCGGCAACGGGCGCCTCCGCACCGGTGACCGTCACGGTGAGTTCCATCCCGGTTTCCGACCCGTTTCCACTACCGATCGCCAAAGGCGACGTCGCGATCGAGTTGGAAACGGTCGTGGACGGTTTGGCCTCCCCGCTGGGCATGGCCGTGCCCGCCGATGGCAGCGGCCGGATGTTCGTCTACGACCAGATCGGACTGGTTTGGATTGTCGAGGCGACGGGCAAGCGCTTGGAACCCCTGTTGGATGTGCGAAATCGCCTGGTGCCACTTGGGGTCTACGACGAACGGGGCTTGCTGGGCTTGGCGGTGCACCCGGGCTTCGCCACGAACCAACTGCTCTACACCTACACCTCCGAACCAACCGCCGGAGCGGCTGACTTCCCGACCATGTTGCCGGCCGGCGCCGCCAACAATCACCAGTCCGTTCTGGCCGAGTGGCGGATCGCTGCGGCAGACACCAATCGTGTCGACATGGCCAGCCGGCGCGAAATTCTTCGCATCGACCAACCGCAGTCCAATCACAACGGCGGAGCGCTCCACTTCGGCCCCGACGGGTATCTCTACCTCGCGCTCGGCGATGGCGGGGCCGCTGACGACCAGGGCGATGGCCACATGCCAGAGGGCAATGGCCAGGACCTCGAGATGATCCTCGGCAAGTTGATTAGGATCGACGTCGGCGGCAGCAACGCCGTCAACGGGCGGTATGGGGTGCCGGCCGACAATCCCTGGGTTGGACTCCCGGGCCTGGACGAGATCTACGCGTACGGTTTCCGCAATCCGTTCTCCTTCAGTTTCGATCCGCTCACCGGGGATTTGCACATCGCCGACGTGGGACAGAACAAGATCGAGGAAATCAACCGCGTCACTCGGGGCGGCAACTACGGCTGGAACCTCAAGGAAGGGAGCCTTTACTTCGACCCGAATGGCACGGGTGCGGGTTATGTGACCACGACTCCGGTGCGGCCCGTGCCGGAGGGCCTGGTGGACCCGATCGCGGAGTACGACCACGACGAAGGTTTGGCCGTCGTCGGCGGATACGTCTACCGCGGATCTCGACTTCCGCAACTCGCCGGACGGTACGTCTTCGGCGACTGGGGAAGCTTCAGCACGCCGTCAGGACGGTTGTTCTACCTGGACGCGACGGGGGTGATTGTGGAGCTCCGCCTCGGCCCCCAGGATCGCCCATTGGGATTGTGGGTCAAGGGCATGGGGCAGGATACCGAAGGCGAGCTCTACCTGTTTGCGGCCCGGTCACTGGGGCCGGCCGGGGACTCCGGCCAAGTGCTCAAGCTCGTTCCGGCACCGGACCCCATCCAAATCACAGCGGCTGCGGACCCGGCGACCGGTCCTGCTGCCAACTGGTCGGGTGGCCAGGGACCTTTCGCTCTCCAGATGAAGGAGAACCTCGATGACCCCATCTGGCAGAATGTCTGGTTCTCCGATGAACCCAGTGACGCAGGCTCCGCCGCAATCGGGGCGGGTTTCTTCCGCGTGGCGGACGCGGCACAGCTTTCGGTCCTGCCGTTGACAGTGTTCCTGAGCAGTGAACTCGAGGTGCCGGAACCCGTGGGAACCGGGGCGCTGGGCGAAGGCATCATGCGCCTCGAAGGCAACACGCTGCGTATGGACCTCCGCTACCAGGGACTCAGCGGTCCGGCCACGGGGGCGCACCTTCACGGACCGGCGCGCGTGTTCCAAACCACGAACGTGATCGTGGACATCAAGCCTCTCCACGTCGGCGCGTTCGGCACTCAGGGCGCCTTCTCGGGCTCGGTCATGCTCACCGATGCACAGAAAGCTCACGTGCTCGCCGGACGCACCTACGTGAACATTCACACCGAGAATCACCCGGCCGGGGAGATGCGGGGGCAGGTCGCCCCGGTGATGATGCAGGCGCTCCTCGGCGGTCATCGCGAGCACCCCGCTCCGGTGGCAAGCGCCGCCCACGGGCTGGGCACGTTCCTGCTCGTCGGAACGAATCTGAGCTTCAACCTCACCTTCAGCGGCCTCAGCGCTCCGGCCACCGCCGCCCACATTCATGGACCAGCGACGGCGCTGGAGTCCGCCGACGTGATGGTCGATCTCGCCCCGTTCCCCGACGGCTCGTTCGGCACCGCCGGCAGCCTCACCGGCACGATCGGTATGACGCCCCAGCAACTGGCTTGGGTCATCGACGGACTTACCTATGTGAATTTCCTCACACCCACCCATCCCGAGGGCGAAATGCGTGGCCAGATTCTGCCCCAGGTGACCGCCGTCCCCCTCACGGCCTGGTTGAGCGGAGCGTTCGAGCGTCCCACGCCGGTAACCAACTCCGCCAACGGCTCGGCCACTCTGGGCCTCGAAGGGGACACCCTGGCGTTCAACCTGCGCTACCGGGGCTTGAGTTCGCCCGCCGTCGCCGCACACCTCCGAGGACCGGCGACCACGTCGCAGTCGGCGGACGTCCTTCATGACCTGGCGCCGTTCAACGGTGGCGCCTTTGGCACCGAAGGTGCCCTCTCGGGTACCCTCCGCCTGACAGCCCAACAGCGACTGTGGCTGCTGAACGGTCAGACATACGTCAGCCTCCAGACTGCGGAGTATCCAGGGGGTGAACTCCGCGGGCAGATCACTCCGGTGCTGATGCGAACCCACCTGAGCGGCTCCAACGAACGTCCCAGCCCGGCGGCAAGCCTCGCCAGCGGGACAGGTGCGTTTGCCCTCGTCTGGAATCAACTGAGCCTCTGCGTGACCTACCGCGATCTGCTCTCGGCGGCGACCGCGTCGCACATCCACGGACCGGCATCGGCCTTCCAAACGGCCAACGTGCTGGTCGACCTCGCACCGTTCCACTCTGGCACGTTCGGAGCCTCGGGTTCGCTCGCCGGTACCGTAACGCTGGTCGAGACCAACCTCGCCCATCTCGTGAGTGGCGCCACTTACTTGAACGTGCACACCACCAACTATCCCGGAGGCGAGGTCCGCGGACAAATCGTGCACTAGAGTCCTTGAAGTTCAAAACACGTTGTTGACGGACCAAGTTCTGAATTCGGCGTTTTAGGATTCAAGGACTCTATAGGCGAGGCGGCGCAGTTGTTCGGGAGCCACCCCGAGCAGGCGCTTGAAGGTCCGCGAGAAGTGGAAGGGATCGTCGTAGCCCACTTCTCGAGCGACCTGCTTGACGAGGGCGCCGGGGTGCTGGAGGAGGTCGGCGGCACGGTTCATCTTGAGGCGGAGCAGGTATTGATAAGGACTCTGGTGGTCGTAGCGACGGAACAGGCGGCACAGGTAAGCGTCGTTCACGTGGCATTCGCTGCCGATCTGGGTGAGGGTGTGCAGGCGTTGGAAGTGCTGGTGGATGTGCTGGCGGCATTGCTGGTAGGTGCGGAAAGCGAGGGTGTCCGCGCCTTCCAGCGGCGCCCTGGATTCGGCAAGGCGCAGGGACAGACACTCGAGGAGCCGGACGCAGAGCGCCCCGCTTTGGCCGGTGCCCCGCAGGCCGCAGCAAACCAACTCGTCAAAAAGCGGCTGCAGCGCCGTGGACGGGAACACCTGACAGAAACTCCCCGGCATCAGACCGCAAGACCGCAACAGCTCCCGCGCCCGGGTGCCCGTGAAATCCACGAAATACTTCGTCAGCGGGACGGCGGGGTCGCCGGCGATGTCCTGACGGATGCCCGGCCCGTAGGAAAACGCGCGTCCGGGTTGAAGGCTCTGGGACCGGCCCTGGAGTACCGCCTGCCCCTTGCCCCCCACCACATACTCGATGGAGTAGAACGGAAAGGTGTCCCGGTGGATGCCATACTCGGGCGTGCTCTGTTCCACGCCGCCACACACGACGACCAGGCCCAGCCTCCGGGCGGGGTTCAGGTCGAGGTAGAACCGCCGGGCATGCGCCACGTGCGGCGAGAAGAACGGCGGGGCGCCGCCGGGACCTGGTTCCGGCCACACCGCGGTAGCAGGTTTCATGGAGGGAAAAGGTCAAGAATCGTCATGCACCGGCCAAGGATCAGCATTCCGCGACTCGTCCGGCCGCACTATGATCGGCAGCGCCAAACATGAAAAGCCAAAGCGCGACCAATCGGGCGCGGTGCCACAGTGGCGGTTGCCACGGCGCATCCGAGCTGATGCAGACCGAACGACGGGTCGAACCGGACCCCAAACTGAAGGCGGACGATCTGATCGTCATTACTGGTGCGGGCGGCTTCATCGCCGGCAATCTCGCCCTCTACTTCCGGAAGAAGGGATTCCGGCGCATCCGGGCTGTGGACAAGAAACCGCTCCGCGAGTGGTACCTCCGGGTTCCGGGCGTCGAGTCGCTCTGTCTGGACGTGAGCCGGGAGGAGAACTGCCGCCGGGTGTGTGAAGGTGCCGTGGAGGTCTACAACCTGGCAGCGGACATGGGCGGCATGGGGTTCATCGAGCGCTTCCGCGTGGAGTGCCTCCGGAGCATCCTCATCAACACCCACATGCTGGAGGCCGCCTGTCGCGCCGGGGCGCGCCGCTATTTCTTCTCCAGCTCCGCCTGCGCCTATAACGTCACGCTCCAGCAGGATCCGAAGGTGCGCGCCTTGAAGGAATCGGATGCCTACCCGGCGATGGCGGAGCGCGGCTACGGCTGGGAGAAACTGATGAGCGAGATGTTCTGCCAGGAATACTGGCACGAGCGCGGCATGAAGACGTTCATCGCCCGCTTCCACAACGTCTATGGCCCGCACGGCACCTGGGACGGCGGCCGCGAGAAGGCGCCGGCCGCCCTCTGCCGCAAGGTCATCGAGGCGATCGACAAGAAGGACCTCAACATCACCCTCTGGGGCGATGGCCGTCAGACCCGCAGTTTCATGTTCATCAACGACTGCGTGAAGGGCATCGACCGGATCATGCACTGCGATCGGCTGATCGCGACGCCCATCAACCTCGGTTCGAGCGAGCTGGTCTCCATCAACGAACTCCTGAGCAAGGTGGAAAGGATCGCCGGGGTGAAGCTCCGGCGGCACTACGATCTGACGGCGCCGCGGGGTGTGGCCGGCCGCAACAGCGACAACACGTTCATTCGGCAGGTGCTGGGCTGGGAACCGAGCACTTCCCTGGACACGGGCTTGGCTGCCACCTACCGGTGGATCAAGGAGCAGTACGCCCGCCGCAAGGCCGGTCGCCACGTCGTCGAATGACATGCCGTGGCGTCACCTCTCCCTTCGTCCGACGCGCGCCGCCGTACCTTCGCATGAATCCCCCCACCCATTCTGGGATACCACTTCGCATGAAAGCGGTCGCTCCGTTCCTTTCCCACCCACAGCGGCACCGCAGCGCCGCACTCCAGGACGCTCCCGCGCCCTCGAACGCGGCGCCGGACCGCGCCTGCGTCTTGGAGTGCGCTGCCGCCGCAGCGCTTTCCCTTTGCCTGTCCCTCTCCCCCTCGGAGGGGGAGAGGGTGGCGTAGCACTCCAGACGTGATCCGTTCCGAGTGAACATGCACTTTGCCACTCATCTCGCCGGCGTCATCGGACGCATTCCTTACCGATTGGCCCTGGCCGGGGGTTGGATTGACCAGCCGTTCGTCTCGCGCCTCAACCCCCGGCCGCCGGGCTCGATGGTGGTGGTGGCCATCGAGCCGACCTTCCGGGCCATGGACCGCGCTGGGTTGGCCACCGGCACGCGGGAGGTGGCGACGCGGATCTGGCGAGGGCGTCTGCCGCGGCGTGACCCCGCGGCGCTCGTCAGGGAACTCTACGCCGCGGAGAACACCGGCCAGGCCGACCCCAGCGGCTCCCAGGACATGATCGGTCTCATTTACCCGGGCGTGAACCGACTCGATTACGATTTCACCGTGCATGGCGGCGTGTTCCCCGCCCACATCGAAACCCTGCGCGATCCCCGGGCGGAACGCTGGCTGGAGAAGGTCATTCACGTGCTCCCCGTAGCCCAACGCCCTCCAGGCTACAGCCCGCTCGGGGAACAACGCCTCGAACCGCGCGGGGTGGCGCGCCTGGGGCAGACCGGCCAGGATTGCTACGCGGCAATCCGGCGGCGCGACGTGGCGGCGTTGGGCGCCGCGTTCAACGAATGCATGGTCTGCTGGGAGCGGCTGCTGCCCAACACGGTCCGACATGCCACGATCAAACTCGATTTGAAGGCGCTGTTGCGCGCTTACCAAAAGAGGTACCCGGGGGCGATGTATTCAGGATGCGGGGGCGGCTACCTCCTGGTGGCCGCCGACGAGCCCGTGCCCGGCGCCTTTGGCATCCAAGTCCGGCGTGCTACCGACGGAACGGAGACATGAGCCCATCCGTCGTTGTCGCTGGCGCCTTCGATGATCTCCGGTCAGGGCACCTGCGTTTCCTCGAGGAGGCGGCCAGGCTCGGCCCGGTGACCGTGGTGCTGACGCCCGACGCGGCGTATGAGCGCCGGGCCGGTCGACCGCCGCGATTCCCTTTCGCGGAGCGTTGTTACCTGCTGAATGCAATCCGGTACGTGACACGCGTGGTGCCGGGGGACGCCGCTCTGGGGCCGGATGTGCTGCCCGATCTGCCGGAGCCGCGGCCTGGCATCTGGGTGGACGGCACCTGCCGTTCGAACGAAGCCCGCCGCGCCTATTGCCGGCAGCATGGCCTCCACTACCGCGTGCTGGACCCCAGCCAACTCGCAGGATTCCCCGCTCCCGCACCACGCCCCCCGACGCCGGGCGCAAAGAAAGTGGTCGTCACCGGCTGCTACGACTGGTTCCACTCCGGGCACGCCCGGTTCTTCGAGGAAGTCAGCGCCCACGGCGACCTGTATGTCATCGTCGGCCACGATGCCAACATCCGGTTGTTAAAGGGCGCGGGCCATCCGCTCCTGCCGCAGGCGGAACGCTGTTATGCCGTCGGTACCGTTCGTTACGTGACGCGGGCGCTGGTGTCCAGCGGCCAGGGCTGGCTGGACGCCGACCCGGAGATCACCGAATTGCAGCCGGACATCTACGCGGTGAATGAGGACGGCGATCGCGGCGGCAAACGCGAGTATTGCGCGCGTCGCGGGCTCGAATACCTGGTGCTCCGGCGCGCGCCGGCACCCGGCTTGGCCCGCCGCTCGAGCACGGACCTGCGGGGATTCTGAACGGTATTAGCCCGGACATTTCACGCTCCCTGCGTGAAATGTCCGCCCGCAGGGCCGCTTCGGCCCCGCGGCTGCGGGGCCGCGCGGGGCTGCCCCGATGCGCGCCGCCTGGAACGCACTGTCTACCTGTAGGGGTCTAGTCTCACGATGAAGAATGCGCGGCGGCGCGCCTCGGCCTGGCCTCCCGGCCAGGCGCATCTTTCACACGCGGCAAGCGTGTGAAAGATGCGGGTTAGCGTCTTAGCGACTCTCGATTCGGGGAGGAGGCCATGGGATCCATATGGCTTGCGCGCTCCAGGCCCTTTTCCGCGGGCTGCCCCAGCGCCTCGGCATGCAGGTAGGTGCCGCGCTCCTCGGCCGGTTTGTCCTGCTCCACCACAATGCGGTTGGCATTCGCGAAGGCATCCTGCCGGATGCCCGTGATCTGCCAGGACACTTGCAGACCGGGGGTGCCGCCGGCGATGCGGAACGCATTGTCGCGCACCGTCTCCGCCACATGCAGGTTGGGCGCGGCACCGCCTACTGGCGTGAGCTGATAACGGAAGTCCCGGTTCAGTGCCTCGAAGTAGGCGGGCAACGCCACTCGGGCCGCGCCGGTTTCGTCGAGCGCCACGTTCCCGTTGTAGACATTCATCATGTCCGGACTCTCGACGAACGAGTGGGCGAGGTACTTGTTGGCCGGATCGAGAGGATGATCGATCTGGAACGACCCACCCCCTTTCGAGAGGGTCCCGGTGACCCTCGCGTTGCCGCTGAAGTAACCGGCATAGTTGTTCGAGCCGGCGGCCACGGTGCCATAGATTCCGTAGGAAGAACTGGTTCCCGTGGATCGTCCATAGACACCCCAACGGCCCGAACTCTCGCCCCAAACGCCCACAAAGGTGGAATCGCCTCGCACCCCGGCGCCGCCGTCGCTGGACCGGCTCTCACCCTTGACCCCGTAAGCCGTTCCGGAGCTGGCAACCGAAAGACCCTCCACACCATTGTCTGTAGAACTCTCTCCGCGGACGCCGCGGCCGCT
>CAYSPU010000236.1:0-6991 GCA_964432995.1 uncultured Verrucomicrobiota bacterium
ACCTGTTGCCACCCCCTGGGACCAGGGCGGTCGAGGTTCATTGCATCCCGACGGCACGCGGGTTCTCGAAGTGGCCACGCACTACGGACATTCCGCCCCGCGGGCCCCGTCTCCATCGATTGCATAGGATCCCGCCGCCGACGCGAGATCTTCCCGGAGCCGACAGAGCGCCCGTCCGCAGGGGGTACAACCGCTCGTGGGCCGGGGGCGACCGAACTGCCCGCGCCACTTGCGCGAGGATCCGGGGGCCAGCCTGTTGCTTGCAGCGCCCGATCGGGATCGTTACTGTTCCGCGGTCCTTCAGGCGAGGCACACGGCGGTCGCCCGAGGCAACCCGCAGTTCCAAGCATGGTCCGACTGGTTTTATTTGATGTCGACGGCACCCTGATCCACACCGGTGGAGCGGGGGTCAAAGCGTTCGCCCGCACCCTGGCCTCCGAGTTTGGCATCCCCGAAGGCACCGATCGCATCCGCTTCGGCGGGCGCACCGATCCTTCCCTCGTCCGCGAACTCTTCCAGCACACGCAGATTGCGCACACGCCGGAGAACGTGCGGCGCTTCTTTGACGCCTACGTTTTCTGGCTGGATCACCTCCTGACCAGCGGCCGCGCCGGCGGACTGTGCGCCGGCGTCCGGCAATTCCTCGACGGGCTGACCCGTCTGCCCGAGCCGCCCGCCCTCGGCCTGCTCACCGGTAACATCCGCCTCGGCGCGGAAATCAAACTCCGGCATTACGGCCTCTGGGAGGAGTTCCGGCTCGGTGGGTTCGGGGACGACCACGAAGACCGCAACGAGATCGCGCGCGTCGCTCTCGATCGCGGCAGCCGGTTCCTTCGCCGCGCGCTGAAGGGCGAGGAAGCCCTGGTCGTTGGGGACACCCACCGCGACATCGAGTGCGGCCGGGCGATCGGGGCGCGCGTGCTCGCCGTAGCCACCGGCGCGGAGAAGCTCGGGTCCCTCCGGGAACGCCGGCCCGACTGGGCCGTCGCCACGCTCGAAGCCGCCGAGCCGGCGACGCTCTGTGCGTGACCCACCAGCGCACATTCCCAGCCAGGACTTGACGCGAATGCCGCGAATTGCCGCGGGTGCTGTCGAAGGGAGTGGTGTGGGATTTCGTTGAGCCTTGGTGGACATGCATGGACACCAATGAAACGGCCTGCTCAATCGTCTCCGTCCTCTTCATGTTATCATTGCGTCCCTACGGGACGCGTGTTTGGCAGCGGTCGGTTCTACAAACATTGCGCCCCGATGGGGCGGGGCGTGGATGCAAGGTCCCCAAAAACCGTATCGCCACGCCCCCGTCTCCCGTCCCGTCAGGGACGTCATGTTTGTAGAACCCCGCCCCCCCACGTCCGCGTCCCGTAGGGACGTAATGTCTCTAGGCGGATGCCACGTCACTGGTACCCAGACGCGATTCGCTTTGCACACGCGAGCGCACGAGTTTCCGCGCCATCCAGAAGAGCAGCACCGCCGGGAGCACCTCCCAGAGAAGCCGGATGCTTCGGTCGACCCAACCATAGTAAGCATCCATACTACCGATGAACCAGTGCTCGGGCAGAAGACCAAGCAGATGTGGGGCGCCGAGTGTCAGAAGTGCGAAGCCGGCTACCGCGACGACAGGCCGGCGCGCATCAAGCCGCGTCATCCTCGTGCTCGTCGCGCCACAGCGCACCACTCGAGCGGCCGCCAGCCTGGCGAGGCCGTAGGCGCAGGCCCATTGCGCACCGATGACGAGGACCGTGAGGAGGTAGGGGTTGATCTGGCAGCCCGTTCCCAGGCGGTACAGCGCCCAGCTCCAAACGCTCATCATGTCCAAGAGGAAAGTTCCTAGTTGCACCCCAACGATCATCCAGAACCCGCGCTCGAGCCAGACTCGGCACTGGATCGCGCGGTCGGCTTCACCGATCCGGCCCGCCGTCGCCGAAACCGGAGGCGCTTCAACCGCAGTGGCTTCAACGGCTGAGAGCCGATTCGCCATCCAGAAGAGCAGTGAGAACCAGACCACCTGCTGGATCCAGTATCCCACCATCTCCCAACAAGTGAGGACGGGAGCTGCCTGCCGCATCTGGTCGGCAAAGTCCGAGGGCAACCCCGGAGCGGTCACGTCACGAATCCACTCGTGCAGCGGAAGTCTGGCGTAGCTCAGGGCCACGATTCCGAGAACCGGCAGGAGCGGACGTCGAACGCACAAGCGGACCGCATCGGCAACGAACCCCGGGTGCCGGACGAGAAAGCTCCCGACGCCACCCGCGAGAATCACATACACCGCATAGACTGTGACCTCAGAGAGGAAACCAATCCAGTGGGCATTCAGACCCCAGGCATTCTGCGTCACGACGAGCTGGATTGCGGAAGCCAGAGTGCCGACAAAGCCACAGGACAGAAAACCAAGCACCATCCAGCAGGCTCGCGTCATCCAGATCCGACCGCGGTTCATCTTCGCGAACTCGGGCTCCAGTTCATGGCGCGCGCCAAGGCGATCCACGGCGGCGTGAAACGCGGCTTCGTCGCCGTGACCGCGGGCCTTCAGCTCCGAGATCAGCTCGTGCAAATGACCCTCGAGCTCCTCGAGGTCCTGCGGGCTCACGGCAGGTGACACCTGCAGCTCGGTTCGCCATCTGCGGATGGCGTCCTTCAGATCGAAGTGGCTTGGATCCCCCATAGTCTGGTCAGTGTCTCGTGAACGGTTAGCCATTGTTCCCTTTCGCGGCGGAGGGCCTTCCGGCCTTCGGACCGCAACCGGTAGTACTTGCGTCGCCTCCCGCTTTCGGCCTCGCGCCATTCCGACTCGAGGAGCTTCTGCTCCTCCATCCAGTGGAGCACCGGATACAGCATGCCCTCCTTCCACTGGATCTTCCCTGCCGACAGCTCGTTGACGCGCTGGATCAGGGCGTAGCCGTAGCTCTCGCCTTCGCTCAGGATGGACAGGATCAAGGTGGAGGTGGAGGCGGCGACGAGTTCCTTCGAGAGCATGGCGGACGATACCTCACAGTGCTATGTATGTCAAGCCCGGGCGCAGACTCGAGAGGGGCGGCCTGGGGAAACCAGCGGATAACAACAAAGAAACCAAGAGGCGAAGAGGAGAGGATGGGATCGGCCGAGGCTCTCCTTCCTTCGGTTCGAGACAGATGTCCGTGCCCTCCGGGTGCCCTTTGTTCCTTGGTTCCTTTGTTGTTCCACTCCTCTCGCGACCTGGTCACTGCGATCCGAAGTTCGGGTGTGGATGCTTTACATGCCGGCGGCGGTTCGTATGCTCCCGCGATGCACGCTGCGGGAACGGAAGAGAACATGCCCTCCTCTGTGCCTGAGCAACGGTCATCCTGGCCTCGACGCCTGGCGTGGTGGTCGGCAGTGATCCTTCTTCTTGGGGTGGTCTCCTTTGCGGTCATCCGCGGAGTGCAAGGTGCGCCGCGCCCGACCGCGACGCTGGCCAACGGCCATGTCCTAACGCTCGAGGCGGTGCTGTCGGGCCCGAGCCAGATCTATCGCACCCGGTCCAAGTTGATTTCGGCTCTTCGGGATGTGCTGCCGTTCCGGCTGAAGAATCTCCTGGGGCCGGCGCCGACGGAAGTCCGCTCGGGTGCCACCACCAACGAGGTGACGTTTTTCTTCACGCAGCATGACCCGGTGACCGGCACGTACGTGATGCCGGAGGTCGGCATGTTGACGCTGGTCGACGAGCAAGGGCAGGTCTTTCATGTTCAGGCGAGTCACACCTTCAACAGCGGCGTGGGGAAGGGGAACGTTCGCTTCATGCGGGTGGAGTGGTTTCCGCGGCGGGCGCGCCAGTTTCGCCTGCGGGTTTCCCTGCCGTCGCCGGCCCCACCGGTCGGATGGGTCCTGCCGAACCCGTGGGCGGGTCGTCAATACCCGGTGTGGACGCCGCAACTGTTGCCGCGCACGATCACGACGAACGGACTCGAGATCACGCTGGAGCGACTGCGGGCGAGGGGTTGGGCGACGAACGAGTATGCCTTCGAGCCGGTTCTCCGGATTCGCGAGCGCGGTGCGGACATCACCGACACCTGGTCGCCGGAGGTGACCTTCCGGGACGCAACCGGCAACCAACACCGGCGGGCGCTGTCGCTGCTCGAACCGGCGTGGAAGATCGAGCTGAACCTGTTCCGCACGGCGAAGGCGCCCTTCCGGGATGACGAAATCCGTCCGCTGGGACGGGTGCCCTTGCCCCAGCCGGGCGAGGTGCGGATTCTCGAGGTTTCGGAGAAGTTGCGGGAGATGGGGATGAGCTTCGCGGCATTGGCCGGTCCGGGGCATTACACCTTCCATGACGGACAGGTAACGGCGGCCCAGCCGTGGCAGCCGGGAAGGGGCGGCTCCTCTTCGTCAAGCCAGGGGTCCGGGGGTTGGTCGTGGAACGAGGGGGGCGAGCACACCAAGCTGCTGGTGAAGCTCGGTGGCACGCCGCGCGAGGATTCGCTGGTGTTCCCCATGGGGGCGAACGATCGCCGATTGCTCATCCGGGCGCGGGACGACCGCGGTCGACTGGTCGAAGTGACGAGCACCGGCAGCAGTGGTTCGAGCGATGGGAAGACCGTCGAGTGGCTGCGGGATTGGGACCTGCAGATACCGGACGGGGCCACGGAGTTGGAGATTGACTTGGTCCCTTTGCGGGCGTTGGCGATCGAATTCATCGTGCCGCCGCCGGATCAGAAGGATCTTGTCCCGCCGCTGCGGCCCGATAGGCTCTGAGCCGCAACAGTCGGATTCGTTTGAACAGAAGGCCGCAAAGGGCCGCAAAGAGTCGGGGCTGGCCGCGAAAAAGCGATGAGGTAGGGTCGCCAGGCCCCGGGCGTCCGGGCGATCTGATTCAGGAGTCCGGTTCTGGCGGACGCGCGAGGCCGTGCGTCCCTACCTGCTGCAGACGGTTGCGCTGAAAGGTGGCGGGGCGCGACTCCGAGGCGAGCTCGCGAGCAGGCTCCGAGGTGGACTCGCGAGCAGGTCTCCGAGGTGGACTCGCGAGCAGGTCTCCGCATCGCGCCGCGTCGCGACAGGTTCGTGGGGGATGTCCTCGCGGCGCCCTCGGAGAGGTCGCCCTACCGTGGTGAGAAGGTGCGTGAAGCTGGTGGGGCCGACGGATGCAGTTGAGTGCTGCCCGAGCTTCGAGCTTCGAGCTCCGAGCTCCGGTTTTGAGGAAGGATCATGATGAACAATCGACTACGGAGAATTGGCAGTGGCGTGAATGCGTGGGCATGGGTCGGTGCGTTGACGGCGGGGTGGGCGTTAGTGGCGGCGCCGAGCGCGCTGCCGGTGGTAACGGCCGCCAAGCACTCCGTGACCAACACGTACCACGGCGTGGCGGTGGTGGACGATTACCAATGGCTGGAAGAGACCGGCGCGGCGGCCGTGCAGGACTGGAGTCGATTGCAGAACGAGCGGACGCGCGCCTATTTCGACCGGCTGCCGTATCGCGACGGTCTGGCGCAGCATCTCGAGGCCTTGCGCGGCGAGGAATCGGCGCGCTACTCCGGTCTGCAGCGGGCCGGCGAGCGGATTTTCGCGCTCCGTTTCAAGCCCCCGGCCCAGCAACCCGTCCTGGTCGAGCTCAGCTCCGTCTACCCGCCCGCCCTGCGCCGGACGGTGTTCGATCCCAACACGTGGAACCCGGGCGGAACGACGTCGATCGACTGGTATCACGTGTCGCACAACGGCCGGTTGGTCGCCATTTGTCTCTCCGAGAAAGGAAGCGAGGATGGTTCGCTGTTCTTCTTCTCGACGGACTCCGGTCAGAAGATGAGGGACGAAGTCCCGCGGGTGCAGTATCCGACGGGCGGAGGCAGTGTGGCGTGGAATGCGGACGACAGCGGGGTGTTCTACACGCGCTACCCGCATGCCGGAGAGCGGCCGGCCGGCGACGAGAACTTCTATCAGCAGGTCTGGTTTCATCGCCTGGGCACTCCCGCCAGCGCGGACACGTATGAAATCGGCAAGGAGTTCCCCCGGATCGCTGAGATCGAGCTCGAAGCCGGCGAGAAAGGGCGCCTGGTGCTGGCCACGGTCGCCAACGGCGACGGCGGCGACTTCGCTCATTTCCTGCGGGAGGAATCCGGGCGCTGGCGGCAAATCACCAAATTCGAGGACGGGGTGAAGCAGGTGACTTTTGGCGAGGACGCCGCCTTGTATTTGCTCTCGAGGCAGGGCGCGCCGCTGGGGCGGATACTGCGGCTGCCCCTGGCCAATCCTGAGCTGTCGGCCGCCACGGTGGTAGCGCCGGAGCGCAAGGGATCGGTGCAGGGGTTCGCGCCCACAAAGGCGGGGCTCTACGTCGCAAGTGTGCTGGGGGGGCCCTCGGAGTTGGTGTTTTACCCGAACGGCCGGCGGCGGGTGCAGGCGGTGCCGACGCCTGAGATCGCGGCGGTGGGCGGGGTGCAGGGTTGGGACGACGGGGTGCTCTTCGGTTGTGTGACGTATCTGGATCCGCTCGCGTATTTCACGTGGCAGCCGGGTGCCAAGGAACCGGTGCGCACCGCGCTCCGGCTGACATCGCCGGCGGATTTCGACGACCTCGAGGTGGTGCGCGAGTTGGCCACCTCCAAGGACGGCACCAAGGTGCCCCTGAACATTGTGCGCCGAAAAGGGACCGTGCGGCACGGGCAGAACCCGGTTTGGCTCTACGGTTACGGCGGCTATGGCATCAGCATGAGCCCCGGTTTTGACTCGACGCGGCGGGTCTGGTTCGACGCCGGCGGCATCTACGTGGTCGCCAACCTGCGGGGCGGCGGCGAATTCGGCGAGGCGTGGCACAAGGCGGGGAACCTCACCCGGAAACAGAATGTCTTCGATGACTTCATCGCCGCGGCCGAGCACCTGGTGCAGCGCGGCTACACGTCGTCGGCTCGGTTGGTGGCCGAGGGCGGCAGCAACGGTGGCCTGCTCATGGGCGCCTTCCTCACCCAGCGGCCGGACTTGGCGCGCGCGGTGGTGGCCCATGTCGGAATCCACGACATGTTGCGCGTCGAGTTGGACCCGAACG
>CAYSPU010000236.1:7001-9024 GCA_964432995.1 uncultured Verrucomicrobiota bacterium
GGATCCCGACCAGTTCCGTGCGCTCCATGCCTACTCTCCGTATCACCGCGTCCGCGATGGTGTCGCCTACCCGGCCGTATTGCTGGCCACCGGCGAGAACGACGGTCGAGTGAACCCGGCGCATTCGCGGAAGATGACCGCGCGTCTTCAGGCCGCGACGAGTTCGGGCAATCCCATTCTCTACCGCAGCACCGCCACGGCCGGGCACGGCATCGGCAGCTCGCTCAAGGATCGGCTGGCGCTGCAGGCGGATGTCTACGCGTTCGTGTTCGATCAGTTGGGCATCGACGCCAGCCGCTGGAAGTTCTGAGTGCCCACCGCGGATTCGCACCACGGACGAACGCGGATCGAACCGGGCCGTACTTCTCGCGGGGAGAACCGCGGATGACGCGGACGAACGCGGATGAAACGGGACACGGAGGCCTTTCCTCATCCGCGCCGATCCGTGCCCATCCGTGGTCAAAGTCCATCCGCGGTCACCGAACCAGGACGGGGAACGACTTGTCCGGATCGACACCGAGATCGCGGATGGCGCGGGCCACGGCGGTCTTCCCCATTTTGCGCCGGCGGCAGAGCGAGTAGAGCACGGCAATCACCACGGACTCGGCATCGACTTCGAAGAAGCGGCGCAGTTGCGGGCGCGTGTCGCTGCGGCCGAAGCCGTCGGTGCCCAGGGTGAACAAGCCGCCCGGCACCCAGGGGGCGATCTGGTCCGGGACGGCCTTGACGTAATCGCTGACGGCGACGAACGGCCCGGATTCGCCTTCGAGCACCGTTCGGAGGTAGGACTTCCTGGGGGGCTCGGTGGGGTGGAGCATGTTCCAGCGCCGGCATTCGAGGGCTTCGTTGCGCAGGCATTTGTAGCTGGTGGCGCTCCAGACGTCGGCCGAGACGTGGTATTTCTCGGCCAGAATTTCCTGGGCTTTGAGGGCGGAGCGGAGGATGGGCCCGCTGCCGATGATCTGCGCCTTGAGCTGCTTGCGGGGGGGACCGGCCTGACACTTGTAGAGTCCCTTGAGAATGCCGGATTCGACGCCCTCCGGCATCGGCGGCATGAGGTAGTTCTCGTTGTAGAGGGTCAGGTAGTAGAAGACCTCCTCGTTTTCCTGGTACATGCGGCGCATGCCGTCCTGGACGATGACGGCGAGCTCGTAGGCGTAGGCGGGGTCGTAGGTCAGGAGATTGGGGACGGTGCTGGCCAGGAGATGGCTGTGGCCGTCCTCGTGCTGGAGTCCCTCACCGTTCAGCGTGGTGCGCCCGGCGGTGGCGCCCAACAGGAAGCCCTTCGCCCCGATGTCACCGGCCAGCCAGATCAGGTCGCCGATCCGCTGAAAACCGAACATCGAGTAGTAGATGAAGAACGGGATCATGTGCGTCGCCAGGCTGCTGTAGGCGGTCCCGGCGGCGATAAAGGAGGACATGGCGCCTGCTTCGGTGATTCCTTCCTCGAGGATCTGGCCGTCCTTCGCCTCGTGGTAGTAGAGGAGCGAGCGGATATCGACCGGCTCATAGAGTTGGCCTTTGTGGGCGTAGATGCCGATCTCGCGGAAGAGGGCGTCCATGCCGAACGTGCGCGCCTCATCGGGAATGATGGGGACGATGTGGCGGCCGATCTGGCGGTCGCGCAGCAGCGTGCTGAGGATGCGCACGAAGGCCATCGTCGAGGAGACCTCGAGGTTGCCGGAGCCTTTGAGGAAGTCCTTGAAGGCGGCGAGCGGCGGGGTCTTGAGCGGCGCGGCCTTGACCTCGCGCTTCGGGAGGAAGCCGCCCAGTTCGCGACGGCGTTCGAACAAGTACTTCGTCTCCGGGCTGTCCGGGGGCGGGCGATAGAACGGGGTGTCGACGATCTCCTCGTCGCTGACGGGGATGTTGAAGCGGGTGCGGAACTCGCGGAGTTCCTTTTCGTTCAGTTTCTTCTGCTGATGGGAGATGTTGCGGCCTTCGCCCGCCTCGCCGAGGCCGTAGCCCTTGATGGTCTTGGCCAGGATGACGGTCGGCTGCCCGCGATGATGAACGGCGGCGT
>CAYSPU010000237.1:0-8900 GCA_964432995.1 uncultured Verrucomicrobiota bacterium
ACCAAGGCCGGGTCCAGTTCGAGACAGACCACCTCCGCCACCGGGTATTTTAACACCTCCGCCAGCGCGCCGGACAACAGGCCCGACAGCAGCAACACCCGCCCCGCTGCCGGACGCTGCGCCATTGCCAGGTGTACCGATTCCTCGGCGGCCTCCAGATCCTGATCCGACGAGATCGGCAGCCCGTTCTGCCACACCACCCGTTGCCCCGCTGATTCGGTCACCACCAGCCGACCGTAAGCCGATTGGGTCTGGAGCCGCACGACACCACCCGCCGGCTGCCACCGCCAGGTCAGCCCGTCAAGGTCCGCTCCACCCGCGATGGCCAGGATGACAGTGCCCAGCGCCAGCGCCGCGATCGCCGGCCGATGCCTTCCCCGGGTCCAGGCCAGGACAGATGCTGCCGCCAGCCCCACTCCCACTGCGCTGCCCAGCACCCCCCAGGAGCTCCACCCGGCCACCACCATCCCCAACACGGCCAGACCGCCGGCCACACTCCCGACGCAGTCCGCCACATACACCCGGCGCAAGGCGTCGCCGCCCGCCCGCGCCTTCACCTCACCAACCGCCACGGCCAGCGCGCATCCGCTCACCACACAGAACGGGAGCAGGATCACGAGAATCGATCCAAACGCGGCGACGGGGCCGATGGTGAACCCCGGCGGGAAGAACAGCGGCCGCAAAGCGCGCAGCGCCACCAACTGGATCTCCGGCAGAACCGCCGCCAACACCAGCAACCACGCCAGGGCGATTCCCCCCGGGGCACCCGCAGGTTCCCCGGACCTGCGGCGTCTCCCTCCAATCCACGTTCCCACCGCGGTCAACCACAGCCAGTTGCCCAACAATGCCCCCAGGACAATCTCGTTCCCCAGGAACACCCCGAGCGCTTCGCGAACCATCACCAACTGCGTCGTCACCGCCGCGAATCCCAGGGCGCCCATCCCCCACACCACCGTCCGCACTCCGGGCGCCTCCCGCGGCCGCCGCTGCCCGCACTCTGAAGTTCCCGGCTGCATCCGCGACTGCGGCTCTACTCGCTTCCGCGCGTCTCGCCTTCCGCGAAGGACTCGACCTCATACACGGAGACGCGAACGTCCTTGCCGCGCCACGCGGAGCGGTCCGCGCCGGCTTTCAGCGACAGTTGCTCCAGAAACCGCGTCTTGTCTGGCAACTGCGCCCATACCTGCGGGAGGAAAGTCGAACGCCGGTTTTCGATCTCGAGCACCACGCCGTGCCGATGGGGCTGCAGCAAGGACAACAACTCCTCGGGGCTCGCAAACGTCAGCGGCCGTGGCAGGGTGAGGACGCTGATCTCAATCGACAGTTGCTCCACTTCATCGGGGCGAACCGGGGGGAACCGGGGGTCGCGCAGCGCGGCGCTGCGCGCGTTGTCCACGACCGCATTGGCGAGGGACTCGATTGGTTGGATGTGCCCGATGCAGCCGCGCAGTTCGCCGCCTTTCGTCAGCGTCACAAAGCACGCCCGGATCTCGTTCAATCGCCCGTTCGCTTTCTCCTTGTCCGGCACGGTCACCGTCTGCTGCGCCGTTGCCTGGCGCACCGCCGCGCGCGCCCACTGCAGCAGAAGCTCCTGCTCGGCCCGGGCCAGTCGTTCCGCCGCGGGCGCATGGAAGGCGATGGCGGCGTACCCGACCACCCCGCGCCCGCGGTCGCCAGTGACTTCGCCGCTGTTCCGGCAATCCAGGAGGCGCGCCTTCCAGCCCTTGGCCCGCGCGATGTGCAGCAGCGTCTGAATCGGCACCTTGCCGCACGCCTCCTGCGATTCCATGGCCTCGACATCCAACCGGCAGATCGCCTCCACGCAGCGGGTGTCCAAACGCCTCGCCTCCGCGTCCGCATGGTAATGGCTCAAATCCGAACTCACCACGATCAAGGTGCTGTCGTCGACGAACTCGCTCAGCACCCCGGCCGCCCGCGCGGCATCCACCTCGCCCATCACCACCGGGATGAGCGCGAACTTCCCCAGCGTCTTCTGCAGGAACGGCACCTGGACCTCGTCCGCGTGCTCCCAGGTCTCCGCAGTCTCCTCACCCGCCGCCGGCCGGGACCGCGACGATTGCGAGGCCCAGGAGGGACGCTGCACGCGACACCGCGGTTCCCGCTGAAAAGGGGGTTTCTCCGCCAACCGCGCCGCCTGGGGGGAAATCGGAACGTCACCGAGCGGCGTCCGGAACACGTCCGCCGCGCACACGGAGGCGCCATCCAGCAACGCGTAGTGGCTCGGCGCCAACACCACCACCGTCGAAAACGCCCGCCCCTGCACCAGGCGATAGCCGTAAGCCGCCACCGGACCCGAATACGTGTAACCGGCATGCGGCACGATCAGCGCCCGCAAGTTTTCCACCGGATGCGGCTTTGCCTGTTCGAGGCACCGCTCGATCTCGCGCGACAGCTCGCGCGCGGACTCCGGGTAGAAGAGGCCGGCGACCGCCGGCTCCCGCACGCGTTGCCGGTCCGGAGGCGCTTCGGCACCCATCACCGCCGACACGGCCACGCAGATCGCGCCCACACAGATCCAAAAGCAGAACCACGAGATTGTCATGTGCCCCTCGCCTTTCTCGGTGCTGCCAACATACGCCTCTCCGGGCCGATGTCAGTCCAAAAGGGAAACGCTGAAGCTGCGGGTCACCAGTTCCATCGCCTTTGGCAACGAAACGAGGGCAGCGCCCTCCTCCCAGTCCTCCTCCTCCTCCTCCTCCTCCTACTCCTAATCCTAATCCTAATCCTAATCCTAATCTCAGTCCCAATCTCAACCGCCATCGCCGCCCGGTGGGTCACTGCGGTATTCGCGCCGACTTCAACTCGAGATACAGCTCGCGGAGCTGTCGGGCTTCGACCGGTCCGGGCGCCTCGGCCATGAGATCGGTGCCCTTGGCCGTCTTCGGAAATGCGATCACATCCCGGATACTGGTCGCACCGCACAGCATCGCCACCAACCGATCGAACCCCAGGGCGATGCCACCGTGCGGCGGGGCGCCGTAGCGAAACGCATCCAGCATGTAGCCGAATCGGGCGCGGGCTACATCCGGCGGGATCTGCAGGACCTCTTCGAAGACAGTCTTTTGGACGTCGGGCTGGTGGATCCGGATCGAGCCTCCGCCCAATTCGACCCCGTTCACCACGATGTCATAGTGCTGCCCGCGGACCTTCTTGGGCTCGGAGACAAGCAGGGGGACATCCTCGGCCACGGGGGCCGTAAACGGGTGATGGCTCGAGTACCACCGGTTCTGCTCCTTGTCGAAACTCAGGAGCGGAAAGTCCACCACCCAGAGGAAGTCGTAACGGTCGGCGGGAATCTCGAGTCTCCCCTGCCCCCGCAGAAGCTCGGCCGCGTACAACCGGATGCGGCCGAGGATCTCACACGAGGTCAGCCACTCGCCCGCAGCGAAGAGGACAAGATCGCCTTCCGCGACCTGCAGTTTGGAGGTGAGCGCCGCCTTCTCCGCGTCGCCAAAGAACTTCACGATCGGGGATTTCCACTCGCCATCCTCCACCTTGATGAAGGCCAAGCCCCTGGCGCCCGCGCTCATCGCGATATCGGTGATGGCCTCGAGCTGCCCCTGCGTGGCGCAGGCCAGCCCCTTGGCGTTGAGCGCCTTGACGACCCCGCCCCCGGCCGCCGCCGTGCGAAACACCTTGAAGTTGCTCGCCCGGAATTCCTCCGTGAAATCGACGATCTCCAGCCCAAACCGGGTGTCGGGCTTGTCGATGCCGAAGCGGCTGATCGCCTCGACGTAGGGCATCCGCGGGAACGGGACTTCGAGGTCGCGATCCAGGGCCACCTTCCAGATGCGCTGCAGCAAACCCTCGACCGTACGATAGATGTCCTCGCGGTCGATGAACGACATCTCGACATCGATCTGGGTGAACTCCGGCTGGCGGTCGGCGCGGAGGTCCTCGTCGCGGAAGCACTTCGCGAGCTGGAAATAGCGCTCGATGCCGGCCACCATCAGGATCTGCTTGAACTGCTGCGGTGACTGGGGCAGCGCGTAGCAAAGACCCGGACTGGTGCGGCACGGAATCACGAACTCGCGCGCGCCTTCCGGCGTGGACTTGAACAACATCGGGGTCTCCACCTCGAGGAATCCCTCGGCGTCGAAGTAGTTCCGGGTGGCGGCAGCCACCTGGTGCCGCAGGCGGAGATTGCGGAGCATCTCCGGCCGCCGGAGGTCGAGATACCGGTACTTCAGCCGCAGTTCCTCGTTCACCTTCGCCGCCGCCTCCGGATCGTCGATCGGGAACGGCAGCGGATCCGCCAGGTTCAACACCTCGAAGGCCCGGGCCAACACCTCCACCTCCCCCGTGACAATCTTCGGATTGGCCGTGCCTTCGGGACGGCGCCGCACCAAACCCGTAACGCGGATCACCGACTCACCGCGCAGGGCCGTCGCCCGCTCAAACACCTCGCGCGCCAGGTCCGACGGATCGAACACCACCTGCGTGCGCCCTTCGCGGTCGCGCAAGTCCAGAAAAAGAACGCCGCCCAGATCCCGGCGCGAGTGGACCCACCCGCAAAGGATGACGGTTTGCCCGATGTGCGCGGGCCGCAGTTCGTTGCAGTGGTGTGTGCGCTTCATGCCTGGTCGCTAAACCGGGGGCGGATGTTCGCCGGATCCCACGCCTTTTCAAAGCCCTTTTTTGTCCCGAACCGCGGACGGACGCGCAGGCGGATAGACAACCGCGGATGACACTGATGGCGCGGATACGGACGGAGAACCGCGGAGGACGCCGATGGACGCGGAGGCGAACGGAACACCGCGGATGCCGCGGATGAACGCGGATACAGACAGAGGACCGCGGATGCGCCGATGGACGCGGATGCGAATTGAGCGCGTCGCCTACCAGTTCTCTCCGCCTGACTTCTGCTCGCCTTCCTCCTGCCCCGTCGCGACACGGAAGAACATCCAGGGCGGCGAGACTTCCCACGAGTGCAGGTTACCATCACCGATCGTCTCGTGGATCATCTCCCAGGGAGCGCCAAGCTCGTTCGAATACTCGCTCTCGACACCGTAGCGGTTCCTCGCCGTCACCGCGAAGTAGTAGACCACCCCCACCGTGAGATTGCTGACCGCCGCGTTGGTGACGCCGACAGGGTAGGTGTTCGAGGAATAGTAGGACCGGCTTTTCGTTCCGTAGTAGAGAACGACCTCCGTAACCGCCGGGTCCGGGCTTGGGTCCCAGGCCAGTTTGCACACGGGCTGGCCTGCGCCAAAAACACCCAGAGCGGTCGCGGTGGCCAGAACGGCAAATGCGGCGACGCGAGGGAACATCGAATTGGGCCGCAGCGTATCAGTTTTCGAGGCGGTGTCCACGATTTCGCACGGCCAGTTCGGCTTCGCGTCCTTGGCGAGCTGACCGAACCCGCGTACTTCAGGAAAGAGCACCGAAACAGCTCCCTGCTCCCCGCTCCCCGCTCCCGAGAGCCACAGAGCTGCAGAGCCACAGAGCTGCAGACCATGAACCGTCCGCCCTCCCCGTGAGGTTTCGGCGGACAAGCTGACCTCCGACTCCGGACTACGGACTCCTGGCTCCCAACTCCCTGCTCCCTGCCCTCACGAATCTTCGCGCTGGAGAACGGTGTCCTGTTGGGCCAAGGCCGGCACGGCGTCCGGGTGGTCCAGGTTGTAGTGAAGCCCGCGACTCTCGGGCCGGGCGAGCGCACTCCGGACAATCAACTCCGCCACGGTGGCAATGTTGCGCAACTCAATCAGATCGCCGGAGACCAGGAAATCCCAGTAGTAGTCCTGGATCTCCCCCTGGAGATTGGCAATGCGGGACTGGGCACGCAGCAGGCGCTTGTCCGTGCGTACGATACCGACGTAATCCCACATCAGGCGGCGGATCTCGTCCCAGTTGTGGGCGACGACGACGAGTTCATCGGCGTTGGTGGCGCTGCCGGACTGCCAGGGGGGAAGGTCGAGTTCGATTTCCGGCAGCGATTGCGCGACCAGGTGCGACGCCGCGCGGTGGGCGCAGACGAGGGCCTCGAGCAGCGAGTTGCTCGCGAGCCGGTTCGCCCCGTGAAGACCGGTGCAGGCCACTTCGCCGACCGCCAATAAGCCCGCGATGCTCGTCTCGCCGTCGAGATTCGTGCAGACCCCGCCACACTGGTAATGCGCCGCCGGCACGACCGGGATCGGTTCCTTCGTCAGGTCAATCCCGTACTGGAGGCAGGTGCGGTAGATGTTCGGAAAGCGATCCATCAGGAACGGCGCCGGCTTGTTGGTGATGTCGAGCCAGACATGCTCCGCACCGCTCTTCTTCATCTCGTTGTCGATGGCGCGGGCGACGATGTCCCGGGGCGCCAGGGACTTCAGCGGGTGATACTCGTGCATGAACTCGGCGCCCGCGGCGGTCTTGAGGACGCCGCCTTCACCGCGCACGGCTTCGCTGATGAGGAACGACTTCGCCTTGGGATGGTAGAGGCAGGTGGGATGGAACTGGATGAACTCCATGTTGGCCACCTTGGCGCCGGCGCGGTACGCCATCGCCACGCCGTCCCCCGTCGCAATGTCCGGGTTCGTTGTATACAGGTAGACCTTCCCGCAACCGCCGGTCGCCAGGAGCGTGACCCGGGCCGCAAACGTCAGGACCTCCTGGGTGTGACGATTCAGCACATACGCCCCCAGGCAGCGGTTGGGGCCGCGTCGGCCGATCTTCCGGCTCGTGATCAAGTCGATCGCCCGGTGGTCCTCGGGGATGTGGATGTTCGGCTCGCGACCCGCAGCGGCCAGAAGCACGCGCTCCGCTTCCCGCCCCGTCATGTCCTTGGCATGGACGATCCGACGCTTCGAGTGGCCGCCCTCGCGGCCCAAATCGAGGTGCCGTTCGCCCGGCGCCTTCGGGTCTTCGCGCAGCGTGAAGTTCATCCCCCATTCCCGAAGCTCGGCGATCCGCGGCGGGCCTTCGGCGACGATGGTCCGCACCACCTCCTCGCGACAGAGGCCGGCCCCGGCCTCCAGGGTGTCGCGCACGTGCAGGTCAAAGGAGTCCTCCTCGGATAACACCGCGGCGATGCCGCCCTGGGCGTAGTTCGTGTTCGATTCGGCGCTCTGCTTCTTCGTGACGATCGCCACGCGCCCGCCTCGAGCCGCCTTCAGCGCAAAACTCAGGCCCGCTATGCCGCTCCCGAGTACCAGGAAGTCAAACTGTTTAGAGTCGACCATTGTCAATCAGCCGTGTCCGCCCCACCCGCACCGCCAGAGCCAGATGATCGCCGCGTCGAACCCGGCGCACCGGCACGAGCGTCTGGGGATGAATAAACTCGATGTAGTCCACCCGCGCGGCCGGCCGCGCCTCGATCTTCCGCCGCAATGCCAGGCGCAGACGCCCCGCCGGCCAACCGGCCGGAACCGAACGCACCGCCCGCCGCGCATACCGCAGCGCCTCCCAAAGCGCCCGCGCCTGCGGACGTTCCTCCGCGCTCAAATACGCGTTCCGGGAACTCATCGCCAATCCGTCCGGTTCGCGGCGCGTCGGCCCCACCACCACCCGCAACGGGAACCTCAGATCTTCCACCATCCGACGCACCACGGCCGCCTGCTGGTAGTCCTTGGCACCGAATACCGCCACATCCGGCTGAACCAGGTGAAACAGCTTGGCGACCACCGTCGCCACCCCGCGGAAATGCGTGGGACGCGCCGCGCCTTCCATTCGCTGCGAGAGTTGCTGTTCCTCCACCCAACTCCCCCGACCGCTCTTCCAACCCGGATACATCTCCCGATCGCCGGGCGCGAATACCACGTCCACCCCCGCCGCCCCGCACAACCGCAGATCCCGGGCGAGATCCCGCGGATAGCGCGCCAAGTCCTCCTGCGGTGCGAACTGGGTGGGATTCACGTAAACGCTCACCACGACAACCCCGCGCCGGCCAACGCGCTTCCGCGCCAGACGCACCAGGCTGAGATGGCCCTCGTGGAGATACCCCATGGTCGGAACGAACCCCACCCGCCTTCCCGCCCGACGCCAGCCCGTGGACAAACGCTGCATCCCCCGCACGGACTTGATCACTTGCACACGACCAAACTGGGGCAGCCGCGCCCGTGTGGCAATATCACAGTTCGCGGCAGGGCACGCAGCAAATGATGTGTGCCCTCTGCTGCGGGTCGAGAAGACCCGCGGTCCGCAAAAGCCGACTCGCGGTCGAGAGTCGATGCACAATCGCAAGCCCGCCAGGTTTCGGACCGCGGCTCGTCCTTGGCCCGCCGTAGCCTCGGCGGAGGCGGCTGGAGCCGCAGCAAAGGGCGTGTGCGTCCTGCTGCGGGTCGATCCCGCGGCCGCGGGACGCGGTCCGGAGAAGGGGCTGCGCCCAGCTTGGGCGCAGGGAGCAGCGCAACGGAGCAGCGCCCCGATTTCAGTGGGCGCTTCCCGGCGCGCGTGAGTTACTGCGCCGCAGGAGCGGCGCCGCCCGGCATCTGGTTCACTGCGCGCGGCGCAATCCCGGCCCGGGGGTTATTGGGGCGGGCCGGTTCTGTGCCTTTTCGCGGCTCAAGAACGGACGACGGTCGAACCAATTCAATCCACCGCGTGGTATAGCCGCAAAAAGGCGCAGAACACGCAAAAGGGGATTCGATTGAACAACAAAGACGCAAAGGCACAAAGGGCCAACCCCGTCCAGTCCCCTCGCCCTTCGCGCCTTTGTTCCTTTGTTGTTGTCCCCTCCGCCTGACAGTCACCAGGACTTCAGATGGCTGCGGGTCGATCCCGCGGCCGCGGGACGCGGTCCGGAAGGGGGCTGCGCCCAGCTTGGGCGCAGGGAGCGCCGCAACGGAGCAGCGCCCCGATCTTAGGAGTCGCCCTCGTCCGGTCGTCCGTTCCTGCGGCCGGGGACGGCCGCAGCCCGGCAGAGGGCTGCGCCCGTCTCGGGCGCAGGGAGCACC
>CAYSPU010000238.1:0-8873 GCA_964432995.1 uncultured Verrucomicrobiota bacterium
GTGCCACCGTTGTCAAACCCGGGGCGTTCCCCGGCCACGAGGGACCGTGGCCCTCCGGGGTTCGCCAGCCCTGCGGAGCGGCTCAGCCAATGGAGCCGCCCCGCCAGAGCACCTGCTTAGAAGGAACCCCGGACGCCGGCGCTCCACAATGTACCATAGACGTCGTAGAGATAGATGCGGCCCGGGACGTTCGTGTACTGGACGGAGGGCTCGTTGAAGATATTGCGTCCGGAGAGCATGAGCTCGAAATGCTTCGTGAGCTTGTATCCGGCGCTGATGTTCCACATCTCGCGCGCCGCCAACCACCGGATGCCGGTGTTGTTGGTCGTGGGCGTGTCGTTGATGTTGCCGATGCGGTACATCGTCGTCCAGGTGCCGTTGATCTGGGCATTGAAACGGCCGTAACGGTAACGCAGACCCCAGTTGGCCGAGCGATTGGGCACATTGACGCGCACGCGATCCGCAATGACCCGGGTCATGGATCCGTAGAGGCTGAGGCCCTTGAGCGCGCCCGGCAGGAAGGTCATCTGCTGGCTGTATTCCGCCACCAAGCCGCTGGTCTTGAAGGTGCCTTCGCCGTTGATCGCACTCGTGAAGGTATAACCGGGATAATCATTGGGATCGTAGCCGGCCACATCGGGGCTGATCGGCGTCGATGGCTGCTGCAGGTCATTCACCTGAAGCTGGTACCAGGACAGGCCGAGCGTGCCGGAGGGTTCGAGGGAATACATGAGCCCGGCATAGTACTTGGTGGAATGCTCGGGCTTCAGCTCCGGGTTCGGCACGTTCACGACCTGGGTGCTGTCATTGACCGTGATGACGCCGCCCAGGTTGCCGTAGTCGGGGCGCAGGATGGAATCGCTGAAGGCGGCCTGGGCCGTCAGCTTCTTCGTGATGTCGTACTTGACGCCACCGCTCAGGAACCAGTCGTCATAATTTCCGCGACGGGTCTTCTGCTGGCCATCCTTCCACTTGTAGCGGATGCCTTCGACCGTGCTCAGCGAATAGCCTGCGGCGACGACTTCCTTGTCAGCACGAACATCGGCGACCAACGCCTCGGTCTTGGTCTTCTCAAAGCGGAGTCCAAGATCGAATCGGGCCCTGCCGATACGGCTCTGACCTTCGATGTAGGCGGAGCTGATCTCCTCGTTGATCTTCTTGTTATTCTGGAAATCACGCGTCAGGTCCCCATTGGTGTCGGGAAGGAAGTAGGCGGGATGCTGCTTGTAGATGTCATAGACCCCATAGTTGCTGTCCGCCCGGAAATTCTGTGCCGTGACATTGCCGCCGCGGCCATCGAGGCTGAGGTCAAACTTGTAGTTCATCGTGGCGGGGATGAGTGCCGCCGGATCCCGCTGGGTCTGGTCAAACGTGGGGCCGATGTATTGGAACTGGTTATACGAACCCTCCACCGATTTCCATTCGTTGCTGCGGAGGCCCAGGCCGGACATGAGCGTGACCGGGATGCCGCGCACGTTGAGCCGCTTCTTCAGGTCAAGATTTCCGACATACTGTTCGTTGGAGGCATCGGATTCAGCCGTGCGGATGTTGTTTCCAATATCGTCGTCGCGATTCACGCTCGTCGGGTCACCCCAGGGCCGGCCCGCGGTCTGGGTCAGCGTCCACGTGGGTGATCCCTCCGACGGGCGCTCGGCAATGAAGCCGATGCGTGTGATCCATGTATCCGTGCGCTGGAAAAAGCCCTTGCTGTTGTCGCGGAAGTTGAATTCCGACTTGGAATAGCTCGGGCGGAACGAGACATCCCAAGTGTCGCCCTTGTACTCGAGCCTCGGTGCGATCATCATGGCGGGAGTGCCGGCATAGCGGTGCGAATACTCCGTGCGGAAACGGGGGCTGCTGCCACCCGTAACCGCCGCGCCGGTCGTCGCATTGACGGGATTGGCAACCAGGCGGGTGATCGAACTCGTGCCCGTTTGGGTCGCCACGGGTGCATAGAGATAGGTGTACTGGTTCACGTATTCGACGTCGTAGAACGAATAGGTGCTGCGCCACGAGAAGGTGAGCTCGGGCGTGATGCGGTAATCAACGCTCAGGTTTGCCGCCTGACGGGTCGTCTCCTTCGGACCGGGGCGGACCATGATGTCGTTCAATTGCGGGTTTTCCGGCGTGACGGCGGGCTTTGTGGCTGTCGCCGGCGTGTTGTAGTTGTAACGCATCTGGAGGCGATCCTGCTGCACGAAGTTGGCATTGTAGCTGGTGTTGAATTCAATGCCGAGACGGCCATCGAGATAGATGTCGGCATAGCCAAACTGACCCGAAGGGAAGATGCGGTTGTGCTTCTTGTCGTCGGGGAAATATTCGCGCCGGATGTCGGCATCGGAGGTGCCGACGCCGTAGGCCTGAAAAATGATCGAGCGGCCCTTGCGCTGAAACGCGTACTTGCTGCGCAGGTTGATGCTTCCCGCGGGCGCATCCGCATCCATGCTGGCGGTCAGGGTGTTGTTGAACTCGATGGACTCGATGCCGGTGATGGACATCTGCTCGAAGGAGTTCTGGCGACCCGCATTGTTGTTGGAGGTTGCGGTCGCCATGCGGGCGCCGTCCGTGGTGAACGTGGCATACTTCGGATCGAGGCCGCCGATTCGCACCTGGGTGGCGTCCACCTCGGTGTAGTCGAGGGAAAGACCGGGCATCGACTTCATGAACTCGCCCACGTCACCCATGGTGAGTTCGCCGTAGTTGTCCGCCGCCACGACATTCTTCGCATTGAGGGAAGCCCGGCGTTCCATGATCGCCTTGGCCTGGCCGCTGCGGGTGTCCGCCACCTCGAACTTCTCCATCATCAGCACCTTCTCATCCCCGGCGCCAGGGAGGGAAAGGGCCTGCAGATTGAAGTCGTACGCTGCCGTCTGTCCGGCGACGACCGTGACAACCGCCCGGGTCTCCTGCAATCCGGCGTAGCTGGCCACCAGCGTGGCCTCACCCGCAGGCACCCCGGTGAGAATGAAATCGCCGCGGTCCGTGGAGAACGCCGACAACGACGTGCCGTCGACACGGATCTCCGCATTGCGGACGTACTCGCGGGAAGCAATGTTGTACACGCGGCCGCGCACGCTGCCGGTGGCGGGCGCCTGGGCGGCAAGCGGGAGCGCGGCCGCCACAAGGGCGATCAGCGCGCCGACAATTCGAAAGAGGAACGGGCATCCTCTGGGGGACTCGGGACAATGTGGCAGGATTTGCATGGGAGTTACGGTTCTAATGAATTGGGACGCGAACAGGGGACGCCGGGAACGGACCCGAACGGATCAAGGGATGTCGTCGGCCGCCAACGGAGCGGCCGGGGCGCGATCGGAGCCGGTGATCCGTGACACCGGACGGGCTGCGGGAAAATCGGAGTCATCTGGGGTATTTGGCTTGACTGAATATCTATTCTGTATCGAAATTCATGGAAACAAAAACCTGCCGCCCAATCGTGTCAAGCGCCCATTTGCACTCCGCCGCCCCGGTGTCCGGTCCGAGACAAAGGAATGCCCTTGCACGGAGTCGACAAACACCCGTGCCGGCACCACTGTTGCCTTCCCCGGGTAGGCGCCCCCACACTGCCGCAGCCCGGAAAACGCCGTCACGCCTCATGCCTCCCAGCTTTTCAGACGATCGCCTCCGCCTCGCCGCCCGGCTCTATTACGTCGACGGGCTTGGACAGAACGAGGTCGCCAAATTTGTCAAGGTTTCCCAAGCCAAGGTCTCCCGGTTACTCGCGCTGGCGCGGGAACGCGGCATTGTGCGCATCACGGTCGCGGACTACGAGCCCCGCCATACCGAGCTGGAGAAGAAAATCTGTTCCCGGTTCAATCTGGAGACGGCCGTGGTGATCAAGACCCTGGACGGCCTTGCCAACACGGATCTGCGGCAGGCCGTCGGCCGATTTGCGTCCGACGCCCTCAATGACCTCATCGGGCCCGGGGACACCGTTGCGCTCGCCGGCGGGCGCACCATCCACGAGGTCGTGCAGCATCTGCCCGAGCCGCGCAACAAGGCGCTGACCGTGGTGCAGGCCATGGGCAGCGTCGATTCCAACGTCAGCGCCTTCGACGCGCAGGAGGTGGGCCGTGTGCTCGCCCAACGCCTCGGTGGCAGCTTCCTCGCCCTGAATGCACCGGCCTTCATCCCGGACAAGCGGACCCGCGACGCCCTGCTCAAGCTTCCCCAGATGCGCGCCGTCCACGATTGCCTCGACCGCGCCCAAGTGGCGATCGTCGGGCTCGGCACCCTGGAAAATTCCGTCTTCGTCGAGCGCGGCACCCTCAGCAGTGCCGACAGCGCCGCACTGCGCAAGGCAGGCGCGGTCGGGGAGATCTGCGGCCGCTTCATTGACCGGAACGGCAGCGAGTGCGACACAACATGGCGGGACCAGGTGATCAGCGCGGAGATTTCACAACTGCGCCGGATTCCACGGACCATCGCCATCGTTTCGGGACGGGACCGGACAGCCGCCATCACGGCCGCCATCCGCGGCGGGATTCTCAAGGGCCTGATCATCGACGAATCCGGCGCCACCGAGCTCCTGGCCGCCGGCACCCAACCCGCCCCCGTGAAGGGCAGGACCCGGAGGAAATGATCGCCACCCTCACCGGCCTGCGCGCCCGGATCACCCCGCATCCCAACCTGCACCGCGTGCGCTGACCCGATCCGCCGTTCTCTCACGAGGAGCCTCGTTGCCACGCTATAATATTTATCATGCATAATAACGCGAATTCTTCGCCGCCTCAGCCCGCGCCGGTCCCGGACATTCCCCCCGCCCGCCTTTCGGTGCACGAAGCACTCGCCTCCGCCGCCGAGACAAGGGAGCTCCGGCTCGGCTCCGGCGTCGCCCGCGACGTTGCCGGCATTTTTCGGACACAGTTCCCGGGACGCAAGGCGCTCGTCGTCGCCGATACGACGACCCATCGCGTCGCCGGCGATCGCGTCCAGCGCCAGTTGGCGAACGCCTCCCTGGCCATCGCTGCGCCCCATGTCTTCGACGATCCCGGCCTCTACGCCGAAATCGGTTTTGTGGAGAAGCTTGAGGAAGTGTTCCGCCGGCACGACGCCATTGCGGTCGCGGTCGGTTCCGGCACCATCAACGACCTCGTGAAGCTCGCATCCCACCGGCTCGGGCGCCCGTACCTCTGCGTCGCCACGGCCGCCTCGATGGATGGTTATACGGCGTTCGGCGCTTCCATTACGTCGCATGGCGCCAAGCAGACGTTCAACTGTCCGGCACCCCAGGCTGTGGTGGGCGACCTGGAGATCATCCGCACGGCTCCCGCAGAAATGACCGCGTCGGGTTACGCCGACCTCCAGGCCAAGGTCACGGCCGGGGCGGACTGGCTGGTCGCCCACGCCCTCGGCGTCGATCCCGTCAATCCCCGCGCGTGGGCGATCGTCCAGGGAGGATTGCGCGACGCCCTCGCCGACCCCGCCGGCGCGCGGCGCGGCGACGCCGGCGCCATCGGTGCGCTCACCGAGGGGCTCATGCTCGGCGGTTTCGCCATGCAGTGGAGCAAATCCAGCCGCCCCGCATCTGGAGCCGAACATCAGTTCAGCCACCTGTGGGACATGGAGCACCACACCCACAACGGCTCCGCTCCTTCCCATGGCTTCAAGGTGGGCATCGCGACTCTGGCCGTTGCATCGCTCTACGAGAGGCTGCTCGAAGTCCCGTTCGACCGGCTCGACGTGGACCGCTGCGCCACCCAATGGCCCGAATGGGCTGCCGTGGTGGATGACATACAGGCCCGCTTTGGAAAGGCCAGTTTCATCGGCACCGCGCTCGAGGAGACCCGGGCGAAGTACATCTCCCGCGAAGATCTGCGAGAACAGCTCCGCCTGCTTGCCTCCGTCTGGCCGGGGCTGCGCGAGCAGCTTCGGGCGCAACTGCTGCCGCTCGCCGACCTTCGCCGCCGCCTGGAAATCGTCGGCGCGCCCACCCGTCCGGAGGAGATCGGCATCACCCCGGAACGCCTTCGCCAATCCTTCGTGCGCGCCTTTTTTATCCGCCGCCGTTTCACCGTCCTCGATCTCGCCGTCCGCACCCAAACCCTGGAACCCAGCCTGGCCACGCTCTTCGGTCCGGGTGGCGCCTGGTCCCGTTGATTCCCGATGTCCGCCGTCAACACCTCCTCCGCCCAGGCCGACGAAGCCTCCCGTTTCCGTTACTGGCAGCGCCGCACGCTGATCGCGACGATGGTCGGCTACGCCGCGTATTACTTTGTGCGCAAGAACCTGAGCGTCGCCATGCCGGCGATGCAACAGGACCTCGGGATCACCAAATCCGATCTCGGACTGTTTCTCACGCTGCACGGGCTGCTCTACGGCGTCTCGAAGTTTGCCAACGGATTCCTGGGCGACCGCGCCAACGCCCGCACCTTCATGATCACGGGGCTCCTGCTGTCGGCACTCGCCAATGTCGTGTTCGGGCTCAGTTCCGCGGTGGTGGTTCTCGGCCTGACCTGGATGGCCAACGGCTGGGTGCAGGGCATGGGCTTTCCTCCCTGCGCCCGCCTCATGACGCACTGGTATCACCCGGGAGAGCTTGCCACGAAAATGTCGATCTGGAACACGTCCCATTCCATCGGCGGCGCCTTGGTGGTCATCTTCTGCGGCTACGTGGTTGCCTTCGGGTGGCGCTGGGCATTTCTCGCCCCCGCGGTGCTCGTCACCCTGGTGTGTGTCTTCCTCTGGTTCACCCTCAGGGACACCCCTCGCTCGGTCGGCCTGCCCGAGATCAAGGTCACCGGCGCCGATGGCAAGGAAACGGGGACCGAGGCTCCCGCCGACTTCAAGCGTTTCGTGCGCCGCCAGGTCTTTGGCAACCCTTACATCTGGATCCTCGCGATCGCCAACTTCTTCGTCTATACGTTCCGCTACGGCGTGCTCGACTGGGGTCCGACCCTCCTGACCGAGTCCAAGGGCATTTCGCTGAGCCATGCCAGTTGGATGGTCGCGGGTTTTGAGATCGCCGGCATCCTCGGCATGCTCGCCACCGGCTGGCTGACCGACCGGGTTTTCGGAGGACGTGGTTCGCGCACCTGCGTCTTCTGCATGTCGCTCGCAGCGATCTGTCTCTTCCTTTTCTGGAAATTGCCGACCCTGCCTCCCCTGCTTGCGACCCTCCTGCTCGGTGGCGCCGGGTTCTTCATCTACGGCCCGCAGGCGCTGGTCGGAATCACCGCCGCCAATCTCGCCACCAAACACGCCGCGGCAACCGCCGTGGGCTTCACCGGACTCTTCGGCTACCTCAGCGCCATCGTATCCGGCTGGGGCCTCGGTTATCTCGCCCAGCACTACGGCTGGAACGTGGCCCTCGGCAGCATGGTCGGAACCGCGGTCATCGGCACCCTGCTGTTCCTCCTCGCCTGGCCCGCCCGCGGCCACGGTTACGGGCAGACCCACTGACATCCCATGACCTCGACGGCATCCCCGACCACGGGCGGTCACGGAACTGACTTGGAAAAGCTCCGCCGGATCCGCCATGTCGCGCTCGACATGGATGGAACGATCTACAAGGGCGGCACGCTCTTCGCCTTCACACCGGCCTTTCTCCACCGCCTGCACGCACTCGGCATCGGCACCTCGTTTCTCACCAACAATCCGTCCAAGAGCACAACGGACTACCTCGCCCACCTGCAGAAACTGGGGCTGCCCGCACGCCGCGAAGAGCTTTACACCTCCGCGCAGGCAACCATCGACTACCTTCGCACCCATCTTCCGCAGGCCCGGCGGCTTTTTCTTCTCGGCACCCCCAGCATGATCGCCGAGTTCGAGGATGCCGGTTTCGTCTCCACGCGGGACGATGCCGCGGACGAGCCGGATGCCGTCGTCGTCGCCTTTGACACGACGCTGGCCTTTTCGCGCCTGGGCCGCGCCTGCTGGTGGGTTCACCGGGGGAAACCCTACCTGGCGACGAATCCCGATTTCGTCTGCCCCACCGACCAGCCGACCATCCTGGTCGACTGCGGCTCCATCTGCGCCGCGATCGAAAAGGCCGCCGGCCGCCGGCCGGACGTTACGCTGGGCAAACCCGATCCTGACATGCTCCGGGGCATCCTGCACCGGCACCACCTGCAGCCGCATGAGATTGCCATGGTGGGCGATCGCATCTACACCGACGTCCGCATGGCCCAGCGGGCCGGCGCCCTGGGTGTGCTCGTCCTCTCTGGCGAGGCCACTGCCGAGGACGCCGCGCGCAGTTCGCCCCCACCCGACCTCGTCGTTCCATCCCTGGCCGAACTGGGAGACCTGATCGCCTCCGTCCACCGCTCTCCATGAATCCTCCTGCCTCCCGTTCCCAGTCCCTGGCTCAACTTTCCCGCGACGACTTCGATGTCCTCATCATCGGCGGCGGCATCGTCGGGAGTGGCGTGGCCCGCGACGCCGCCATGCGTGGGCTGCGGACCGCCTTGGTGGACCGGCACGATTTCGCCTTCGGGACCAGTTCGCGCTCCAGCCGGCTCCTGCATGGCGGCCTGCGCTATCTCGAGCAGGGCCGCATCGGTCTCGTGCGTGAGGCGAGCCTGGAGAAGCGCGTTCTCCGCGACATCGCGCCGCACTTGGGGGATCCTCTCGGCTTCGTTTTCCCAATTTACAAGAAGAACGGCCGGCCGCTCTGGCAGCTCCGGATCGGAGTCAAGCTCTACGATCTGCTCTGCAACGGCCGCAACTTCGGCCCCTCGCGGGGTTATTCGTCGGCCGAAACGCTCGGCATCCTTCCGGGGCTCAACCGGGAGGGTCTGCGTGGCGCCGTCCGGTATTTTGACGCCCTGACCAACGACGCACGCATGGTGCTCGATACGCTTCGTTCCGCAGCCGAGGCCGGCGCCACCGTATTCTTCCGGAATTGCCAACCCGAGAAGACCTAATTCGCCTGCTTT
>CAYSPU010000239.1:0-8858 GCA_964432995.1 uncultured Verrucomicrobiota bacterium
TCCGGGTGACCTTTACTCCCAACGTCGAGAACCCGCAGATCTGCGCGATTGAGATCATCCCGCAGTCTGTTACCGAGCCCGGCTCGGCTTCGCGTGCGCCCGCGGCGGCAGCCCCTGCCGCGGCAGCACCCGCCGCCGGGGCGGCTGCTGCCGCCGCGACTTCGGTCCCTGCGCCTGCGCCTGCGGCACCCGCCCCTGGAGCCGTCCCGGTGCTGATGATTGACGCGGGCAAAGTCACCGGCCCGGTCAGCCCCATGCTCTATGGCTTGATGACCGAGGAGATCAACTTCGCCTACGAAGGCGGCGTGTACGCCGAACTCATCCGCAACCGCTCCTTCAAAGCAGATGCCGTGGTCCCCCCGGTTACCCCGGATACCTACGAGGTCGGCAAGTACCTTCCCGTCACCTACAGACCCGACACCAAGCCGAGGTTTTGGAGCGTCGTGGGAGGCGCCTCGATGGTTCTCGACACGAACACCCCGCTGAACGAATTCCTGAATGTCAGCCTCAAGCTGGACGCGCCGTCGGCTTCTGCATCGGCGCCGGCCGGCGTGGCCAACGGCGGCTTCTGGGGAATCCCCGTGAAACCGAACACGACCTACCGCGTCTCCTTCTTCGCCAAGGCGGCCGGCGGCTTCACCGGGCCGGTGACCGTGAGCCTGGAAAGCGCTGATGGGAAAACGACCTTTGCCAGCGCGAAGATCTCCGGGCTGACCGGTGAATGGAAGAAGTTCGAGAGCACGCTCAAGACGAAACGGGTGGCTGCGTCCAAGGACAATGTGTTCCAGCTCACCACGACGACGCCCGGCACGCTCTGGCTGCAGAATGTCTCGCTCTTCCCGCCAACCTACAAGAACCGCAAGAACGGCAACCGCGCCGATATCATGGAGTTGCTGGCGGCCATGAAACCCAAGTTCCTCCGCTTCCCGGGCGGCAACTACCTCGAAGGAAACGCCTTCAATCAGCGGTTCAACTGGAAGGAGACCATCGGCCCGGTCGAACAACGTCCCGGCCATCCCAGTCCCTGGGGATACTGGTCCACCGACGGCCTCGGCCTCCTCGAGTTCGCCGCGTGGTGCGAGGACCTCGACATGGAACCGTTGCTCGGCGTCTTTGCCGGCTATTGCCTCGGCCGCGGCGGGGTCATCCCGGCGGGGCCCAAGCTGGAACCCTACGTCCAGGAGGCGCTCGAGGAGATCGAGTACCTCATCGGCGACGCCAAAACCACCCCCTGGGGTGCCCGGCGCGCCAAGGATGGCCACCCCAAACCGTTCAAGATGCAATATGTGGAGGTCGGGAACGAAGACTGGTTCGACCGCAGCGGCAGTTACGACGGCCGGTTTGCGCAGTTCTACGACGTCATCAAGAAGAAGTACCCGCACCTGAAGGTCATTTCCTCCTGGGGCTACGAACAACCCGCCAACGGCTCGGTGAAGAGCCGCACCCCGGACCTGGTGGACGAGCACTTCTATCGCAACCTCGAGGAGATGATGGCGCAGTCGTTCCGATACGACACCTATTCCAGGACGAATCCGACCAAGATCTTCTGCGGCGAATGGGCCACGCGCGTCGGCTCGCCCACGCCGAACATGGCCGGGGCGCTGGGCGACGCGGCCTGGATGACCTGCATGGAACGGAATTCGGACATTGTCCTCCTCTCGTGTTATGCCCCGCTCTTCGTCAACGTCAGCCGACTGGAGGGACAGGGCCGCTCGATGCAGTGGAGCTCGGATCTCATCGGCTACGACGCGCTCACGAGCTACGGTTCCCCATCGTACTATGCCCAGCAGATGTTCAGCACCATGGTGGGTGACGAAATCCTCGCCACCGACTCGAAAGACATCCCAACCCGCGCGTGGCAGCGGCGAGGCCGTGGCGGCGCTCCCGGAGCCACCCAGCAAATCCGCGAGCTCTTCTTTGACGCGACCCGCGACCGCAAGAGCGGGATCCTCTATCTGAAGGTCGTGAACACCGCCGGAACGGCGCGGCGCATCCACGTCCAGATCGACGGCGCGAAGAGGATCGATTCCAGGGCCGAAGCGGTGGTCCTGGCCGGCAAAACGCTGGAGGACACCAATTCGATCGACCAACCGCAGAATGTCGTCCCGAGGACGGAAAAGGTGGACGGACTCGGCGCCAACTTCAGCCGCGAGTTTCCGGCCTATTCCATCACGGTCTTGGCGCTGCGAACCAAATGACGCCGGCGGCGGCGTCCACTGCGGACGATGCACCTCCCCTCGCCTTCAATCCCCCGGATGATTCCCGGCACAGACGTGGCGTTGGTTCAAGCCCCACACCGTTTCCCTGCCATCCGGGAGCCGGTGCCTCACGGATGGGGTCCGGTATTGCCCGGTACGGTGCCGCGTATTACGCTCACCGCATGACAACGATTTCGCTCAAATTGCCGGAGCGACTGCTGGCCCGGCTCGAAAGGGAAAGCCGCGCGCGCCGGACCACGAAGTCTTCCCTGGTGCGGGAATGTCTGGAAAAGCAACTGCCGGAGCAAGCGCTCCCGCCGCATCTGCCCAAGCTGCCGCCCGGAGAATCGGTTTACGACCTGGCGTTGCCGGTCTTGAAAAGAGCCTGGGCGCGGCGCGGCCGCGGCGCCCGTGACCTCGCTACCAATCCCAAACACCTGGAAGGCTTCGGAACATGATCGCCATCGCGGACACCGGCCCCTTGGTGGCGCTCATCGACCCCGACACGCGGGAGCACGCATGGGTATGCGACCACGCGAAGGCCCTGCCCAAGCCGCTGCTGACAAGCGAACCCGTGCTGACAGAGGCGGCGTTCTTGCTCACCAGGGACGGTTTCGACGCGGACGAACTGTTCGCGCTGGCGGACGCCGGAGCCATCGCCGTCGGCCTGCAGTTCAATCGCGAACGCGGCGCCTTGCGATCGCTTCTGCGCAAGTATCGCAGTGTTCCCATGTCGCTGGCCGACGCCACGCTGGTTCGCCTGAGTGAATTGCACCGCGACTGTCAGGTCGTCACTTTTGACACCGACTTTCGCGTGTATCGCCGCGCCGGCAGTCACATCATTCCGGTGTTGATGCCGGAGGAATGAAGCCTGCAGACGATGAAACCCAAACCGGCCTAACCATGAAAACGCACAACCCAAGTTCACACGCAGTCTTCGGCTGGCTGACAGCCGGGTTCCTCGTCCTGGGCACGACCACCTGGTCCGCCGACCCGCCAGTGGCTCTCAAGGAGGTATTCAAAGACCATTTCCTGGTGGGCACGGCGATCAACCGCTCGATCGCCACGGGCGCCGCGTTCCGCCGTTCCCCGGAGCAAGTCAACCGCGACATTGCCCTGGTCCGGGAGCACTTCAACCAGGTGGTCGCGGAAAACGACATGAAATGGGCGCTCATTCATCCCCGCGAGGGCGCCGCGGGGTATGATTTCGGGCCGGCCGACGCGTTCGTGAACTTCGGCCTCAGCAACGGCATGCAATTGGCCGGGCACACCCTGGTCTGGCACTCCCAGACCCCGAACTGGGTGTTCGCCGGCACGAACCCGCCCCCGCCCGGAGTCGCCACCGCCGCGCCCAACCCCGCCGCAGCCACAAACGCCTCCGGAACAAACGCGGCCGGGGGTGGGCGAGCCGGCCGCGGATTCGGCGGCGGCTCCTTTGGGCGTTACACCGGACCGCGCGCGTCCCGGGATGAGTTGCTCGAGCGGATGCGCGATCACATCCACACCGTCGTCGGCCGCTACAAGGGGAAGATCAAAGTCTGGGACGTGGTGAACGAGGCCATTGCGGACGGCGGCACGAACATCCTGCGAAAGACCCTGTGGCTGGAGATCATCGGACCGGACTTCATCGCCAAAGCCTTTCAGTACGCGCACGAGGCGGACCCCGAGGCGATTCTCCGCTACAACGACTACGGGCTGGAGAACCCGGCCAAGCGGCGGAAACTCCTCGCGTTGATCCAGTCGCTGCGGGAGCAGAAGGTGCCGGTCCACGCCATCGGCTCGCAAGCCCACGTCAACGTGTCGACGACCTTCGAGACCATGGACCGGGCGCTCGCGGAAATCGCCACGCTCGGCTTGCCCATCCACATCACCGAGTTGGATGTCAACAGCGCGGCCGCGGGACAGCGCACCACGGGCGCCGATGTCGCGGCCAACGCTTCGGCTACTCAGGGCGGCCTGGTGGATGACGCCAACCGGCGGTTGGCCGAGGCCTATGCGGGGATCTTCCGCGCGTTTCTCAAGCATCGGGACTCGGTGAAGATCGTCACGTTTTGGGGGCCGAATGACGCCAATTCGTGGCGGGCCAGCGGCAAGCCGTTATTGTTCGACGGCAACTCTGTTCCCAAACCGGCCTTTGACGCCGTCATTGCGGAAGCGAGGAAGGTGTCCGAGGCGCGCTAGCCCAGCGACCGAAACAAGCACCCCCCACATGTGAGGTCTCCATGAATCCCCTTACCCATTCTGGGATGCCACTTCGCATGAAAGGTAGGGCGACCTCTCCGAGGGCGCCGCAAGATGCAGTCACCGAACCACTTGTTTTCGGCACGATGCGGAGACCTGCTCGCGAGTCCTCCTCGGAGCCCGCTCGCGAGTCCTTCTCGGAGTCGCGCCCTACCAGCTTTCGGGGTGACCGTCAGCAGAAGGTAGGGACGCGCGGCCTCGCGCGTCCACCAGTTGCAGACAGAGGTGCACGCCCTTGGCGGACGCCCGAGCCGGGCGTCCCCACCTCAAGGCTTCGCGGTTCATGGCCCCGACTCACGTGCATTCTCTGGGGGCCCGGCCTGCTCCGCCACCCTGGCTTCATATGATCCAAGCTGTCCTTCTCCATCGACGCACCCCCGTGGCACTGGCGGTCGGCGCACTCCTGAGCTCCGCGGCGACGGTAGATTCTGCAGCGCTTCCTCCCGCCGCGACCAGGCACTGGACGGCCGACAACGGCAACGGCACTTACTCGAATCCGCTGTTCTACGGCGAGTTCGAAGACCCCGACATCATCCGCGTGGGCGAGGACTACTACCTCGTCGGCACGACCATGCACATGAACCCGGCGCTCGAGATTCTGCACTCGAAGGACCTGGTGAACTGGGAACTGGCCGGCTACTGCATGGACCGGCTGGACTTTGGTCCGGCGTTCCGACTCGAGGGCGGAAACATCTACGGGCAGGGAATCTGGGCGCCGTGCATCCGCCATCACCAGGGGACATTCTACATCTTCTCGAATGTCAACGGCGTGGGCCTCCAGGTCTTCCGGTCGAAATCCATCCAAGGCCCCTGGGAACGCAACCAGTTGCCTGGCCGCCACGACCTCTCGGTCCTGTTCGATGACGACCTCGGCAAGATCTTCATCATTTCCAGCGCCGGCAATCGCGGGCCCGATGGAAGCACCACGTATCCGATCGAGGAGTTGACGCCGGACCTGCGGGCGTTCGACACCAACGCCCCAAAGCGCCAGATGGTGATCCCCCGCGGCACGCGAATGGGCGAGGGCCATCACCTCTACAAGATCCATGGGAAATACTACGACGTCTCCGCGATTCCGGGCGGGCCGGTCGATCAGATGGTCGCGCGCGCCGATTCCATCGACGGTCCGTGGCAGGTCACCTACATGGTCCAAAGCGAGTCCATGGGCGTGACGGGCGTGGCGCCGGCGCGCGCCCGAGCCAACGACCGCGGGCTCTGGATTCACCAGGGCGGCGTGTGCGACACGCCCTCGGGCGAATGGTGGTGCGTGATCATGTCGGACCACGGCAGCGCCGGCCGCATGGTGTCCCTGGTTCCCGTTACTTGGGCTGAAGGATTCCCGTTGATCGGTCTGCCGGGCAACCTGCGCAAAGCGCCGAACACCTGGATCAAACCCAACACCGGTTTCACGCAGTCCCCCCACCCAACCTATGTCTGGGACGAGGACTTCAACCGCGGCAAGTTGCACCCCCAATGGCAGTGGAATCACGTGCCCGATGACACCCGGTGGTCGCTAATGGAAAAGCCCGGCGTCCTGCGCCTGCATTCGCTCCCGGCGCCGGACTTCTACCACGCCCGCAACACGGTCTGCCAACGCCCGCCCGGACCCGAGTGCCGCATCACGGTCGAGTTGGACACGACCGGTCTGACGGCCGGAGACATCGCCGGCCTCGGACTGGTCACTACCCCGTATGCCTGGATCGGGGTGGCGAAATCCGCCGAGGGTGCCACGCTCCAAATGGGCACCGGCCGGGGGGGCGGACGACGACGCCCGGGCGCCGACGCTCGTGCATCCGCACCCACCAACGCGCCCACCATCAGCCCCGTTACGCCCCCCACGCATCTCTGGCTTCGCGTTCACTGTGACTTTGACACGGATCAGGCCGTCTTCAGTTGGAGCGCCGACGGCCAGCAATTCACGCCGCTGGGCAAACCCTTCACCATGACGTTCCAGTTGACCACGTTTCAGGGAGTGCGCCCCGGCCTGTTCCACTACAACACCTCCGGCCAACCCGGCGGCTATGCCGACTTCGACAACTACGTCTGCGAGGAACCCCGCGCGCGGGGCATCGAACGCGAGATTCCCCTGGGCAAAACCATCGTGCTGACCAGCGGGGCGGATGCCAGCTTCCTGGCCGCCGAGACACAGGAGAACACGCTCGTGAATGTCGCGGCCGCCGGCGGAGCTCTGCCCCAGAGTGCGAAGTTCCAGGTGATGGATTTAGGCTCGGGTCGCGTGGCGCTGAAGGCGAGCAACGGCCGGTTTGTTTCCGCCGCCGGAGAAGCCGCCGTGTTGAAAGACCTGGCTGGAAAGCCACCTGGGGTCGCCGAGTCTTTTCAATGGGTTAACCTCATGCGCGGCGACACCATGCTCCTGTCCCTGACGAATCATCGGTATCTGGCCACCCAGCCGAACGCCCCTGGGCCAGTGAGAGTCACGGCCACCGGCCCGACCCCCGCCCGCAAGGGGGGGGAGTGTTTCCAATGGAGGGCCGTGGAATGAGCGGCGGTCGCAGCAACCCGCTGAGCCCGTCGGAGGCCACTCCGGTTCAGCGATTGAACCACCAGAGCAATCACGCGAATCTGATCATGAATCCCAAAGCTATGAAGATATCCACCGTCCTGTTGTCCCTGGCAGCGCTTCCGATGTCGCTGCTCGCTGCCGACATCACCGGCACTTGGAAGTCGGAGTTCGACTCCCAGATCGGCCTGCAGAAATACACCTTCCTGCTCCGGCAGGACGGCGCGACGCTGAACGGGAAAGCCAACTCGGAGGTCGGCGGCCAGCAGCGCGAAGCCGAACTCAAGGAGGGCAAGGTGGACGGCAGCGCCATTTCGTTCGTGGAGATGTTCCGTTTCCAGGAGAACGAGATCCGCATCACCTACACCGGCAGACTCGCCGCCGATGGCAATGAGATCAAGTTCACGCGCGAGGTCGGCGAGTTTGCCAAGGAGGAAATCGTGGCCCGGCGCGCGCCGGAAGCGCCGGCCGCCACCGCGCCCCCCCCAAAGAGCATCCGGATCAAGGCCGGCACTTCCACGCCCGTCAAAGACGCGGATGGCAATGTCTGGTTGGCCGATCAAGGCTTCGCGGGCGGCCAGACCATTGAGCGCCCCGACATTCAGATCGCCAACACCAAGAGCCCCGACCTCTACCGGGCCGAGCACTACAGCATGGACTCCTTTTCGTGGCCGGTGCCCAACGGGAAGTACGTCCTGAAGCTGCACTTCGCCGAGACATTTGAGGGCATCACTGGGCCGGGAGAACGGGTGTTCTCCTTCAACGTGCAGGGGAAGGAGTTCAAGGACTTCGATCCGTGGGCCAAAGCCGGCGGATTCTTGAAGGCCTACATCGAGACGGTTCCCGTCGAAGTCACCGATGGCAAAATCCAGGTGACCTTCACCCCCAAGGTCGAGAACCCCCAAATCTGCGCTATTGAAATCATCCCGCAATCAGAAGGCGGGACCGGCGCAGTCATGACCGCCCCGGCGGCCGCGAACGCTCCAGCCACGGAAGCCCGCCGCGCTGCTCGCGGCGGCTTCGGCGCCCCGGTCAACCTCAGTCCGGAAGACAACAAGGAGGCCTTCCCGAAGCCGCCGGAAGGTTTCGACAAAGCACGTGAAGGCACGCCTCACGGCACCCTCGAGCGAGTCGATTACGACTCCAAAACCGTCGGCGTCAGACGGTGGATGGAGGTCTACACGCCGCCCGGCTATGCCAAAGACAAGAAGTACCCTGTGCTCTATCTGCTCCATGGCATCGGCGGCAATGAGCAGCGGGAGTGGACAAGAGGAGGCGCGGCCAACGTGATCCTGGACAACCTGATCGCCGACAAGAAGATCCAGCCCATGATCGTGGTCTTCCCGAACGGCAACGCCACCACCAACGCCGCGACCGGTGGGCGTGGCGGGCGTGGCGGGTTCGGCGCGGGCGGCGACCCGGCCGCCCTGGCTGGCGACGGTTGGGGGAAGAACTTCGAGAGCGACCTGATCCAGGACATCATCCCCTTCATCGAGTCGCACTATTCGGTCTCTGCCGACCGCGAACACCGCGCGGTGGCCGGGCTTTCGATGGGCGGCGGGCAATCGCTCGATTTTGGTCTGGGCAACCTGGACACGTTCGCGAACGTCGGTGGCTTCTCCTCCGCGCCCAACACGCGGGCCCCCGAGGTGCTGGTTCCCGATCCGGCCAAGGCGAAGCAGATGCTGAAGGTGCTGTGGATTTCCTGTGGCAACAAGGACGGGCTGATGACGTTCAGCCTGCGCACACACACCTATCTCAAGGAGAAGAACGTCCCGCACATCTGGCACGTGGATGGCAACGGCCACGACTTCAAACACTGGAAGAACAGCTTGTATTGGTTCGCCCAGCAGATTTTCAGATAGAAAGCCGCGGCGAAGAGCCTGGGACAAACATGC
>CAYSPU010000240.1:0-8830 GCA_964432995.1 uncultured Verrucomicrobiota bacterium
GGACCTGCGGCACTACCACGATCACTGCGCGGAGTTGGCGCAGTTGGTGGGCCTGGGCGACCGGTTGCACCATCGTCCCAACCAGCTCTCCGGCGGCCAGCAACAAAGGGTCGCCATCGCCCGCTCGCTGGTCAACGATCCCCTCATGATCCTGGCCGACGAACCCACCGGCAACCTCGACTCCCACACCGGACAGGAGGTCCTCGATCTGATCGGTCGCCTCAACGAGTCCGGCAAGACCATCGTCCTCGTCACCCACGACGACCGCGTCGCCAGCCGCGCCCACCGCGTGATCCACATGAAAGACGGATTGATCGACCGCGAAGTCCTCAACCGCCCCCTCCCCGGCCACCCCGGCAACTGACGCCCCGCCCTCATGCTGACCTACCAATTCCTCAGCACCGTCCGCCTGGGCGTCAAGAGCCTGATGCTCCACAAGCTGCGTTCGGCCCTGACGATGCTGGGCATCATCTTCGGGGTCTGCTCGGTGATCGCCATGCTGGCCATCGGCGAGGGCGCCTCGCACGCCGCCCAGGAGGCCATCAAGAAACTGGGCAGTAACAATATCCTCCTCCGGAGCCTCAAACCGCCCGAACAGGCCCGCCAGCAAGGCATGGGCGGCATGCGCGGCATGCAGCTCAAATACGGCCTCACCTACGAGGACGGCGCCCGCATCCAGTCCACCATCCCCGGCGTGCAGCGCGTCCTGCCGATGCGCATCATCCGCGAGAACGTCCGCTTCTCCGTCAACGAAGTCCCCTGCCAGGTCATCGGCACCCTCCCCTTCTACACGGAGGTCACGGGCGCCGCGGTGAAGCGCGGGCGGTTCCTCGCCTACTTCGACGAGCAGCACGCCGAAAACGTCTGCGTCATCACCACCGGTCTCGCCCGCCGACTGTTCCCCTACCAGGATCCCCTGCAGCACTCCGTCCGCATCGACGCCTTTTACTACCGCGTCATCGGCATCATCGAGGAGCGCAGCCAGCCCGAACAACGGTCCCAGGCCGGGAAGATGGAAGGCCAACCGCTCGACAACAACGTCTACATCCCGCTCAGCGCCTCCCGCACCCGCTTCGGCGAAGTCATCATCCGCCGATCCGCCGGCAGCTTCGAAGCCGAAGAAGTCCAACTCCACCAGGTCACTATCCAGATGCGCGACCTCTCCTCCGTGGAAAGCGCCGACCCCCAGGTCAAGACCCTCCTCAGCCGCTTCCACGACCAGAACGACTACGAAATCATCGTCCCCCTCGGCCTCCTCCGCGAAGCCGAGGAGACCAAACGCCGGTTCAACATGGTTCTCGGCTCCATCGCCGCCATCTCCCTCATCGTCGGCGGCATCGGCATCATGAACATCATGCTTGCCACCGTCACCGAACGCACCCGCGAGATCGGCGTCCGCCGCGCCCTCGGCGCCAAACGCCGCGATATCACCATGCAATTCCTCGTCGAAACCGTCGTCCTCTCCATCGGCGGCGGCCTCATCGGCGTCAGCGTCGGCATTATCATCCCCTACGTCGTGTCCCACCTGACCGAGTATGTGACCATCGTCACCGTCTGGTCTGTCGCCCTCGCCTTCAGCATCTCCGGCGCCGTCGGCATCATCTTCGGCCTCTACCCCGCCAAGGCCGCCGCTCGCCTGGACCCCATCGAAGCCCTCAGGCACGAGTGAAAGCCACCACCGGTGGTATCCGATCCCGCCGCCGAGGCGGGACATTCCCGGAACCGACCGAACGCCCGTCCGCAGAGGCCAAAGCCGCGCGTCGACCGGGGACGACCGAACCCGCAGCGCCGCTTGCGCGAGGACACGGAGGCCAAAAAACCTCTTGCCCTGCCCCCCGGTGGTTCCTATATTTCGCGCTCTTTTGTAGAGATCTGGAGATTGCTATGCGCCGTCCGAAAGGTGTTCGAACACGTAAGTCTGTCGCCAAGCGGTTCAAAATCACTGCCCGCGGCAAGGTCCTTCGTCCCCATGCGGGCAAGCGGCATTTGCTGTCCGGCAAGAGCCCGAAGCGCCGCCGCCACCTGGGAACCGCCGCCCTCATCGATCCCTCGGACGCCCACCGGGTTCTCGAGAACATGCCGTTCAGTCACTAAACGGCGTCTGCGGCTCCGCACACCACTCACCTACCGATTCTTATGCGCGTTACCAACGCCCCAGCCTCGCGAAAACGCCGCCGCCGCATGCTCCAGGCGGCCAAGGGCTTCCGCATGCGCCGTTCGAAGCTCTACCGCTACGCTTCGGACGCCGTCGACCACGGCCGCAAATACGCCTACCGCGATCGGCGCAACCGGAAACGCGACTTCCGCTCCCTCTGGCAAGTCCGCATCAACGCCGCCGCCCGTGCCGCCGGAATCACCTACAGCCGCTTCCTCGAAGGCCTCAAGGCCGCCCAGGTCGCCATCGATCGCAAAATCCTCGCCGACCTCGCCGCCACCGATACCTCCGCGTTTGCCGAGTTGGTCCGGGTCGCCCAGGAGGCCCTGAAGGCCAAGGCCACCGCCAAGGCCTGAAGGATCTCAGATCTCCAATCGGATCTCTCCGATTCCGATAGACGGGTGACCGCGAAGGTCACCCGTTTTTCTTTGTGTTTGGCCCGGCTCCACCCCAGTAATTGAACCGCGCATCCTATGTCAAACCTGCTCCAAGAACTCGACCCGCTGAAACAATGCGCCCTGGCCGAACTCCGCGCCGCCGCCGACCTGCCCACCCTCGAGCAGGCCAAGGGAACCTGGCTGGGGCCAAACGGACGGTTCACCTCCTTGATGAAACAGTTGGGCGCCATCCCCAAGGAGGATCGACCCGCCGCCGGCAAGGCCATCAACGCCGCCAAAACCGAACTCGAAGCCGCCCTCGCCGAACAACGCCGCTCCCTCGAACTCCGCGCCGCCCTCCCCGCCGAGCCCATTGACTTCTCCGCCCCCGGCCGCCGCCGCCGCACCGGCCGACAGCACCCCCTCACCCAGGTCACGGACGACATCGTGCGCAGCTTCCGCAAGCTGGGCTTCGTCGTGGCCGACGGCCCGGAAGTCGAGGACGAGTACCATTGCTTCGATGCGCTGAACACGCCGGCCGACCACCCGGCGCGCGATACCCAGGACACTTTCTACATCCAACCCGCCAAACCGGACGAAACGCCCCGGCTCCTCCGCACCCACACCTCCTCCGTCCAAATCCGGGTGATGAAGAAGCAAACGCCCCCCGTCCGCATCATCGTCCCCGGACGCGTCTACCGGCGCGATAACGCCGACGCCACCCACAACCCCACCTTCCACCAAATCGAAGGCCTCTATGTCGACCGCGGCGTCACCGTCGGCGACCTCAAGGGCACCGTCGAGTTCGTCTTCCGCGAAGTCCTCGGCGATGACGTCCGCATCCGGTTCCGCCCCCACTACTTCAGCTACACGGAACCGAGCTTCGAAATCGACTTCAGCAGCGCCCTCACCCGCAAGATGGGCAAGGAATGGCTCGAACTCGCCGGCTGCGGCATGGTCCACCCCCAGGTCTTCGAAAACGTCGGCTACGACCCCGAAATCTGGACTGGTTGGGCCTTCGGCTTCGGCATCGAACGCATCGCCATGATCCGCTACTCCATCCACGACATCCGCCTCTTCTACGAAAACGACGTCCGGTTCCTCCGGCAATTCTAGGCCAGGCCCATCCCCCACCTTGTCGCCCTGACTTCCCTACCATGAAAGTCACCCTCAATTGGCTCCGCCAATACGTCGATTTCCCCGGCCCCGCCGAAGAACTCGCCGACCGCCTCACCATGCTCGGGCTCGAACTCGAAAACCTCGAGAAAGTCGGCGGTGAGTTCGAAGGCGTCGTCGTCGCCCAGGTCCTCACCAAGGATCGCCACCCGAACGCCGACAAACTCTGGCTCTGCCGCGTCAACGACGGCCGCGGCGAACGCCAGATCGTCTGCGGCGCCCAGAACTTCCAGGCCGGCGACAAGGTGCCCCTCATCCTTCCCGGAGCCTCGCTCTCCGGCGGACCGGGCGAAGCACCATTCACCATCAAGGTCGGCAAAATCCGCGGCGTCGAATCCCACGGCATGATGTGCTCCCCTCAGGAACTCCGCCTCGGCGACTCCGTCGAAGGCCTGCTCCTGCTCCCGGCCGACGCCAAAGTAGGCCAGCCGTTCGCCGAACACCTCGGCCGTAGCGCCGGCGACGCCGCCCTCGACTTCGAAGTCACCCCAAACCGCCCCGACCTCAACAGCGTCATCGGCATCGCCCGCGAAGTCGCCGCCGTCACCGGCGCTCCCTTGCGCCTGCCCGAAGTCCCCCGCACCCCCGCGGCCGCCGGGGCTGAACGCGCCGAAGACCTCGTCGCGGTGCGCCTCGAGGCGCCCGATCTCTGCCCCCGATACACCGCCCGCGTCCTCCGCGGCGTGAAGATCGGCCCCAGCCCCGATTGGCTCCGCTCCTCCCTCGAAAAGGTCGGCGTCCGCTCCATCAACAACGTCGTCGACGTCACCAACTACGTGATGCTCGAGACCGGCCAACCCCTCCACGCCTTCGACTACCACCTCATCGCCCGCAGCCCCAACGGCAAACCCACCATCGTCGTCCGCCGCGCCGCCGACCAGGAAACCTTCGTCACCCTCGACGACCAAACCCACCAGCTCACCAGCGAAATGCTGTTGATCGCCGACGAAGCCAAAGGCATCGCCCTCGCCGGTGTCATGGGCGGCCAAAACACCGAAATCCAGCCCCACACCGTCGATGTCCTCCTCGAAAGCGCCTGGTTCCTCCCCAGCAACATCCGCCGCACCTCGAAGAAGCTCGGGCTGAAAACCGACGCCTCCTACCGCTTCGAACGCGGCGTCGACATCGACGCCACCGAATGGGCCAGCCTCCGCGCCGCCCAACTCATGCTCGAACTCGCCGGCGGCACCCTCGCCGATGGCGTCGTCGACGCCTACCCGCAACCTCAGGTCCCCAAGCAGATCACCCTCCGCCATCACAAAGCCAACGAATTGCTCGGTTTGAACCTCGCCCCTGCCGAGATGGAGTTCTACCTCGGTCAACTCGGCCTCAAACTCGTCGGCCGCAAACCCCAGCCCGTCGGCTCCGAGACCGACGCCGCCCCCGCCACGTTCCTCATCCCGCCCTGGCGTCCCGACCTCAAACGCGAAGTCGATCTCACCGAGGAAATCGCCCGCCTCCACGGCGTCGAGAAGATACCGGCCACACCCCCGCGCGGCGCCGTCGGATCGAACCCCTTCGATGCCGTTCATGATGAATTGGCGGAAGCCCGCCGCATCCTGACCGGCCTCGGCCTCCACGAGGCCCAGGGCCAAACGCTGGTCGCCGAAACCGCCGCCCGCCTGGCATCCGCCAACCCCGTCGCCCTGAGCAACCCCCTCAGCAGCGACATGAACACCCTCCGCCCCAGCCTGCTGCCGGGCCTGCTCGACTCCCTCCGCCATAACCTGAGCCGCCAAAACCAGGACGTCGCCCTGTTCGAACTCGGCCGCGTGTTCGCCCCCGGCACCGCCTCCCCACGCGAAGCGCGCCACGTCGCCATCGCCCTCACCGGCCGCCGCCAGCCCGACTTCTGGCAAGGCCAGGACCGCGAAGCCCGCTACGACCTCTACGACCTCAAAGGCGTCGTCGACGAATTCCTCGAACTCTACGGACTCCGCGGCCTCGTCTACGCCGCCCGCGCCGAGCCCACCGCGCTCTTCGCCGATAGCGCCACCGTCAGCCTCGGCGGCCGCGTCCCCCTCGGACAGCTCGGCCTGCTCCTGCCCGCCCTCGCCCGCCAACACGACCTGCGCGACGCCGTCCTCCTGGCCGAACTCGACCTCGACGAGTTGCTCGCCCGCCGCAACACCGCCCGCACCCTCAAACCGCTGCCCCAGTTCCCCTCCGTCCGGCGCGACATCGCCATGCTCGTTCCCGAGTCCGTTTCGCACGAAGCCGTCCTCGCCGCCGTCCGCCAGGCCAAGGCCGCCAACCTCGAGACTGTCGACCTCTTCGACGTCTTCCGCGGCAAGGGGATTCCTGCGGGTCAGAAGAGCGTGGCCTACGCCTTCACCTATCGCCACGCCGAACGCACCCTGACCGACGCCGAAGTCAACGCCGCTCACGACAAGCTCGTGGCCCATCTCACCAAAGCCCTCGGCGCCACCGTCCGCGCGTAGCCGCACTTCGACGGGGTCAGACCACGGCATCGCACAGCATGGCGGCATCGATTTCTTCAGGCTGGTGTTTCCCTGACCCGCGGCGCTATGGATTGTCCCTCATGCGTCTGACCTTTATCGACCGGTGTGGGCTGCTGCTGGCCGTTGGTGCCAGCAGCGTTCTGGGACAAATCCCGCCGCAGATGTTCCTGCGCATCACGGGCCCCGCACCGTCCCGCGTCGAGAGCGGAAGTCTACACAACGGCCTGCTGATCTGCTCCACTGCGGTCACTGGCCTGGCCTACCGCATTCAGGCGCGCGCCGACTTGGGAAACGGCGGAGCCTGGAGTAACTACCGGGTTTACCACGCTGCGGCGCCTCAGTTGCCAGTCAACCTGCTCGCGCTGGAGGATCCTCTGACGACAACGACGGTGCCCGCAGATTCCTTTCGGATGGGGGACAGCCTGGGTGATGGCTTTGCCAACGAGAACCCGGTGCATACCGTGAACCTGGCGGCGCTCGAGGCGGATCGTTTTGAAGTCTATGGGTCCCTGTGGTCTGAGGTCCGCGCTTGGGCGCTGTCGCGGGGCTATGACTTCGACGGACCCGGTTCGGCGGTGGACCCGCTCGCCCCCGTCACGGCGGTGTCGTGGTACGACTGTGTGAAGTGGTGTAACGCGCGGAGCGAGAAGAACGGGCTGCCCCCCGTGTACTATGTCGACTCGGGTCGGACCAACGTGTATCGGTCCGGCCGCGTGGATCTCACTTCCGACTGCGTGGCGTGGGAGAAGGCCGGCTATCGTCTGCCCACCGAGGCCGAGTGGGAGCGCCTCGCTCGAGGAGGGGCGGAGGGCTATCGATTTCCCTGGACGAACGCCCTCACGATCGCGCACACCCAGGCCAATTACGTAAGCCGGACCAATGAGGCCTATGATCTCGGCCCCACCCGTGGCTATCACCCGGACTTCGGGGGGAACCCGGCGCCAGTGGGCACTTTCCCGCCCAACGGCTGCGGCCTCTATGACACCGCCGGCAACGTCTGGGAATGGTGCTGGGATTGGTTCTCCCACACCTACTATGCGTCATCGCCCGAGGACAATCCACGAGGCCCCGACACGGGCTCAGCCCGAGTGGCCCGCGGGAACAGTTACTACAACGTCGGTTTCTACGCCCGCTGCGCCTACCGGAACTTCTGGTCACCCACCAACCTCTTCAGCGATTTCGGCTTCCGCTGTGTCCGCACCCAACCCTGAACGCGCTGCAGCAGCTTCAGGCTACGGGGTCGGTGCACGGCATCCGGGGTTTGTACAAAGGGACGGGTCTTTAGTGGCATCACATCAATGAGATGTCGTGCTCCGACCACGGAAGACGAAAGACTGACGCGGTCCAAAGAGCGAATCCGCGATCAGGGGCGGGCGCTGTTGCCCGGCTCCGCGGCCCGTTTCCGCAAGGCAAGCAAGCGTGCCCGATCAATCGCGTCCTGTTCCCGGTAGGTTTCCTTGCTGGCGATCAGCGCATCCAGACCCAGGTAGGGGATTGTGACGCCGCCGATCACCACCCGCCGGGCGCCACTCCGGGCATCGCCATAGGTCACCTTCCACGCCTTGGTGCTGACGTCCACTTCGACTTCATCGGCGATCTTCACCACCACGTTCTCCAGGATGTCCGCCGGTGCGAGCTCGCGAGCCGAGCCGTCCTGCAGCCGCGACAGCGCCGTGATGACGCGACGGCAATTCTCCTCCGTCGGTTCGACCAGGATGTCCACATCCTCCGTCGTGCGGACCAGTCCATGCAGAATGCAAGCCTGGGCGCCACAAACGAAGTAGCGGGCCCCAGCCTCATTCAGCAACTGGCAGACGCGCAAGAGTGGAGAACTGGAGTCCATGGTTGTCGTCTACCAGAGCCTTGGGTTCATCTGCGCTTTGCGCCACCGCTCATACTCCTCCCACGTTCTGGCCTTGAAAACAAAGCCCCGCGGCTTGGGAAAAGGATGCAATCGCTCCAACTGCCCCTGCAGGACAGTAGCCCGGGCCAACGACTCCTCCGGAGAGATCGGGGTCAGGGCGTCGCTCCTCCGTCGATGGCCAACAATCTTCACGCGCCGACTCTAGCCGATCTTCAGCCCTTGGAAAGACTCCAAGTTCGCCACTTGTCCACCAGGCACGGTGACAGCACGGTGACAGGTTCAAAAAGGGCAATGGGGTCATCGAAACGTGGGACAAGAGGCGAAAAAGGTCGGCAAAAAGCAAGCCATGCCGCCTTTGGCGAGGGAGCGACCACCCACATCGACCTCCACATCAATGAGATGCTGTGGTCCGACCACGGAAGACTACCCGAGCTTCCAACCGTTCCGATAGGACTTGCGGATGAGGCTGTCGGCGGCGGGCACGTTCTTCGCCTTCAGGGCCACCGGATCCCACTCCAACTTCTGCCCGACGCGGTAGGCCACGTTGCCGAGATGGTTGGCGACGGTGAGAGCAGCGGCATAGTCGAAGTTGGAGGCGGTGGGCCGGCCCGTCTTGCACGCCACGAGCCATTCCTCGAAGTGACCGGGCGAGGGCGGGATGAACGGCGCCGGACGCTGGAAGTCCTTGAACTTCTCTTCCGGCAGCAGCAGGTGCTGTCCGTAGTCCGCAAGCAGCATCCCCGCATCGCCCACGAACAGGATGGCCATTCCCCATTGGGGGATCTTGCCTTCGATG
>CAYSPU010000241.1:0-8817 GCA_964432995.1 uncultured Verrucomicrobiota bacterium
TGCTGGTGGTGATCGCCATCATCGCCATCCTGGCGGGGATGCTCCTCCCGGCCCTCGCCAAGGCGAAGGCCAAGGCGCAGGGCATCACGTGCATGAACAACACCAAGCAGCTCGCGCTCGCCTTCATTCTCTACGCGGGCGACGCCAACGAGGTTCTTCTGACCTGTCTGGACGGCATGCCGGGGCGGGTCAACTGGATCCAAGGCAGCCTGGACTCCTGGGACGCCTCGACCGCGGACCCCAGGTATTTGACCAACAGCCCGCTGTACCAGTATGTCGGCGGGAGCCAGGAGGTCTTCCGGTGTCCGGCGGACAAGTCGACCGTCCGGGTCGGAGGCAAGACCGTGCCGCGGATCCGGAGCAACTCGATGAGCCAGGTGTTTGCGTTCGGCGATTGGCTCGACGGCTCGGGAACGGGTCGGAACCAGACGCGGTGGCGGATCTACGAGAAAGAGTCGCACATCGTCATTCCCACGAAGACCTTTGTGTTTGTGGATGAACACCCGAACAGCATCAACGACGCAGCGTTCGCCACCCAATGCACCGGTGCCGAGGCCCGGAGCACCGCCCGGATCATCGACATCCCGGCCAACTACCACAACGGCGCGTGCGGCTTTTCGTTCGCCGACGGGCACTCGGAGATCAAGAAGTGGCAGGGGGTGTCTTCGGGGCACGACAGCAAGCGTGGCCTGCGCAACATGCAGGTGTCCTTCACCGGCAACGTCAACCTCTCCCTCAATTTCGCCGCCCTCGATTCCTGGATGGACTCGAAATGGATGGCGGACAACAGCACGGTGGAGCGGTAACGACCTTGCCCGTGGGCGAGATGACCGGAACCGGCGTGCGCCGCCTGCGGAGGTTTAGGGGTTTACGGTTCACGGTTCAGAGTTGGGAGGCGTGGCCGGTTGGCCGGTGCGGGAGCTTGCTGCTACCGAGAACAGACCGTTTCCGGGCACCGGGGATTGGGAAATCGGTGCGTGCAGACACCGCGGTGCGGCGGCGCTCTCCCATGCTGGTGCGCCTCCCGCGGGCTCTGAACAGAAGCACGCCAAGGACCGCAAAGCCGGGACCCAGGGATTGCAGTTCTTGGCAGCGCGTGCAATCTCCCGTTGTAGCTCAAGGAGCCATGAATCCCCCCCGACCACGTTTTCTGCTGCGGGTCGAGAAGACCCGCGGTCCCGGAAAGGCTGCCGGGCCTGCGGGTGTGGTTGGACGATCGATAGCCCGCGAGGTTCTGGACCGCGGCTCATCTCGAGCCGCAGCCAAGCGTGTGTGCGATCCGGTGCGGGTCAGAAGACCCGGAGCGCGACCGGTCCCCGGTCGCAGCGGTTGCGCTGGGCGGCAGTGCGCCGATGGTTCGAGATCGCGTCCGGCACTTGATGCTGCTGCCCGCCGGGACGGCGGGCGGTCCGGAGCGGCCAGACGGTGCTGGCCGCCCACCGACAACCTGGGGATGCACCGGCCGGTCGCTTCCGACTGTCGCACCGGCCCACCGTCGCACTGTCGCGCCCGCCTTCTCTCTGAGCTTCGGCGGGCAGGCCATCTCACCCACCATCGCTCTGCGAGCTACGGTGGGCGGGTTGTCTCCACCGCAGCAACCGGAGGGCGTTGCCAATGACGATAAGATCGGACAATCCCATGGCCAGGGCGCAGACGATCGGGCTGAGAAAACCGAGGGCGGCCAGGGGGATGGCGGCGGCGTTGTAGAAGAAGGCCCAGAAGAGATTCTGGCGGATGGTGCGCAGGGTGGCCTGCGCCAACTCGATCGCCTCGGGAATCGCCTGCAGATCGGATTGCAGCAGGATGACATCGGCGGCCTCGCGGGCGACGTCGCTGGCCTTGCTGACGGCGATGCCGAGGGCGGCCTGCTCGAGGGCGGGGGCGTCGTTGATGCCGTCGCCGACGAAGGCGACGCGTTCGCCGCGGCTCTGGAGGGTCTCGAGGCGGGCGGCTTTTTGGTCGGGCGGAACTTCGGCCAGAACGCGGTCGGCGGGGATACCGGCGGCGCGGGCGATGGCCAGGGCCGTGCCGTGTTGGTCGCCGGTGAGCATGGCGACGCGCAGTCCGCGAGCAGTCAGTTGCGCGACGATGTCGGCAGCGTTGGGCTTGAGTTCGTCGCGGAGGGCAAACAGGCCGAGCAGGCTTTGGTCCTGGGCGAGGCCGATGACGGTGGCGCCTTGGGTGGTCCATTCGCCGGCGAAGGCGGTGCCGGGGTCGAGGTTGACGTGGCATTGATGGAGCCAGCGGAGGGAGCCGAGTCGGAGGGTGGCACCGGACCACGAGGCCTGGATGCCTTGGCCGCGGAGTTCCTCCCAGGCGCGGAGGGCGAGCGGTGCGGTTTCGGGAGCCGAACGTCGGGCCCAATCGGCGAGGGCGACGCTGAGCGGGTGGTTCGAGGAGGCAGCCAATCCGGCGAGCAGTGCGTGGAGGGTGGAATTGGGCGGGCTGACAAGGGTGTGTTCGGCGACGACAGAAGCCTGTCCGCGGGTCAGGGTGCCGGTTTTGTCGAAGACGACGGTGGTGAGCGTGCCGGATTTCTCGAGGGCCTGGCCGTCGCGGATGAGGATGCCGCGGCGGGCGGCGGCGTTGGTGCCGGCAAGGATGGCGGCGGGGGTGGCGAGGCCCATGGCACAGGGGCAGGCGACGATGAGGACGGCAGTGGCGTGGATGAAGGCGGCGGCGAGCGGCGTGGCGGGGAGCAGCCCGTGGGGCAGGAAAGGCAGGAAGACCTGGCGGAAGCGCTGTGCCCCGTCGTAGTCCAGCGCCCACCAGAGACCCGTAGCGAGGGCCACGAGCACCACGACCGGCACAAAGACGTTGCTGATGCGGTCCGCGAGACGCTGGATGCGGGCGCGGCTGGACTGGGCGCGCTGGACGACGGCGATGATGTGGGCCAGCGCGGTGGCTTCGCCGGTGGCGGTTACGCGGGCGACCAGGCGTCCGTTGCGGTTCACCGTGCCGGCGTAGAGCGGCGCGCCCGGAGCCTTCTCGATGGGCAGCGATTCACCGGTGAGCATCGATTCGTCGACGGCGGAAGCACCGTCCGTCACCACGGCGTCCACAGGGACGCGGTCGCCGGGTTTGAGGAGGATTTCGTCGCCGGCTTCGAGGTCGGCGACGGGGACTTCGGCATCTGAGCCATCAGGCTGACGCCGGCGGGCGGTTGGAGGTGCGAGTTTGATCAAGGCGCGCAATGCTCCAGCGGCGCGAGCACCGGCGATGGCTTCGAGCCAATGGCCGGTGCTGATGAGGGTAACGATGGCGGCGGCTTCGAGGAAGTAGAGGTGGCCCGGCGCGGCCTGGAGCAGGGCCCAGGTGCTGTAGCCGAAGGCCGCGCTCGAGCCGAGCGCCACGAGGGTGTCCATGTTCGAAGCGCCGCGTTGCAGTTGCCGCCAGGCGCCGACGAAGAATCCGCGGCCGCAGACGGCGAGCACCGGTGCAGCCAGGGCGAACCCGACGTAATGGAACCAGGTCTCGTGGCCCAGGCCGAGCACCCATTCGCCGATGAGCAAGGGTGCGGTGAGTAACGCGCCAAAGAGCACGTTGAATCGCCACGCCGCGAGCGGCGAAGGCGCCGCTTCCGAACCGGCGGGCCCCTCGGCTTCGAGAACGCGCGCGCGGTAGCCCGCCGCCTGCACCGCCGCCGTGAGCAGTTCGTTCGTTGGTTGAACCGCGCCCTTCCAGCGGACGGTGGCGCGCCCTTGCTCGAGCCGCACCTGAACGTCCTCGACGCCCTCGACCTCTTGCAGCGCTTCGGCAACGTGACGCGCACAGTTGCCGCAGTTCATGCCGCCGACGGCGAGTTCGGTCACCCGTGTGGGTTCGTTCACGGAAGCGTTCACCGCGGACACGTTACCCCGAAAAATGGCGGGGCGCGACTCCGAGCAGGACTCGCGAGCAGGCTCCGAGCAGGACTCGCGCATGGGAGGGGGCCTGGGTGCGGAGTCGAGACGCACACGCACATCCCTCGGTTCCTCGCGGAGTGAAGGACGGGAGACTACGGATGAACACCGATGGACACGGATTCAGCCCAGGATTGGGCGAGTGCCCCCAAGGCGCGGGGAGACTTCAAGTTGGACGCCGCGTCGGCGGAGGAGCGTCGAAGCATCCCCCTCCCATGAACCGGCGGGTCTGAGGTCGGCAAGCCGGCGAGTCGGCGTCGCTCCTCTTCTTCTCGTCGCGATGGCCTGGACGCGCGGGGCCGCGCGTCCCTCCCTGCCTGTTCAGGGGTGCGATACGCGAATGGCTTCGGCGGGTTCTCACCCGGCTACGCCACCCTCTCCCCTTCCGAGGGGGAGAAGTGCGCCGACTGACGTCGGCGGCTACGGGATTCATGGGAAGCTGCGACATCCAGCCGGCAAGTGCATATGGGGCCCATGAACCGATTTGCCGACTCGCCGGCATGCCGACCTCCGAAGTGCCGATTCAGGGAAGTGTCCATGGAACAACGTGTAGTCGGGGCCATCGGAGCGTCAGTCGAGGGAATCGCCGAAGTAGGCGCGATGAGCGGCACACCGGCATTTTTTGTCCCAGGGCTCGGAACATTGGCGGATGAGTCCGACGCGACGGTCCCCCTCCTCTTTCGGGATGGGGTCGGACCTGCTGCCCGTCTCCGGGCCGCAGAAGGTCTCCCACCACGTCACCTTGGTGTAAACCTGGCAGACGGGGCATAGATAATAGCACTCCGAGCATTCATCGCCCAGGATGCTGCCGGACATGGAGGCGACGAGGTCTTCCTTGGCCAGAGGCCGCTGGCATTGCGCGCATTGGTAGAGGTCGTCGGACATCAGAGGTAGTGCTTGGGGAACTTCCACGGCCGGCGGTATTCGGGAATGGCGCGCTTGGCGGCCTCGCTGTCGCCGACGATGCGTTCGCGTTCAGAATCGAAAGCGATGGAGCGTCCGAGCCGGAGCGAGAGCAGGCTGAGGACGATGGGCACGTCCACCTTGACGTGGTAGAAGACGCTGCAGGTGGGTTGTTGCCGCGACTTGATGCAGTCGAGCCATTCGCGTTCGTGGCCTGGGGAGGACGGGATCGAGTGCGGGGGTGGTTCCCAGCCTTTCATGCGGTCGCCTTCAGGGATTACGCGCAGCATATCGTAACTCGCGTACAAGGTGCCGTTGACTCCCTGAAAGTAGATTCCCAGCCGGCGGGCGGGTTCGACCTGGCCGCGCATGATGAAGTCGTAGCTGTTGGTGAGGGACGACATCCAGGTGAGGGTGAGGCCGGGGTATTGCCAGAGGACTTCGTGGTGATCGTAGGCGTCGCCGTCGTCGTTCACGGTGAAGCGCCCGCCGGAGGCACTGGTGATCCTGGGGTAGCCGAGGTTGAGCGCCCAGACCGGCAGATCGATGATGTGCGGCGCCATGCCGGGGGTCCAACCGCCGCTATAATCCATCCACGAGCTGTGGTAATAGGCGTCCCGGGCGAGCACCGGGTGGAACGGGCAGAGCGGTGCCGGCCCGCACCACATCTCCCAGTCCAGGTCATCCGGCTTGGGGGTCGCCGGCGTCCGGCCCACGCCTTCGGGCCCTTGGTTCATGACGTTGAAAGTGCGAACGACGCCGACGTGCCCGAGGCGCTGCGCGCGGATCAGTTCGACGACGCGGCGGTAGTTCTCGCCGGCGTGAATCTGGGTGCCGATCTGGGAGATGCGACCGTGTTTCCGGACGGCGTTGCGCACGGCCAGGCTCTCGCCAAGGTGCAGCGTCATCGGTTTCTGCAGGTAGATGTCCTTGCCCGCTTCGCAGGCCGCGATGGCGTTCAGCGTGTGCCAATGCGGAGGAGTGGCGATGATGACGGCGTCGAGGTCGGGCTGCTGGAGCATCTCGCGGAAGTCGCCGTAGGTCTTGCATGTGTCACGGAACTGGGCGGCCACGGCGTCGCGCCGGGAACGCCACACATCGCAGGCGGCGGTGACGACGACGTCGGGGTGTTCGGCGCAGGCGTTGAGGTTGGCGCGGCCCATGCCGCCGCAGCCGAGCAAGCCGACGTGGATGCGGCTGTTGGGACCGGGCCGTGGGGCGGCGGCGGATTGGGCGCCGGCAAGATGCGGGGCGGCGAAGCCGATGGCGGTGACGGTGGCGGCCTTCTCGAGGAAGTCGCGCCGAGTGTAGGAGGAGGTGGTGTTCATGGATGTTTGGGGACAGTCAATGGTTGCTGCTGTCGATGTGAGTCGGCGGAAATCGGGATGACGTGTGACTGCGACCCGCAGCAAAACGCATACGCCCTTGGCTGCGGCTCAAGGGGACGCCCGAGGCCGGGCGTCCCTACCTGCAATCGACGATTCAGGGAAAGCCATGACGTCCACCGGCTGGATGCGCGTGGCGCCCATGAACTGCGTAGCGCCGGCTTTCCAGCCGGCATGACGCCGACAGGAATGTCGGCGCTACGGCTGCCCCGAAAATGGTAGGGCGCGACTCCGAGGAGGACTCGCGAGCAGGTCTCCGGGCGCGCCGGAAGAACGTGCCGGGTTGGGTGCTCTTTCGGCACCCTCGGAGAGGGCGCCCTACCTTTCATGCGAAGCTGTATCCCAGAATGGAAAGGGGGATTCATGGGAAGCCCACATGGATAGCGGTCACCGCCAGTCGTCGGTGCGGAACGGGACGGCGGGCAGGCCGGTCTGGTTGTAGAGGTTCCCGATAGGATTGGCATCCCAACTGTACCGCACCGCGACCGGCTGGGAGACCTTGGGCGAGGATACAACCACGGTCTTGCCGTCAATCCTGGCGTCGGCCCAGACGAACTTCCGATCCGCGCCCGCGATGGCGAACCCTTTGAGGGGGCCGTTCTGCGCCACCAGGCCGCCATCCACATGATCGAAGCGGAGCCGGATCCCTTGGGGCGTGATCTTCATCGAGCGGTACCACGGCCCCGACCAATCGATCTTCTTTCCGTAGGTAACGGCGAGGGCGCTGAGTCCGAGGCGGCGGCCGACTTCCTGTTTGTTGCGCGGGTGGATATCCGCGGCATCACCGATGTCGATGGCCATGGCGATGCCGCAGTTGGGGACAGCCTTGGTGGTGAGGGCTTGGGCTTCGCGCAGTCCGGCCCAGGGATGGTCAACCGGGTCTGGCGAAGTGTTCATGAAGTTGGCCAGGGAGACGATGTGGAAGCCGAACTCGCGGACGCGGAAGCGGGCGTGCCAGTCGCGGATCAAGGTGGGGAGCAGGGTCCGATACTGGTAGGCGCGGTCGGCATTGCTTTCGCCTTGGTACCAGATGGCACCTTTGACGGCGAACGGGAGCAGCGGCGCGATCATCCCGTTGTAGAGGACGGTGCAGGTGTTCGGGTTGTTGGCGGAGGCGGCGGGGATGGGTTGGATCTTGGCGTAGGCAACCGTGCCCTGCATGCGCCACGCACCGGCCAGAGGGATGGACGAGGTTTCGTCGCCAGCGAGTTGCACTTGGAGTTGCTCCGGTTGGCCGACCAAGCCGCCGCCGCCGCCGGTGTCGAGCACGCGAACGGTAATGACATTGCGGCCGGAGCGGACCACGTTGCCCGGCACCCGGTAGACGCGCGGGGCATCGTAGCGGTCGGTGCTGCCGACGCGCGCGCCGTTGAACCAGGTGGTGTCGTAATCGTCGATGGGACCGAGGCGAAGGACGAGGTCTTTGCCGGCCCAATTGGCGGGGGCGTCGAATGTCCGCTGGAACCAGGCGATGCCGTCGTAGGCCGGGAGGCCGATCTGCTCGAAGTCGTTGGGCAAGGTCGCTTCCTTCCAGGAGCTCACATCGGTATCGGTCTTCTGCCAGTTCTTGGCGGTGCCAGGGTCCTTGGCGGCATACCACTGTTCGACGAGCCGATTCTGGTCGCCGCGCTCGAGGGCGGCGCGGACGTCGGCGAGGCGATCGACCTCGGGCCGGAAGTCGGCCATGGTCCGGAGCGCTTCCGCGCTGGTCCAAGCTTCGGCCACGGTGCCGCCCCAGGAGGAATTGATGAGGCCGATCGGAACGCCGAGCTCAGTCTGCAGGTGGCGTCCGAAGAAGTAACCGACGGCGGAGAACCGGCCGATGGTTTGCGGGGTGCAGAGCCGCCACGAGGCGTTCACGCCGGTGACGGGCTCGAAGGCGATGCGTTTGGGCACGGTGAAGAGCCGGATCTTGGGATGATTGGCTTGGGCGATTTCCTGCTCGGCCTGGTTGGAGGCGGACACGGGCCATTCCATGTTCGATTGGCCGGAGCAGATCCAGACGTCGCCCATGAGAATGTCGGTGACGGTTACGGTCTTCGAACCGCGGACCTGGAGGGTGCGGGGGCCGCCGGCGGGGAAGGGGCCGATCTTGACCTGCCAGAAACCGTCGGCGGCGGCGGTAGCCTTGGCCCGCTTGCCGTTCATGGTGACTTCGATGTGTTCGCCGGGGGTCGCCCAACCCCAGACCGGGAGCCGGACACCGCGCTGCAATACCGCATGATCGGTGAACAGCGGATGCAGGAACGGACGTTCGGTAGCGGCGTCCGCACCCCGGAGCGGGAGAAGCGGGCAGCAAAGCAGGAGTCCCAGGAGCAATCGGGCAATGTTGGAGATGTTCATGAGAGGCAGGTATTCGACCAGTTCGGTGGCTGTTTTGGCTTCGGGCGCGGAGTCTGACGTGGTCCGCAGCATTTGTCAGCCCAATCCGTCGGGCCAATCCGTCGGGCCCCAGGCGAAATCGGACGACAAACGGCTATGCGACGACGCGACATATGGTATGCCGCCGACCGCCTGCCCCCCAAGATAGGCAAGCAATATCGACTTTACACTGTCCGCCCAGCAGAGATCGACGACCGAACCGCACAAAAGAACGACCGCGACATTCGGGTTGGCTTCGCTTACGC
>CAYSPU010000242.1:0-8800 GCA_964432995.1 uncultured Verrucomicrobiota bacterium
ACCCGACCCACCCGAAGCCGCCAAGGCGTGATACAGCTCCTCATCCGGCGCACCGCGCTCCACCAACCCCCGCATCGGCCCCGCGGCGATCGCCCGGCTCAGCCGACCCAGCGTGTCCAGGTGCGCCCGCGGAGACGGCGGCACGAAGAAGAACAGCCGCGTCACCGGCACCCCGTCCACCGCCGGCTCCGCCAGCGACAGTCCACCCCTCAGCAGCAGCAGCGCGATCACCCCGGCGTCGCGCCCCAGCGTCACCCGCGTGCTGAAGTGCGGCAGCGCAAAACCACCGCCCACCGGCGCCCAGTTGACACCCCCCTGGACCCGCAGCCGCTGCGCCAGCAAACCGCGCACCGGCGGCGCCACCTTCGCCAAAGACCCAATCACCCGCTCAAGAACGTCAATCACGCCGGCCGCCGGAACCTCGCGCCAAATCCCGCCCGCCCGCAACATCGCGTCCAACGCCAAACCCGCCGCAAACGCCCCGCTCTCCGGACTCAAGAACCCCGTTCGCGCCGTCAACCCATGTGCCGCCGCCCAGTGCGCCACCTGCGCCCGATCGAACAGCAGCCGCCCCCGGTCGAACGTGTGCGGCAGCCCCTCGTCGCGGATCCAGTCCTCAACGACTCTCTCCGCAACCCCGAAGGACTCGGCAATCTCGATCAAGTTCAGATACATCGTTCGCGATTCGTCCGGGGATTCGGCCTCACGCGCGCCACACCAGCGCCACCGCCGCCACCCCCACCAAACCGAGGATCAGATAGAAAACATAGGCCTGCACGCGACCGTGCTGCAGGCGACGAATCATGGCGGACACCCACATCACCCGTCGGGCCGCCGGCTCGATCACCCGCTCCAACACCGTCTCCGGTGTGTGCTCCCCATAGGCCGCGCTTCGGGGCAAAACCTCCAGGGGACGATGCCCATGACGCTCGGGGCGCAGGATCCAGGCAAACCACTCCGTCAGCAGCCCGGCAAATGACCCCGCCGTGTACTGCATGCGCGCGGTCGGCGCGGCATAACCACAGTCCCACGTCGGCCCGCGCACCAGACCGCCCCGGTGGACCCGGCGCCACAACCAACCCGCCCCCAGGACCACCCCCAGGGCCAGCATCGCATGCACCAAGCCCAAGACGCTCAGCGACTCCGGGGCCGCCACCTCGCCCCACGTCCCCTGCCACGACCTCACCGCTGCGTGCAACGCCGGCCAAAACAACGTCGGCACCAGCCCGATCGCCACGCACCCCGACGCCAACACCACCATCGCCCCGCGCATCGACCACCCACACTCGTGCGCCCGGTCGGCCGCCGCCGAACGCGGGGCCCCCAGAAACACCACGCCGCACACCTTCACAAAACACGCCAGCGCCAGCGCGCCCGTTACGGCCAACAGCACCACCGCCGGGATCGCCGCCAGTGCCGCCGCCCCCGCTCGATTCGCCGCCTCGAACATCCCGAGATACACCAGCCACTCGCTCACAAACCCGTTCAGCGGCGGTAACCCGCTAATCGCCACCGCCCCCAACCCAAACAGCGACGCCGTCCATGGCATCGCCCGCCAGAGCCCCCCCAGACAACTCATCTCCCGCGTGCCCGTGGCGTGCAACACCGACCCCGCCCCTAGGAACAAGAGCGACTTGAACAACCCGTGATTCCAGACGTGCAACAGCCCGCCCGCCAACGCCAATGCCCCCCACTCCGGATGCCCGTGCGCCACCGCCACCTGCGCAAAACCCACCCCCAACAGAATGATTCCGATGTTCTCGACGCTGTGATATGCCAGCAGCCGCTTCAGATCGTGCTGCCCCAGCGCAAACGCCACCCCCAACACCGCGCTCGTCAAACCCAAGGCCGTCACCACCCACCCCGCCCCCGCCGGCACCGGCAGCCACCCGCTGAATCGCACAATCCCATACACCCCCATCTTGATGGCCACCCCCGACAGAATCGCCGAAACATGGCTCGGCGCATTCGCGTGCGCCGACGGCAGCCAAATGTGCAACGGGAACAAACCCGCCTTCACTCCAAACCCGAATAACGCCAGCCAGAACAACGGCGCCAATTCGTCCCGCTCGCGCATCGGCCCCAACTCCCAACTCCCCGTCCGCGCTGCCAGCAAAGCGAAAAACGCAAACAACAACAGCGTCCCCGCGTGCGACGCCGCCAAATACAGCCACCCCGCCTCCCGCACCTCGCGCCGCTGCCGATCCAGCGTGATCAGGAAATACCCGCTCAACGCAAACGCCTCCCACACGATCAGGAAGTGCAGCCCGTTCGAGCAGACCAACAACAGCCCCATGCAGAGCAACAGCGCGCTCCACCACCATCGGCCCGCCGGCGCCGACACCGGATGCCGCGCCTCCGCCCAGTACTCCCGCGAATAAACCGTTGCCGCCACGCCCACCACGGCCAACAACGCCAGAAACAAGGCGCTCACCCCGTCCAACCGCAGATGCACCGTTTCACCGCCTATGCGCAGTCCACTCGTCCACTCCCACGCCACCCCCGTGGCCAGCACCCAACCCGCCGCCACCACCGCCGCCACCGCGCTCAACATCGACGCCCCCAGCCACCAGCGCTCCGCACGGGAGGCGCTCGCCCAGGCCACCAGCCCGGCACCGCCCGCAACCGCCAGTAACACGCCGGGAGTCATACCCCCACCTCCGCGAAGCCCGCGCTCCGGCGGACCGAGGCTCTCCCTGAACCGTCAGGTAGGGCGACCTCTCCGAGGGCGCCGCAAACCACAGTCTCCGAACCACTTGTTTCCGGCGCGCTGCGGAGAGCGCGCCCTACCTCCCGCAGGTTCATGACCTCAAAGCGCGTCCAAACTTTGGAGGTCCGGCCTCTCCCTGAACCGGAAATGCAGAATGGACGTTCGACGTTGAACGTTGAACGTTGGACGTTGAGCGTTTCCCGGTTCCTGAGCACAATCCGTCCGCCCCGCCGGAACTCACACATCGCTCGGACCCTCCTCGCGCGGCGGCGGCAGATTCCCACAGATCCGCCGAACACTCCCCAACAACTCCTCCCGACTCGCCTGACCCCGCACCAACGACTTCAAGCCCGCATCCCGCAAGGCGAAGGACAACCGCGAAAGCAAATGCACATGCGCCCGCATCGTCGGGCTGATCAGGGTGAACAACGCCTGCACCGGTTGCCCGTCCAAGGCACCAAAGTCCACCGGCCGCTCCAGGAAACACAACGACACCTGCGGCTTCTCCACGTGCAACACCGCCGGATTCCGGGGGTGAGGAATGGCGATGCCGTCGCCCACACCCGTCGAACTCAGGCGCTCCCGAGCCAGCATCGCCTGCAGCAAATACTCCCGGTCCAGGGCTTCAGGCAACCGCACCACCTCCACCACGTTCCGCAAGACTTCTTCCACAGTCGAACCGCCAACCCGGTAGTAGATCCCTCCCGCCTGCAGGGCGTCGGCAAGCGTCGGCAACGGCTGCCCCATCTCCTCTTCCTGCAACGCGTCCACAGGCATATTCAGCTTGTTCGCCGTTGCCCACCCAAGCACCTCGGCCCGACTGAACCGATACTGGCCGCTCATGCGATAGCCGGGCAGCTTGCGGTCGCTAATCCACCGATACACGGTCTTCTCCGAGACACGCAGCAGCTCCGACACATCTCTGACGGTCAACTTCATTCTACCTATTATGCCCTTTCTTTGCCCAATCCTGGACAAAACCGGACATTGCTGGCCATTTCTTCTCCGGCTGTCAAGGGGATTTCCCGCGCCTGGATCCTCGCGTAAGGAACGCGGTGGCTTCGGTCGTCCCCGGTCAGCGCGCGGCAGGCAATCCTGGCCCCATCGATACCGCCTTCCTTGCTTCCCAGGGGCAGTTCGCCGCCGCAGGCAGGTAATGGCTCCCTGCGACCCCATTCTTCATCCTGCATTCCTCATCCTGCATTGCCCCAAAGAACCTTCCCTCTTCCCTCTCCTCTCCCTTTGCTCTATGCTCTCGCACCGATGCTCCACGTCGCCAGCGCCCCAACCCCCTCACTCCTAACTCCCAGCTCCCAGCTCCCAACTCCCAACTCCCAGCTCCCAGCTCCCAGCTCCCAACTCCCAGCTCCCAACTCCCAACTCCTAGCTACTAACCATGTGCGGCATCGTTGGATACATCGGCAAACAAGAGGCCGGCCCCATCCTCCTCGACGGCCTCCTTCGGCTTGAATACCGCGGCTACGACAGCGCGGGCATTAGCGTCCTGCACGGCGCTGAATTCCAGATTCGCAAGAAGAAGGGGAAGATCGAGGAAGGCCTCGCCCGCGTCCTCCAGACCGAGCCCATCCAGGGCAACGTCGGCGTCGGCCACACCCGCTGGGCCACCCACGGCCCGCCCTCCGACGAGAACTCGCACCCGCACCTCGACCAATCCGGCCGCATCGCCGTCGTCCACAACGGCGTCATCGAGAATTTCGAGACCCTCAAGAAGGAACTCCTTTCCCAAGGCCACACGTTCCATTCCTCAACCGACACCGAGGTCCTGGCCCACGTGATCGGACAGCACTACGAACGCGTCCTGGCAGAAGACTCTCAGGCCCACCCCCTCCAGCGCGGCGATACCCATCCGCTGGCGCGCGCCGTCTTGTCCGCCCTCCAGGACGTCACCGGCACTTACGGAATCGCCGTGCTCTCCCGGGACTACCCCGACGTGATGGTCGGCGCCCGACGCGGTTCCCCGCTCATTGTCGGCATCGGGAAGGACGAAAGCTTCCTGGCTTCCGACGCCTCCGCGGTCGTTTCCCACACGCGCCAGGTCGTCTACCTGAATGACCTCGACGTGGTCACCCTCAAGGCGGACGCCTACAAGGTCGAGCGTGTGGACGCCTCGACCGCGCACGTGAAGGTCAGCCAACTCGAGTTCAAGGAGGACGACGTCCAGAAGGGCGCCTTCCCTCACTACATGCTCAAGGAGATCTTCGAGCAGCCGCGCGCCATGGAGAACGCTCTGCGCGGCCGCATCGACCGCGAAGACGCCACCGCCCGCTTCGGCGGCCTCAACATGACCGCCGCCGAACTCCGCGCCGTGGACCGCATTGTCATCTGCGCCTGCGGCACTTCCTGGCACGCCGCCCTCACCGGCGAATACCTCATCGAAGAACTCGCCCACGTCCCGGTCGAAGTCGAATACGCCTCCGAGTTCCGCTATCGCAACCCGCCCATCGACAAGCACACCCTCGTCCTCGTCATCAGCCAGTCCGGCGAAACCGCCGATACCCTGGCCGGCCTCCGCGAATCCCGCCGCCGCGGACACAAGGTCCTCGCCATCTGCAACGTCGTCGGCAGCACCATCGCCCGTGAATCCGACGGCGGCATCTACCTCCACGCGGGACCCGAAATCGGCGTCGCCTCCACCAAGGCTTTCACCGCCCAGGTCACCGTCCTCGCCCTCCTCGCCCTCCTGCTCGGACGCATCCGCATGCTTGCGTTCCGTCGCGGCGCCGAGTTCCTCGAGGCCCTCGATGCCCTCCCCAAACAGATGGAGGCCGTCCTCGCCCAGAACGACCGCATCCGCGACATCGCCCTCCGGTTCAAGGACGCCCACAACTTCTTCTTCCTCGGCCGCCAATACAATTTCCCTGTCGCCCTCGAAGGCGCCCTGAAGCTCAAGGAGATCTCCTACATCCACGCCGAAGGCTACCCCGCCGCCGAAATGAAACATGGCCCCATCGCCATGATCGACGAACAGACCCCCGCTGTCTTCGTCGTCCCCGCCGGGTCGATGTTCGACAAGACCATCTCCAACCTCGAGGAAATCAAGGCGCGCAGGGGCCCGATCATCGCCCTCACCACCGAGGACAAGGCCGCCGACCTCCGTCGCAAGGCCGAACACGTCATTGCCCTGCCCAATACCCTCGAGTCGCTCTTCCCGCTCCTCGCCGCGATCCCCCTCCAACTCATCGCTTACCACATCGCCGTCGCCCGCGGCTGCGACGTCGACCAGCCCCGCAACCTCGCCAAGAGCGTGACGGTCGAGTGAGAGGAGTGCCTTCGTGTTTCGTTGTTGTCCCGTGAAAATGAAGTCGTGAACAGGTGAGTGAAGTCGTGAACAGTGAAAAATAGTCGTGAACAAACGACGGCACTCAATTTCGCGGCTCGTCGAAGTTGATTGAAATTGCCGAAGGTCGCGACCGACCTGTTCCGTCGTCGAAATAGGCCGTCAGTCAGACACCCTTCCGGCGTTTCGGTCCCCCTTTGCCCTTCCTGTCGGGAGCCTGAATCTCACTCTGCGTGGGAGCAAGTCCCTTTTCGGCCAACGTGCTCGCGATCGAGTTGCGTACAAACTGGCTGACTGACTCGTTGCCACGAGCCTCATCGATCTTGGACGCAAGCGATACCGGAATCCGGACCACAAGTCTTACAAACTGGTTGGCGTGCTGGTCGGGCACAGGGGGGTGATACCACACAGGCCAGCCAAGCACACGAGTTTTGTCCCAAATTTGACTTGCGCGCCCGACTAAACTCGTGCATACTCAGTCATATTTAGTTGTGAAACCGACATCCATTGTCCTGAGATGACGCCTGATACGAGTCTGCATGAACCACTACTGACGGCAGATCCCAACGCTTCGTTGCCAGTATACTGGCGTCCTTCCGTCAGTGGGCCGGGCCATCGTTGCTTGGGCTTGGGGTCTGGGCCCTCAAGGGAATTGCCGCGCACAACTCCACCGAACCGGATTAGAGCAGCTTGGAGGCGGATAGAGCCTGGAAGTTGCGGCAAACCGGCACCGGCCGACTCGTCACACGCCAGGTCGGTCGGCCGCGGGCCACGTCAGATCGTCCCGCATTCATCAGAGGCCTCCCTCCTCCGTGGGCGGGGACGGTATGGATCCTAAACCGTCGAGAAGGTCGATGATCACGAGCGACACAGGACAGGGACCGAGCCTTGCGGCGGCCTACGTCAGGATGTCGACGGAGCACCAGCAGTATTCCACCCAGAACCAGATGGACGTAATTCGGGAATATGCAAAGCGGCGCGGGCTGCAGATTGTAAAGGAGTACTCGGACGAGGGGAAAAGCGGCTTGAGCATTCAGGGGCGGGATTCCCTCGCCCAAATGATCAAGGATGTCCAGAGCGGCAACGTCGCGTTCTCGTGCATTCTCGTTTACGACGTGAGCCGATGGGGGCGGTTCCAGGATGCCGATGAGAGCGCCTATTATGAGTACATCTGCCGCCAGGCCGGTGTCGCGGTTCACTACTGCGCCGAGCAGTTCGAAAACGACGGCAGCCCGGTGTCCACGATCGTCAAGGGCGTCAAGCGGGCGATGGCCGGAGAATACAGCCGGGAGCTGTCCTCGAAGGTGTTCCAAGGGGCGTGCCGCCTGATCCAACTCGGCTACAAGCAGGGCGGCGCAGCCGGATTTGGTCTTCGGCGCATGCTGGTGGACCAAGCCGGGCAGCGGAAGGCCGTGCTCAAGATGGGGGAGCAGAAAAGTCTTCAGACCGACCGGGTCATCCTCGTTGCCGGACCCGAGGAAGAGGTCCGGGCAGTGCGGTGGATTTACCAGGCCTTTCTGGAGGAGGGGAAGGCCGAGTGGGAGATCGCCGCCGAGTTGAATGCACAGGGCATCCTAACCGACTTCAGGCGTGAGTGGACGCGAGGCACGGTGCACCAGGTGCTGACGAATGAGAAGTATATCGGGAATAACGTCTACCACCGAACCTCGTTCAAGCTGAAGCGCAAGCACGTGGTGAACCCGCCCGAGAAGTGGATTCGTGCCGAGGGCGTCTTTGAAGGCATCATTCCTCTGGAGCTCTTCTGCCGGGCGAGGGACATCATTCTGGGCCGCAGCCAGAGGTTCACCAACGACGAGATGCTGGAAAGGCTGCGGGGGCTCTTGAGCCAGCATGGGCGCATCAGCGGGATTCTCATCGACGAAACGGATGGCGTGCCGTCGAGTGCGGCATACCGGCATCGGTTCGGTAGTCTCGTGTCCGCGTACCGACTCATCGGCTACACGCCCGACTTTGACTACGCCTTCATTGAGACCAACCGGCAGCTACGGAAGCAGCACCCCGGAATCATCGCTACGGTCATTCAGCAGGTCGAAGCCATCGGCGGGGTAGCAACTTGGAACGAGGACACGCAATTGCTACATGTGAACCGCGAGCTGCGCGTCTCGATTGTTCTCTGCCGGCACACCAGCACGCCCGCCGGATCCTCCCGCTGGTTGATCCGGTTGGACGCCGGCCTGAAGCCGGACATCACCATCGCCGTACGCATGGACGCCACAAATCAAGGCATCCGCGATTACTACCTGCTCCCGGCCGTGGACATGACCTGGGAGAACCTGCGCGTGGCTGAGGAGAACGGTGTCTATCTCGACGCCTACCGATTTGATACTCTCGACTATTTCTTCGCGCTGGCCCAGCGCGTCAAAATCCAGGAGGCCGCATGAACAACGAAGTGAAAATGATCCCCATCAATCAGATCCGCATTCTGAACCCGAGGCCACGCGACAGGAAGAAATTCGAGCAGATCGTACAGAGCATCCAGAATCTCGGCCTGAAGAAGCCGATCCAGGTAAGCCAGCGCTCGGCTGAAGAGGGGGATGAGCCTGGCTACGATCTGGTTTGCGGGCAGGGCCGCATGGAGGCGTTCATGGCGCTGGGCCACAATGAAATCCCTGCGATCGTGGTCGAGGTTCCCAGGGAGGAGCGACTGTTGCGCAGTCTGGTGGAAAACATGGCCCGTCGCCTCCCTCCCCCGCTGGCGCTCATGAACGAAATCGAACCACAGCCATCCCATAGGAATTCAAAGAAAAGGGTTGGAAGCCTGACGCGGACCT
>CAYSPU010000243.1:0-6513 GCA_964432995.1 uncultured Verrucomicrobiota bacterium
GGGACTTGGCGGTCGCGCAGGACGCCGAAGCCCCAGTCGGCGAACCCGCCGCAACTGATGCTGACGAGGTTCATGATGCCGTAGCCGGTGGCGCGCAAGTCCGGGCGGGCGATTTGGCAGAGGATGGGCATGTTGTTCGAGTCAAAGAAGCCCCAACCGACACCGAAGAGGATGAGGAAGGCGATGGCGACGCCGAGCAGGCCGGTTTGGGGGGCGTAGCCGACGCCGAACATGGCGGGGACGATGAGGGACATGCCGATGGCGCTGACGTAGATGCGTCCGCGTTGGGTGCGGCGCATCCAGCGGTCGGCGAGCCAGCCGCCGGCGATGGCGCCGAAGATGGCGGCGACCTGCCAGTAGAGGGTGGCGGAGACGCCGGCCTTCCCTTGGCCGATGCCGAATTCGGCTTTGAGGATGGCGGGCATCCAATCGCGCACCACCCACCCGGCCAGGGCGGGCAGGGTGAAGTAGAGGACCAGCAAGATGAACGAACCGTTGCCGAGCAATGCGCGGAGGGCGCCGCCGGGGGAGGTGTGCGCGCGCGGGCCGGCGCCGGCAGAGCGCGGCGGGTTCCGCAGGAAGAGAAAGAGCGGCACGGCATAGAGCACACCGACGATGCCGCAAGCATCAAAGGCCCAACGCCAACCCAGCGCCGGGTGGTCGGCCGCGTAACCGCTGAACCCGCCGATGATGACTCCGGCGTAGATGCCCATTTGATGGAGGCCGACGGCGCGGGAGCGCGTTGGGCCGAGGTGGAAGTCGGCGATGAGCGCCAGCGCGGCGGGGATGTAGAAGGCTTCGCTAATGCCCATGACGGCGCGGGCGGCGAGGAGTTGTTCGTAGGTGGTGACGTGGCCGGTGGCCCAGGTTACGCCCGACCAAACGAGCAGGCTGCCGGCAATCACGTGGCGGCGGCTGAAGCGGTCGGCAAGATAACCGCCGATGGGACTGAGGAACGCGTAGACCCACTTGAACAAGGCCAGAATCTTGCCCCAGTTCGCTTCGAGACCGATATCGGGAATGTCCTGCATCACGGAGAACTTCATGGCCGCGAGCATCTGGCGGTCGAGGTAGTTCAGCAGGGCCACGGGGACGAGCAAGGCTACGATCAACCAGGCGTGGGGGAGAAGACGCGGCGAGGTTGAAGATGCGGAGCCAGCCGAAGACGCGGAGTCGGGATGGTCGGGGGGTTCCATAGGGTTGCTTACTTTTCTGGTCCGTCCCCCACCGCGTCTTTGCAGGCCAGCCGCCAGACTTGAGGGGAGCGGACTCCGGGGCGGACTTCGCCGCTGGGGATAACGAAGCCGCCGCGCCAACGGACACAGGGGGCGGTCGCGCGCGGGGCGGGGACTTCGCCCGCATCGCTCCAGAGATCGCGGGCGGGATCGTAGGCCAGGACGTTTCCGGGGAATCCGGGATGCTGATGGGGCGGTTGGAAGCCGGCGCGCGAGCCGTCGTCGCCGGCCAGGAGCAGCAGGCAGCCGCCCAGGCTGGGGGCGGGGGTGGGGGCGGCCACCGCGGGTTGGGGAAGATCGGCAAGGCGTGTCCAACCGTGGTCCGGTTGGTGGCGCCAGGCGTCGCGGAGGTAGACCCGCGCCACGCGGCCGTCGGTGTTTGGCTCGAGGGCGGCTCCGCTGAAGAGGAAGAACGTGCCGTCATGAGCTGCGGCGCCAGCGAGGAGGCGTGGTGGGCCGGGGAAGGGCTCCAATTCGCGCCACATCGAGTCCGGTGTGCCGAGATCGAGCACGAAGCAGCGGCTGAGGGCCTCCTGTTCGCCGGGGATCTCGGTGCCGCCGGCGATGTGGAGGAGTTGTCCGACGAGCGCGCCGCTCATATACGCGAGGGGCAAGGGAAGGGAGGGGAGGGGAGTGGTGACCAGTCTGCGACCGCGCAACTGGAGGCGGAAGACTTCGGCATAGTGCCGGACGGCATCGCAGCCGCCGGCGCAGATGACGGCGTCTTCAAAGGAAACGCTGACCCCGTAGGCGAGCGGGCGAGGCAGGCGCCCCGCTTGGCGCCAGCGGCCGTCGGGTTTGTCCAGAACGAAGACGGGATCGTGCCATTTCTTCCGGCCGCCCTCCCAGGGCATTTTGGAGGGGAAATTGGCGCCGCCGGCGACGAGGAGGGCGTCGTTGCTGACACCGGCGTAGGCGCCGGCCAGGCCGCGGCGATTCGGCAGAGGCGCAAGTTGCTCCCAGTGGAGCGCGGGAGACGCAGCCCAGATTCCGCTGATGGCGAGGAGCATGCCCAGGGAGGTTCCAATCCGTTTCCGGTGGGAGGCATGAGCCATGGCGGGCGTCACTCTGCCATGGTCGAAGCGGATTGACCAGTGACTTGCGAACGAAGCAGAACGGGCGGGGAGTCCGGAACAAAGGATGAGATCCGGCCGCACACGTGGTTCAGCCTCGCCGTCGTGCAGCCTGCTGTCAGTTTCGGACCGCGGGTCTTCTGACCCGCAGCAGAGCGCGCACACCCTTGGCTGCGGCTCCAGCCGCCTCCGTCCTGCCGTCGCGGGACTACGGCGTGCCGAGGACGAGCCGCGGTCCGAAAAGGCCAGTTGTGTCCGAGTGGCTTGGAGAGAGTGCTTGTCCGCGAGGTTACAGGATGCAGCTTTGCCGAGCCGCAGCGCAAGGCGCGGCGACCTTCGGTGGAGGCAGGATCCTGACGGTCAAGGTGTGGGTGCTGACACGGTGACCTCGGTGGCACCGCTGGGGACCGGGTTCAGGGCGACGGCGCCTCCGGGCCAGCGGACCCAGACGTGGGAGGGCGGTCCGGCGCGACCGAGGATCGGGACGACGCTGTCCTGCGACCAGTAGCCGGAGCCGGCCTGCACGATGCGGGCCGGCCCCCAGCGATCGCCGTAGTTCAGGCGAACGACGGCGCCGAGACCATCGGGGTTGCCCGTTGGACCACGCAGCCGCACCCGGAGTCCCGGTGCGCCGCCCCGGTTGTGAAACAGACCGGTGGGCCCGTTGTTCTGGCCGACCGCCAGATCAGGCCGTCCGTCTTTGTCCAAGTCGCCCAATGCGCATCCCCGTTGTTCGCCGTAGAGGATGATCCCGCTTTCCTGGCCGGGCACGGCCTGGAATCCGCCGTGGCCATCCCCTTTCAGCAGCAAACCGCGTCCGGCGTCCAAACGGGCGATCTCGGGTTCGACACCAAAGAAGTTCTGGCTGAGGACGACATCCTCGCAGCCGTCGCCGTCGAGGTCGCCGACGGAGGCGCCGAAGGCTGGGGCGAACTGGGCTTCGTCGGGGAGGGGGTGGGCCTCGAAGTGATCGCCGCGATTGAGGAAGAGGGTGCTTTCCAGCCAGTTCGCCTCCCAAGAGGAGGCGGTCGCGGCGGCCTCGCCCAGCACATTGGAGATGCCGGCCTGGGCGTAGGCGGCGAAGCTGGGGAACCGGTCGGCCATGGCGGGGAGCTGCTCGCGGAGTCGATCCAACGTCTGCAGGGGGACATACTGGGCGAGTGTTTCTTCGTAGCAGGCTTCGAGCAGGTCCACGGCTTCGGCGCCACTCCAATTGCCAAAGCAGACCCGGAGGGGCCGCGCGCGGTGTTTTTGGTAGCGGGTGTTTCGGCCCCAATTGGTCGCGATCAGATCCAGCCGCCCGTCGCCATCGAAGTCGCCGGTGGCAACGCCGTTCCACCAGCCGCGGTAGCCGGCGAGGCCGAGGCGGCCCGTGAAGTCCTCGAGGAGGCCGCCGACGAATCGGAGCACCCGAACCGGGCCCCATTCGCACGCCAAGACCAGGTCGGGGTCTGCGTCGCCATCCAGGTCGCTCCAGACCGCGCCGCTCACGAGGCCGAGGTTCGTTAGCCGCGATGTGTTCGCCGAATCGATCGTCCAGGTTCCATTCGTGAAGACGAGCAACTGGGAGGATGCGGCCTCGGGGTACCGACCGGCGATGACGCGTCCGCCAACGAACAAGAGGGGGAGTCCTTCCCGAACGGTCAGGGCGAGCGGCCCGACGCTGGCGCGCATCGTGGTGACGGTCTGCAGCGCGCCGGTACGGGGGTCTTGCGTCATGAGGGCGGGTCCATTGTCCGTGTCGGCCTCGTATTGGGAAGTGCCGACCAGCAGAGAGACCCGACGTGGTTCCTCGTGCCAGGCCAACGTCGTCGTATGGTCGCCGGTGGCCTTGTCCTTCGGGTGCAGAGCGCGAAAGCCGCCGCGTCCGTCGTTGAGATGGAGGACCTGGTAACCGTCGCGACCTCCGCCGACGAGGAGGTCCTCGGTTCCGTTGCCGTCGATATCGAACCATGTGACGCCGGGACCCAGGTGGCTGAGGCGGCGGGTGAGGCAGGGTTGCCGTTCAAAGTCCGGGTAGGGGGCGTCGTGATGAGGCTGGGTGAGGCTGGCGGAGATGTTGGTGAACAGCGGCAACCGAACCTCAGATCCCCACCGGACGGCGGAACCGGCGGACGCCGGGCCGGGGGCGCCAGCTCTGCTCGAGGGGAGTTGCGCATCGGTGGTTGCCGATGGGGCATTCGTGATCGGTTCTTCGACGACTTCGTAGAGATGGTTTGCCTGGGCGCTGGTGATGATCGTCTGGTGACCGCTGCGCCAGGCGACTTCAATGGTGGTGCGGCCCGGCGCCGTGTCCACGGCGAACACGCGCATCGGGTCGTCGCCCGAGAGATAGCGGCCGCCGCAGACGACTTCCTGCGATTGGACAGGGAGGGAACCGGAGCGGACGGAGATCTTGCTGCCGATGCCTTGGGTGTTTGGGGATGTCCCGCGCAGGCGGACGGCAACGCGTGGGGCCGCGGAGTTGTTGCGATAGAGACCGGCGGGCTGGTCCACCGTGGGCACCACGATGTCGAGATCACCGTCGTTGTCCAGGTCCGCCACCGCCATGGCTTGGGAGACGCCGACGGTGTGGAAGCCCCAGGCGGCGCCGCATTCGCGGAAGGTCAGGTCGTGTTGGTTGCGATAGGCAAGGGTAGGAGTCTCGAGGCGGGGGAACCGGAGGTTGCCTCCGTAACGGGTCGCGATCCCCCCGGGGCCGGGGCGGCTGAAGTCGGCGTCGTTGGCGTCGCGCAGATTGCCGGTCGTGATCAGCACGTCCTCATAACCATCGAGATCGACGTCGAGGAAAACGACGCTCCAGGTCCACTCGGAGGCGTCGAGGCCGCTGAACGCGGCGATCTCGGCGTAGGTGCCGTCGCCGCGATTGAGGAAGAGGGTGTTGCGCGGGTACTCGGGGCGGAAGAAGGGGTGGTCGATGGGCAGGTCCATGCGGAGGTGGATTTGGCTGCCGCGCTGGCGTTGGCGTTGCTGGTGTTCGCGGCTGAGCATGTCGGTGACGAGGAACTCGTCGAAACCGTCGCGGTTGAGGTCGGCGAAGTCGATTGCCATGGACGACATGCTGGTGTGCCGCAGGGCCATCGGCGCCGGCGGCCGAAACCGGCCACGACCGTCGTTGATCCAGATCTCGTCCAGCGACTGAAAGAAGTCGTTGCAGACGTAGATGTCCGGGGCGCGGTCACCATTGAGATCGCGGAAGGCCACGGTCAGCCCCCAGCCTTGGGGGGCTTCGGTCAGCGGAGCGCCCGATGCGTCGAGGAACGTCCCGTTCGTCCAGGACAGCCGCTCGAACGCGCGTCCGGCCCGGTTGCGAAAGAGGAGGTCCGGTTCGCCCAATTCGAGGAGGCTGACCCCGCCGCTTTTCAGGACCAAGGGGATGAAGCGGTTTGGGGGGGAGACCACGAGTTGGCCGTTCACGGTGTTCACATGGACTTCGAGGTCGCGCATCGAGTCCTTGATGGTGTTGGTGCGGTAGGTGGCGACGTAGAGATCGAGCCACCGGTCGCCATCGACATCCCCCAGCGCGAGGGTCGTGCTTCCATGCGGGTGCTGCAGTCCGAGGTCCTGTCTCTCGAGGAACCGGGCGTGGCCGGCGTTGGCGAAGAACCGCGTTCCGCCGCGAAGTGAATTGACCAGCAAATCGAGATCGCCATCGCCGTCGGTGTCGGCAAACACCGCGCCGGTGGACAAGGTCCCGGGGCAACCGACACCGGCGGTGGCCGTGATGTCAGCGAAGGTCCAGTTGCCCAGGTTCCGGTACAAGCGGTTGGTGCCCTCGAGCGCGCAGAAGTAGATGTCCACCCACCCATCTCCGTCCACATCCCCGAGGGCCACCCCGGAGCCGAGTTCGAGAACCTGGTTCCGGGCGAGGCCAGCCGGGGAGACATGGTTGGTGTGGAAGATGCCGGTCGTTTCCGGTGGCAGTCTGGTGAAACCCGTTTGACCGGACTCCGGCAGGGTCAAAGGGTGACTGCGATAGGGAAGGGCGGCAGGGGCGGCAGGGGCGTCCACCACGGCACCGGAGGATGAAGACTCCAGTGCGGCACCCAACACAAGCGCGAGCAGCCAGACGCGAAGGCGCGTCGCCAGAAAGCGCCGCGGCCGCAGCGCACTCCAAGACGGCAAGCGGTGTTCAGGGTTGCGTTGGAGGTTGCGCGAGCTGGGCTTGTGACGTTGACGACCGAACGCCTTCGTTTCCCGGCAGG
>CAYSPU010000243.1:6523-8799 GCA_964432995.1 uncultured Verrucomicrobiota bacterium
TTGACAGAATCGGCACGAGGGCGTTCTCTCGGTCCATGAACCCACGGTCAAGCGGATTCACAGGTCTGCTCTTCTCTTCGGATTCCACGCGGCGACGCTGTCTCAGGGCTGCCTCAGGTTTTCGGCGCTCGCTGGTCGGCGCGGTCTTGGGTCTGCTCCTCGGCTGGATGCCGGTGCAGGCGGGTTTGGTTGGATTCTACTCGTTCGACGACGCGGGCATGCCTCTCCGAGACGACAGCGGCAACGGGTATGATTTGATGACCGGAGTCGGCCTCACCGACCCGCAGTACGTTGCCGGCGGAGGGGTGCAGGGAGGGGCCTACACCTTCGATGGCGGACAACACTGGGTGTCGCCGATCGACATCAACAACAGCACGCTGCCCAGCCTCACGATGGGGGCATGGGTCAAGACGTCGAGCCTGGCCGCCGGCCTCCGGAAGGTGATGGGGCATGACGACGGCGGATATGACCGGACCCTGGGATTGGACGATCGGAACGGCGGCTTCCGCTACGTGGCGTTCCGCCGCCCGGCGGGCCCGCTCCGAAGAGCACAGACGACTGGACCTTCCTGGCGGTGACGTACGACGACTGGGGCGGCCAGATGACGCTGTATGTGGACCTGGACACGCTCACCATCGGCGATGCGCTCGAGGTCTTGTCCAACCCGGCCAGCTTCGGCAGCGGCCAGGCGACGGTGGCCATCGGCAGCCTCCGGCCCGACAACCTGGATGAGGGCTGGCAAGGATCGATCGACAACGTCTTCTTCTACGATGAAGTCCTGACGCTCCAACAGTTGACCGACATCCGCGATGGCGGCAAACGGGCGATTCTGGGGAGCGGCGGCGAGGACCCGGATCTGAGGGTCACCAGCGTGCCCGCTCTGCGGAACCTGGCCAAGTCCCCGGCCGTGCAGTCGTTCTCCTTCGGGATCCAGAACGTGGGCGTTGCGCAAACGCTGACGATTTCCGGCGTGACAGTGGCGGGCGCGGACGCGGGTCGTTACGCGGTCACGGCGTTTCCGGCCAGCCTGGCCCCGGGGGCCGGCGCCACGATCGATTTCACTTTCGATTCCCAAGGCGAGGTGGGGGCCTTCGCGGGGACGCTCGTCATCGCGTGCAATGACCCCACGACTCCGACGGTGTCGATCGACGCCAGCGCGCAGGTTGGCGACGACCCCGATCTGGCGATCGTTTCGGCTCCCAATTTGCAGGACTTGGCGGCGCTCCCGCAGGTCCAGACCCTCGCGTTCGGCGTTCGCAACGACGGCTTGTTCGACACGCTCACCATCAGCCAGATCACCATCAGCGGGGTCGATTCGGCGCACTTCACGGTGGCGAGTTACCCGCCAACCCTGGCGCCAGGCGCGACCGGCACCATCGAGGTGACCTTCGACACCAAGGGACAGGTGGGGGGCTTCGCGGCGACGGCAACGATCGAGAGCAACGACGCCAGCACGCCGACGATCGAGTACGACCTGAGCGCCCAGGTCACCGCCAACGCGCTGCTGGGTTTTTACTCCTTTGACGACGGGGCCGCGCCCACAAAGGACGACTCGGGCAACGGTCGTACGCTCCAGAGCGTCGATGCCGCGTTCGATCCGACGTACGACGCCGGCGGCGGCGTCGCGGGCGGTGGCTACCTGTTTGACGGCGGCCAACGGTGGGAGGTGCCGCTCGACATCAACCCGAGCGCTGTCCCCATCCTGACCATGGGCGCATGGGTGCGGCCCGTCACCTCGATCGCCACTCTCCCCGACGCCGGCCTGTACAAGGTCATGGGCCACGACGACGGCGGCTGGGACCGTGTCATCGGCCTCGACACGCGCAACGGAGGCTTCTGCTATTCGGCGTTCACGGGGAATGGCGTGAGTGTGGGAAACCCGGCGCTGACGCCCATCGGCCCGGACGAGTGGACCTTCGTCGCGGCGGTCTACGACCAGCCCAACACCCAGTTGACTCTCTACGTGGACGTCGACGTCGCCAGTCTCGGTGACGATCCCGAAGTGGTCAGCCACACCGCCACGCTGGGGGCCGGCGCCGCCACGGCCGCCATCGGGGCCATCGCCCCGGCCGGCGGCGAAGGCTGGGTCGGGTACATCGACAACGCCTTCTTCCTCGGTGGCCGTATTGATGCCTCAACCGTCAAGGCCGTTCGTGACGGAGGCAAGACCGCCCTCCTCCAACTGCGACCGGACCCGGTCCTGTCCATTTCCCCCGATCCCGTATTTGGGGATCTGCCCGGGTCGTCGCCGGTGACGGCGTCCATCCAGCTTCGCA
>CAYSPU010000244.1:0-8743 GCA_964432995.1 uncultured Verrucomicrobiota bacterium
TGGTGGCCACCGAGGCCTCCGCGCGGAAGCGTTTGACGTATTCCGGACTGGCCAGGGCGCCAAACAGCAACAGCTTCACCGCCACGATCCGGTCGAGGCTGACCTGGCGCGCCTTGTAGACGATGCCCATGCCGCCCCGGGCGATCTCCTCGAGCAACTCGCAATCGCCAAAGGACTGGCCCGCGCCCATCGGGGAGGGGGCGTTGGAGATGGGAGAGGGGAGAGGGGAGAGGGGGGATTGAGTCGAGGAAGGGGCAGCGTTGAGCCCCAGTGCCAGGAGACACCGGGTGCACAGCCCATTGGCCTTGCCTGCGGGGATTGCCGCACCGCACTCGGAACAATGTTGTGGCGACGTCATGGCTACGGCCAACACTCCATTACCACAGGCAAGACCCCAGGGGTAACGGGCCATCCGGCATTTTCACTGGGCGCTGACGGCGATCAGGCGCTGGATCTCGTCGTTGATTTGCTCTGGGCGGGCGACCGTCTGGGCGATCTCGGCTCGCAGCAGCTCGCCGTACCGCTTTCGCAGCCGGTACACGGCCATCTTGACCGCGGCTTCAGTCAACCCCAAGTCTGCGGCCAGCGTCGCGTAGGGAATCCTCAGTTCGGCGCCCGTCAGACACGGCTGCAGCCGAACGAACAAGTCCCGCTTGCCCTCGCTCGCGTATTCCTCGCCCAACCGCTTCATGACCTGTTTAAGCAACGCATCCGCCCACTGTCGCTCATAGAGGATCTCGGGGGTGACCTCGTCGGCTGGCTCGAGGCGATACCTCGCCTCCGCGTCGAGTGCATCCAGGGAAAAGGCCACCTTCTGTCGATCGCGTTTTTGGGCGCGGCAGTGTTCCCACTCGTTAATGAGAAAGTGGTTGAGTGCCTTCAGCAGGAAGGATCGGAACTTTCCCCCTTCACGGGTGAGATGCTCGAACGCCTTGCGGGCCAACAAGTGTGCGAAGAACTCCTGGGTCAGATCCTGGGCTTCTTCGGGGCGGTGCCCCCGTCGCCGCACATAGGCATAGAGGGGATACCAGTAGGCCCGGCAGAGCGTCTCGAGCGATTCCGCGGCCGCGGGGGAGTCACTGTCACCCGCTGCGAGGACGACGCTCCAGTGTGTCGTCGCGAACTCAGTTGCAGTTCGCGGCGCGGACGCGTCGGCTGACGGGTTCGTCGGCATGATCCCCGAGTCGCCAGTCCGCTGGCCGTCCCGGTGAAGATGACGCCAGCGGTTCTGGACGTGAGACGGGACTTCAGCCTGAGTTCACCACGTTCCAGGGCCCAAGGCGAGCGGAGAAATCAGCTCCGGGAACCCGGTGGGTGCATCGAATCACTGCCCTCGCGCGGTGCCTCCCCTTTCGGACCGCGGGTCTTCTGACCCGCAGCAGACCGCACACACCCTTGGCTGCGGCTCGAGATGAGCCGCGGTCCGGGGGGGCAGCACCCCGACGCGCGGAATCAGGCCGCCTCAAAGGGAGAGGAGGTATTCGACGAGGTCATCGATTTCTTGGGGGGAGAGGTGCGCGGTGTGGCCGTGTTCGTCGTTCGGATTGCGCGCACGGAGTACGTCGTGCACGGTGGCGGCCGAACCGTTGTGCAGGTAGGGGGCGGTGCGCCACAACTCGACCAGGGTTGGCGTGTCGAACTGGTCGGAGGCATGATCGTAGTCGCCGGCCGTGCCTACGGTGTGGGCGGCAAGGTCGGTGAAGAGAGGCGGCGGGTGACAGTTGATGCAGCCGACCTGGGCACGCTGAAAGAGGGCTTGGCCCCGGGCGGCGGCGGCGGACAAGCGGCCTCCAACCAGCCGCGGGCTGGGCACGGGGTGGAGGGACTCGAGGTAGGCATCGATGGCGGGAGCGATCTCTGGCGAAGGTCGGGTGAAGAGAATGTGCTGGAGACCGGCGCGGGCGGCGGTGGCGGCGGAATCCCGGACGCCCAGGCTCATCATCGGCGGCGTCTGCGGGGAGAGAAGCAGGCTACGGGTGTTCTTGGGGTTATGCGCGCCGTCGTTGAGCAGGTCCCAATTCAAGGCATCGGCTCGGGCGTCAGCATCGTGACAACTGGCGCAGCTTTGCCAGCCTTGACGGCACAAAGTAGCGTCGTTGAAGAAGCGCTCGCCCAGGCGTGCGGCCGTTGGCGTCCGGTTCGTTGGTGACAGGGACACCGTAGCGACCTGCGAGGTTTGCCCGGCCAACGGCACCAGGCTGACCGAGTCCGAAAACCAGTTGGCCACGTAGGCCATGTCGTGCCGAACGGCAATGGCGCGGGGACCGTACCCCGCCGAGGGGAGGCGTTGGCGGAGTTGGCTGAGAAACGCGAAGTCATAGGGGACCTCCTCGCGCGAGCGGGCGGGGCCGTAGCGGGGCATGCGATAGGGCAGCGAACGTTCCTCGGAAGGGGTGCGCGGTGAGCCGAACCGAGGCGGCAGTTCGAGGAGCCGGTCGAGCAGCGCGGGGGCGTCGAGGCAACTGAGGTCGTGCTTGCCGGCGTGGGTGACACAGAGGAACCGGCCGTCGGCGGTCCAGGCGACCGCCCAAGGATTGCCGGCACCGCGAGAGCTTTCGTCGAGAGCTACGGTCGCCAGATGGGCCCAGGAGTGGAGATCGATCAGGCTGATCGCATTCTGGTTGATCCAGCCGAGGTAGACCATCCGCGGGAGAAAGTGATAGCGGGCTAGGATGTGGGTGACGCAGGCATACCGACCGTCGGGGGAAACGCACAAGCCGCGCAGAAGGCCGCTGCCATCCGGAAGAGGGATCTCTTGGACGAGTTGAGCTGTTGTTGTATCGATCACGCTGACCGAGGCCGCCACGGAGTGTACGTCGGCGCGTCCGGAGGGGAGGTGGTTGGCCACGAGGAGATGCCGACCGTCGGGAGTCAGGGCGGCGGCAATGGGCTCGCGCCGGACATGGACTCGTCGCGAATGGCCACCATCGGGCAGTGGGATGAAGGAGACGTCGTGGTCGAAGCGGTTGCAGACATAGAGGGTGTGCCCGTCCAGGCCAAGGACGGGTGCCGTGGCGGTATGCCCGGCGGGGAATTGGCGAGTGGTTTGGCCGGTGGCCTCTTCGATCACGCAGACCGTGCTGCTGGCCGCGGCGCAAGTGACGTACAGGTGGGTGCCATCTGGTGAGAGCGCGAGCCCCGACGGGGTGGCTGGGATCCGAATCCTTCGCGCGATCCGGCCGTCCGGCGAGTCGACGGCGACCAATTGCGGTTCGGTGGCGCAGGCGATCCAGAGCCGTTTTCCGTCCGGTGTGACGGCGAGGGCAACGGGCGAAGACTCCTCCGGGCTGAAGGGCGGGTCGCTCTGGGGCAGAGTCTGGGTGTTTCCGCCGCACCACACCAGCAGTCCCAGGAGGACCTCCAGGCCCCGGAACCAGCGTGGCATACTCCAACGCCGCACAAAGGGGGCGAGAGGAAGAGCAGATGTCTGGCGGTGCTGGGCGGGGTGGTTCATTCGCGGGTGAAGTACTTCTTCACAATCCACTCCGGTTGCCATTGATCGGGCTCTCGCTTTCGGCCGGTCAGATCGATCGGTGGGGGGGGGCGGTATTCCTTGGGGAGCGGGAGAGGGTCACCGACGCGGGTCTGCCATTGCTGCATCAGCTGCTGCAATCGCTCCACGTGCGGGGCAAACTCGTCGTGCTCGATTAGATTCCTGTTCTCGCAGGGATCCGTTTGCAGGTCGAACAACTGTCGGTAGCCAATCTTCGGGTAGACGATGAGCTTCCAACGGTCGTCCCGGACAGAACGCTGGATGTCGAGGAACGGCAGGAAGACCGAATCACGAACGCGGTCTTTCCTGGCCTCCCAGAGGGGGCGGAGGCTTTCTCCTTCCAGATCTGCGGGCGCGGGGAGGCCAATCACGTCGCAGAGGGTGGGAAAGAGGTCGAACAGATAGGTGAAGGCCTCCGTGGATCGGCCGGCGGGGATGCCCGGGCCCGCAAGGATCAGGGGGACTCGCATGCTGTGTTCGAACACGCTTTGCTTGCCCAACAGACCGTGGCTGCCGAGGGCGAGTCCGTTATCGGCGGCGTAGAGGATCAGCGTGTTCTCCGCTTGGCCGGACCGCTTGAGGGCGGCGAGCAGACGGCCGATCTGTTTATCGAGGTGGGTGATGAGTCCATAGTACTCGGCCAATTGATCGCGGATGACGGCTTCGGTGCGCGGCCAGGCGGCCAGGTTCTCGTCGCGCCCACCGGCCATCATTCCGTTGTCGAACGGCAGTTGGGGGAGGAAGTTCGCCGGCAGCGGCGGGCGATTCCGATAGTACGCTTCCCGAAAGGCGAGGGGCGGCATCCGGGGATCGTGCGGTGCAGTAAACGCCACGTAGAGGAAGAACGGTTGGGGTCCCTTGTGGTGTTTGAGAAAGCGGATGGCGGCATCGGCAAACAACACGCTGGAGAACTTCCGGCCGAGGCGTTCGGCGGTGAGTTTGCCATCGGGGCCGAGGTCGCGGATCGGGACCTTGGTGTGATCGGACATGCCGCCGAACGTGACGGCCTGGCCTTGCTGGAAGGCGCGCAACCAGGAAGCCTGGCCGTTGTGCCATTTGCCGGTCCCAAAGGTGACGTAACCGTGTTCGCCGAGAAGCTCCGGCAGCAGCTTGGTTCCTTCCAGAGTCGCTGTGTTGACGTGGAACCAGGTCTTGCCGCTCAGGAGCATCGCGCGGCTGGGCACACAAACGGCGCCGCTGTTGCCTCCGAAACAGTAGTTGCCGCGAAAGCTGAAGCCCGCGGCGGCTAGGCGATCCAGATGGGGCGTCCGGATGTGGGGATTGCCCCAGGCGCCTATCGTGTCGGCTCGCTGGTCGTCCGCGAACAAGAGCAGGATGTTGGGCTGGCGCGCGGCCGCGGCGGAAACGAGCGCCGCAAGAAGGGCGACCACGAAGGCGAGACAGCGCAGTTTCATGGAGTGATTGGAGGAGATGCCGAGAAGAGCGGCTGCCCACCGATGATGGTCATCGGGCTGTCTCTCATCGGAGGGAATAGCCGCCAAAAAGCACAGAAGACGCAAGAGGAAACGGTGCGAACGGATGCCCAGCGTTGCGCACGGAGACGAAGGCAACGTCATCGGCGGCTATTGTGCTTCAATGACCACAGTGTTCTCCCCGGAAGCGGGAGTGACTGTGACTGGAATTGAACAGAAGCTCGCAAAGGGCCGCAAAGGGGTCTCCAGATGTTCACGTCGGATCTTAGCGTTCTTGGCGGCCTGCTTCTGTGAAAACCTGGGATTCCCCCGGATCCTCGCGTAAGTGGTGCTGAGGGTTCGGTCGTCCCCGGTCAACGCGCGGTTTCGTCCCTGCGGACGGGCACTCTGTCGGCTCCGGGAGGGATTGCAGAGGGCTGTTTCGTGAGGTCTGGGGAGTTCGGTTGGCTGGCCGGGCGGGTGCGTGACGCTTCGGGTGTGACCCCACGCGTGATTGTGCCTTTACGGGGCCGCGTGTGATTGGCATAACGGCGCGCGATGCGATTGCCATTCCGACGGCTGGCGGTGTTCCTCTTCACGCTTACCCTTGGGATCAGCGGTTCCGGGCCGACGGCTCTTGCTGGATCCATGAGCGAGCTTCCCGGCAGCCGGCCGGATGGATCGGTTCTGCTGCCGAACGGCTGGTCGCTGCAGCCGGTGGGCGATCAATTGCCGGTGGGCGATTTCCCGGTAAACATCGCCGTGCACCCGGCGGGCCGTTACGCCGCCGTGCTGCACGCCGGGTACGGACAGCACGAGGTTCGCGTGGTCGATCTCCGGGAATGGCGCGTGGCCAGTCGCGCGCCGCTCGAGGTGACGTTCTACGGCATCGCGTTTTCTGCGGATGGCCAGCGCCTTTTCTGCAGCGGCGCGCCTGCCGAGACGGTGGTGGTGTTTCGATTTGCCGACGGGCAGCTCGTTTCGGACCGAACGTTGCGCGTGCGCGATCCCAAGCAACGCGGGATCCCGGGCGGTTTGGCGCTGACGCGCGACGGCAAGACCCTGTTCGTCGCGAATGTTTGGGGGCAGTCGGTCTCGCGGCTGAGTCTGGAGCGGGAAGACGAGGTGCGGGAGGTTCTTCTCAGCGCGACGGCGTCGGAAGAAGACGACGGCTTCCGCGGGGTGGGCCACGGCGGTGATGATCCCGATCTCGAGGCGATCACCAAACGCGACGAGGCGCTGCGGGATCCGACCCGCGCCGACGCGCCGTTTCCGTTCACGTGTCTGTTGGATGAGGGTCGGCAGCGGCTCTATGTGAGTCTGTGGGCCCAGGCGACGGTGGCGGTGCTGGATGCTCGCACACTGAAGGTCCTGGCCCGGTGGCGGACGGAGGAGCATCCGAACGAGATGTTGCTGGCGGGCCGCGGTCGCTACCTGTTTGTGGCCAACGCGAGCCGGAACACGGTGACGGTCTTCGATGCGAAGGCGGGGCGGGCGCTCGAGACGCTGAGCGCCGCGCTCTACCCGTCGGTGCCTCCGGGATCGACGCCGAACAGTCTGGCGCTGTCGCCGGACGAGAAGGCGCTGTTCGTGGCGAACGCCTGCAACAACACGGTGGCGGTGTTCGATGTGGCGAAGCCCGGGCGTAGCCGGTCACTGGGTCATGTTCCGACCGGTTGGTATCCGACGTCGGTGCGCGTGACGCCGGACGGCCGTCGACTCCTGGTGGCAAGCGGCAAGGGGCTGCAGTCGAAGGCCAATCCCGACGGGCCTCGCCCCGGCGGCAAGGCGCCCAAGAGCGTCGTCGAGTACATCGGCGGTTTGTTCCAGGGAACCCTGGGCATCATCGAGTTGCCGGACCGCCGGCAGTTGGAACGACAGTTGAAGGAGTGGACGGCTCAGGCACGTCGGTGCAGTCCGCTGCAGCCCGATGCCCAGGTGGCGGCGGCGCCTTCGGCTGGGAATCCGATTCCGCGGCGGCCGGGGGATCCGAGCCCGATCCGCTACTGCATTTACGTGATCAAGGAGAATCGGACCTACGACCAGGTGTTCGGCGACATGCCCGAGGGCAACGGGGATCCGGACATCTGTTTGTTCCCGGAGCGCGTCACGCCGAACCATCATCAGTTGGCGAGGGAGTTCGTGCTGCTGGACAACTTCTACGTGGAGGGCGAAGTCAGCGCCGACGGCCACGAGTGGACGATGGGTGCGTATGCGACGGACTTTGTCGAGAAGAGTTGGCCGCTGAGCTACGGCCACAACCGCAGCAAGAAGTTCCCGTACCCGAGCGAGGGGGGATTTCCCGTGGCGGCGCCGGCGGGCGGTTACCTGTGGGACCGGGCGCGCGCGGCTGGGGTGAGCTACCGCAGCTACGGGGAGTTCATTGCCAACGGGAAGACGGCCAAAGACGCCGGCCGGGCGAAGGTGAAATCGCTCGAAGGCCACTTCGATCCCTGGTACCGGAGCTTCGACATGAACTACTCGGACCTGCTGCGGGTGGAGCGGTTCATTGCCGAACTCAAGCGGTTCGAGGCCGAGGGCGACATGCCCCGACTGCAGATCGTGCGCCTTCCGAACGATCATACGTCGGGGACCTCGGCGGGCGCGAAAACGCCGACGGCGTTTGTGGCCGAGAACGATCTGGCCCTGGGCCGGGTAGTGGAAGCCGTCAGCCGGTCCAGGTTCTGGCCGGAGACCGCGATCTTCGTGGTGGAGGACGACGCCCAGAACGGTGCGGACCACGTGGACGCCCACCGGACGGTGGCGCTGGTCGTCAGTCCGTACGTGCGGCGCGGTGCGGTGGACTCGACGCTCTATTCGACGAGCAGCATGCTGCGCACGATGGAGTTGATCCTGGGATTGCAGCCGATGACGCAGTTCGATGCCGCCGCGACGCCGATGTTCCACTCGTTCCAATCCGAGCCGGATTTGCGGCCGTATCAAGCCCTGCCGGCGCAGGTGGACCTGGAAGCGAGGAATGCGGCGAGCGCCTGGGGCAGCGCGGCCTCGGAGAAGATGGACTTCAGTCAGGAGGATGCCGCCGACGATCTGTTGTTGAACGAGGTTGTCTGGCGCTCCGTGAAGGGGGCGGATCACCCGATGCCCGTGCCGGTCCGGGCGGGCTTTGTGTATCCGCATCCGGCGGACGACTAGAGCGCAGGTTGCACGCGCTGCAAGGGTGCGTGTCCGGGCGATCCGGCTACCGGCCGTCGGCGGTGCCGGGGTGGCAGTACATCCGGTTCTTGGTCGTTAGTTGGGATTCCTTCAGCCAAGTCTCGTATTTGATGTACTCCACGTGGGCGTCGACGGCCAGCACGATACCTCCCTGCTTGCCGTGGCGTCGGCCGAGACCGCCGTCGATTGCGGGGTCTGGGTAGCTGGAGCCGTCGTTGTAGCCGTAGCCGAGGGTGACATTGGCATCATCCGGCTCCCACATCATGAAGGCGCTGGGTTCGAAGTCGGTCAACTTGTAGGAGAGGCCATCCGGCTTGAGGTCGCCATAGCCGCAGACGGCGCCATTCATGACGTAGGTGGCGAGTTTGTTGGCGCGGGCTTTGAAGGTGGGGGTATTGGTGCGGTCGATCGGGCAGCGATAGCTGCGTTCGTTCTGCATGGTGGTCCAGAGCTGGCCGCCCTGGTAGGCCAACGCGTGGTTGGTGGAGTAGGGGGCGGCGAAGAGGTTGGGCACCGCACCGTTCACGGGTTCGTAGAGCCACCCGACGACCCAGGGCGGATTCCAGTTGGGGAAGGGGAGCCGTTCCTGGTTGTCGCCTGCGTACATGTGGCAGGCGAGGCCCAGTTGTTTCTGGTTATTCACGCACATGGTGCGCTGGGCCTT